>JAABSG010000214.1 GCA_011390475.1 Geminicoccaceae bacterium | reverse complement strand
CAGGGGGTGCGGGCCAAGCTCGTGGTCAGGGCGGAGAAGCTGAAGCTCATCGCCCCCGGGACCCGGGTGGCCGAGGGCACGGTGACGGTGCCGGCGGTGGTCGACACGGTCGACTATCAGGGCCAGGCGGCGCGCTATTTCGTCCGGGTCGGCGAGCGGCAGTTGCAGGCGGTCAACATGATCGACGAGCGGCCGTTCGCCGAGGGCGAGACCGTGGCGCTCGCCTTGCGCGGCCGTGATTGTGCCACTTTGCCCGGCGACGGCTGATGCCGGACATCGAGATCCGCGCGGCGGTACCGGGGGATGCGGCGGTGATCGTGACCTTGCTGCGGGCGCTGGCCGACACGCTGGGCGAGGGCGAGAAATTCCGGTCGACCGAAGCTTCGATCCTGCGGCACGGTTTCGGGGAAGATCGGCTGTTGTGGACGATGCTCGCGCTGGATGGCGAGCAGGCGGTCGGCCTCGCCAGCTACTTTCCCACCTTCTCCACGACGCGCGGTGCGTCCGGCGTCTATGTCCAGGACCTCTATGTGGTGCCCGAGGCGCGCGGCCAGGCGATCGGCCGGCGGCTGCTCGCGGCGGTGAGCCGTGATGCCGCGGCCGGTTGGGGTGCCGCTTACCTGACGCTGCTCGTCTATGACGGCAACAGCGACGCGCGCGCGTTCTACCAGCGCCTCGGCTTCATCCTGCCGGACAACGAGCGGCCCGCCTTCCTCGAAGGGGCGGCTTTAGCGGCGCTGGGGCAGGAGCCGTGAAGGTCGTCTTTCACGAGGCGCAACGGCAGCACGATCCGCGGCAATTTCTGGTGCGCGGCAGCCCGCAGCCGAGTCCGGAGCAGCCGGCGCGGATCGACGCGCTGCTGGGCGGCACAGCTCGAATGGGGCTCGCGGTCGAGGCGCCCACGGACCAGGGGATCGGGCCGATCACGGCGGTTCATTCTGCCGACTATCTGGCTTTTTTGCAGACGATCCATGCCGAGTGGCAGGTTCTCCCGGGTGCGTCGGCCGAGGTGATACCCAATGTCCATGCCGACCGGCGGACGGCGACTTATCCGGACCATCCGGTGGGCCGAGCCGGCTATCATCAGGCCGACACGGCCTGTCCGATCGGGGCGGAGACTTGGCATTCCGCCTATTGGAGTGCGCAGACAGCGATTGCAGCGGCCGATCTGGTGCTCGCCGGGGCGCCTTCGGCCTATGCGCTCTGCCGGCCGCCCGGGCATCACGCCTATGCCGACATGGCCGGCGGGTTTTGCTTTTTGAACAACAGCGCCATCGCCGCCGCGCGCTGTCTCGCGGCCGGGCGGCGGCCGGTGGTGCTCGACGTCGACCTGCATCACGGCAACGGCACGCAGGGCATCTTTTATGCGCGGGGCGATGTGCTCACCGTGTCGGTGCATGTCGACCCGCATGCCTTCTACCCCTTCTTCTGGGGCCATGCGCACGAGCGCGGTGAGGGGGCGGGTCTGGGCTACAACCTCAACCTCCCGCTGCCGCTCGGCACCGGCGACGCGGGGTTTCTGGCCGCGCTCGAGCAGGGGCTGGCCCAGGTGCGTCGCTTCGGCGCTGATGTGCTGGTGCTGGCCGCCGGGCTCGATGCCTTCGCCGGCGATCCGTTCGGTGGCCTGGCCGTGACGACCGAGGGGTTCGGTCGGATCGGGCGGCTCTGTGCCGGAATCGGCTTGCCGACCGTCATCGTCCAGGAGGGCGGCTATCTCTGCCCCGAGCTCGGGACGAACCTCGAGGCCCTGCTCGGCGGCTTTCGGGGCTCGGCGGCTTTCGGGATGGTCAGCAGGCGGCCGGCTGACTAGGACTGCCCGGCAAGCACAACCCGGAAAACGAGGGGACGACAATCATGAGCGACATCATCAGGCTCGAGAAGGGCCCGCGGATGAGCCAGTCGGTGAGCTATGGCGGCATGGTCTGGCTGGCGGGGCAGGTCGGCACGGCCGGCGCCAGCGTGACGCAGCAGACACAGGACATATTGGCCAAGATCGACAAGCTCCTGGCCGATTCCGGCAGCGACAAATCGCGGCTGTTGCAGGCGGTCATCTGGCTCGCCGACATGAAGGATTTCGCCGAGATGAACGCCGTCTGGGATGCCTGGGTCGATCCGGCGAACCCACCGGCCCGGGCTTGTGGCGAGGCCAAGCTCGCGACGCCCGAGTACACCGTCGAGATCATCGTGGTGGCGGCTAAGGCCTAGCGGGCGTGCCGTTCGGCAGCGTCGGCAGGTAGTCGGCGCCCCGATCGGCGAGAAAGCGCCAGAGCGCGCGGCCGGCCGGGAGCAGACGCTTTTCCGCATGCTTGACCACGTGCCATTGGCGGATGACGGGCAGGCCCGCGCAGTCGAGGCTGACGACGCGGCGGTCGGCCAGTTCGGCGGCCACGGTGTGCGCCGACAAGAGGGCGATGCCGAGCCCGGCCATCACCGCCTGTTTGATCGTCTCGTTGCTGTCGATCTCCATGCCGACCTTGGGCTCGAGGCCGGCCTCGGCGAAGAGCTTCTCGGCCAAGGCACGCGTCCCCGAGCCGGCCTCGCGCATCAAGAACATCTGCTCGGCCAGGACCCCGAGGTCGAGCCGCCTGCCGGCCAGCGGATGATTGGGCGGGGCGATGATGACGTGCGGGTGGTCGCCGATGACCTCGGCCTCGACCGGGACGTCGGCCGGTGGCCGGCCCATGACGGCGAAGTCCAGGGCGAAGTCGCGCAGCGCTTCGACGGTGCCGGCCCGATTGTCGACAGTGAGCCTGAGGTCGATCAGCGGCCGCTCGTGGCGAAAGGCGGCGAGGGCAAACGGCGCGAAATACTTGGCGGTACTGACGACGCCGACCGCGACCTTGCCGCGCTCGACACTGCCCAGCGCGTCGAGCGCTTCGCTGCATTCGGCCAGGGCCGCGTCGACGCGCGCCTGCGCGCTCAACAGCTCCTTGCCGGCGGCGGTGACGGCGAGGCCCTGGGCGTGGCGCTCGGTCAGCGGCATGCCGACGAGTGCCTCGAGCTGGCGCAAATGCAGGCCCACGGCCGGCGCCGTCACATTGAGGGACCTGGCCGCCGCCGAGATGGTGCCGGTCTCGACCAGGGCTCGCAGCGCGCGGAGCTGCTTCAGGCCGATGGCCCGGGCACGCGGTGAAAGGTTTTCTTTCATCATGCGAAAGATAATTCGATTTTTCTTTTCCTGCAACCGCGTGTAGCAACCCGAATGTCTCGGCCGCCCCCTCTGTGCAAGAGAGGACGACAGCTTCATCCGATCGCGGGGAGGCGATCGACAGGCCATGCATCTCGACGCTCATCTCGACCACTGGAAGGCCCGCGCGACCGCGGGTGCGCCGCGCGCGGAAATCGCCGAGGTCGTGCTGTCACTCAGTCGGACCGCGGCCGATCTGGCCGAGCGGATCAGCCTCGGCCCGTTGCGGGAAGGCTTCGCCGAGGTCGTCGGCAGCAATGCCGACGGCGACGCGCAGGCGGCCCTCGATGTCGTGGCCGACCGGCTGTTTCAGGCAGCTCTGCGCGGGGCGCCGGTCGCGGTGACCGGTTCGGAGGAGCACGAGGCGGCGCAAGTTCTGGACGGCGAGGCGCCGCTGGTCGTCGTCATCGACCCCTTGGACGGCTCATCGAATATCGAGACCAACCTTTCGGTCGGCACCATCTTCGGCATCCTTCCGATGACCGGTCTGGCGCCCGAGGCCGTGGTGCTACAGGCAGGGCGCCGTTATTTGGCGGCTGGGATGGTGGTCTACGGGCCGCAGACGACGCTGGCGCTGACCTTGGGCGACGGCACGGCGCTCTTTACCCTGGACCGCCGCGAGCGAGTGTTCATTTGCACCAACCCGCGGGTGACGATCCCGCAGGGGCGCGCCGAGTTCGCGATCAATGCGTCGAACTATCGGCACTGGGACGCCGCGGTCAGGGCCTATATCGACGACTGCAATGCGGGCGTGACGGGGCCGCGCGGGCGCAATTTCAACACCCGCTGGCTGGCATCGCTGGTCGCCGAGGCGTCACGCATTCTCAATCGGGGCGGCGTCTTTCTCTATCCGGCCGACCGCCGGCCCGGCTACGAGCAGGGCCGGCTGCGCCTGGTCTACGAGGCCAACCCGATCGCCATGCTGATCGAGGAGGCAGGTGGTGCCGCCACCGACGGGGTCCGGCGGATTCGCGATCTCGTGCCGCACGACCTGCACCAGCGGGTACCCCTGGTCTTCGGCGCCGCCGACAAGGTCGAGCGGGTGGCCCGCTATTATGCCGGCCCGCCCTCGACCAGCGAACGGTCGCCGCTCTTCGGCCAACGCGGCCTGTTCTATAGCGCGCGAGGTTAGCGTCGATGACCACACAGCACCCGATCATCTCGGTCACCGGCTCGTCCGGCGCCGGCACCACGTCGGTGAAGAAGACCTTCGACCAGATCTTCCGCCGCGAGGACATCAATGCGGCCTATATCGAGGGCGACGCGTTCCACCGCTTCGACCGCATGGCGATGAAGCAGGCGATGGCGGAGGCCGCGGAGGCGGGCAACCCGCATTTCAGCCATTTCGGTCCCGAGGCCAATCTGTTCGAGAAGCTCGAGGCGACCTTCGCGGCCTACGGCAAGTCAGGGGGCGGCGAGACCCGGCACTATATCCACGATGATGCCGAGGCCAAGCTCTATGGCAGCCCGCCCGGCACCTTCACCGAGTGGCGGCCGTTCGAGGAGGGCACCGACCTCCTCTTCTACGAGGGGCTTCACGGGGCCGTGGTGAGCGAGGCGGCCAACGTGGCGCAGCATGCCGATCTCAAGATCGGGGTGGTGCCGGTGCTCAATCTCGAGTGGATTCAGAAGATCCATCGCGATCGGGACACGCGCGGCTACACCACCGAGGCAGTGACCGAGACGATCTTGCGGCGGATGCCCGACTACATCCACTTCATCTGCCCGCAATTCACCGAAACCGACATCAACTTCCAGCGGATTCCGACGGTCGACACCTCCAACCCGTTCGTTTCGCGCTGGATCCCGACCGCCGACGAATCGATGGTCGTCATCCGCTTCAAGAACCCGCGCGGCATCGACTTCAGCTACCTGGTCGCGATGATCCCCGGCAGCTTCATGTCCCGCGCCAATTCCATCGTCATCCCGGGTGGCAAGCTCGACCTCGCCATGCAGCTGATCCTCACGCCGATGATCCTGCAACTGGTCGAGCGCGCGCGCCGCTCGCGCTGAAACAGCCAAAGGAGGAGCAGACATGGCCCTGATCACCTTGCGCCAATTGCTCGATCACGCCGCCGAGCGCGGCTACGGCGTGCCGGCCTTCAACATCAACAACATGGAGCAGGCGCTGGGCGTCATGGAGGCGGCGAAGAAGACCTCGGCACCGGTGATCCTCCAGGCGAGCCGTGGTGCGCGCTCCTATGCCGGCGATTTCATGCTCAGGAAGATGGTCGAAGCTTTGGCCGAGATGTATCCGGAAATCCCGATCTGCCTGCACCAGGACCACGGCAATAACGAGGCGACCTGTCTTTCGGCTATCCAGCACGGCTTTACCAGCGTGATGATGGACGGCTCGCTCGAGGCCGACGGCAAGACGCCGGCGGATTACGACTACAACCTCGCGATCACCGCCAAGGTCGCCGAATTCGCGCATGCTGTGGGCGTTTCGGTCGAGGGCGAGCTCGGCTGCCTGGGCAGCCTCGAGACCGGCATGGGCGAGGCCGAGGACGGCCAGGGGGCCGAGGGCGCGCTCGCCAAGGAGCAGTTGCTCACCGACCCCGAGCAAGCGCTCGACTTCGTGGCGCGCACCAAAGTCGATGCGCTGGCGGTCGCGATCGGCACCAGCCACGGCGCCTACAAGTTCACCCGCCAGCCGACTGGCGACATTCTCGCCATGGACGTCATCCGGGCGATCCACGAGCGGCTGCCCGAGACGCACATGGTGATGCACGGCTCCTCTTCGGTGCCGCAGGATCTGCAGGACATCATCAACGAGCATGGTGGCGAGATGCCCCAGACCTGGGGCGTGCCGGTCTCGGAGATCCAGGAGGGTATCCGCCACGGGGTCCGCAAGATCAACATCGACACCGACTGTCGGATGGCGATGACCGGACAGTTCCGCAAGGTGGCAATGGAGAAGAAGGCCGAGTTCGACCCCCGGAAGTTCCTCAAGCCTGCCATGGACGCGCTCGAAAAGCTGTGTGCCCAGCGCTTCGAGGAATTCGGCACGGCGGGCCAGGCCGGGCTGCTCGAGGTCATCCCGATGTCCGATATGGCCCGGCGCTATGCCTCGGGCGCGCTCGATCCCGTCATGGGCAAAGCCAAGGCCGCCTGAGCGGCACCAACGTCAATCAAGGAAGCAAAACCATGTCAGAGACCGTCAAGGGGGCCGATCGCTACAAGGCCGGCGTCATGGCCTATCGCAAGATGGGCTACTGGGAGCCCGACTACGAGCCCAAGGACACCGACGTCATCTGCTGCTTTCGGATCACGCCCCAGGAAGGCGTCGATCCGATCGAGGCCTCGGCCGCCGTTGCCGGCGAGAGCTCGACCGCGACCTGGACCGTGGTGTGGACCGATCGGCTGACCGCTTGCGAGAAGTACCGGGCCAAATGCTATCGGGTCGATCAGGTGCCGGGCACCGAGGACCAGTATTTCGCCTATATCGCCTACGACCTCGACCTCTTCGAGGACGGCTCGATCGCCAACCTGACGGCGTCCATTATCGGCAATGTCTTCGGCTTCAAGCCCTTGAAGGCGCTCAGGCTCGAGGACATGCGAATTCCGGTCGCCTACATGAAGACCTTCCAGGGCCCGGCCACCGGCGTGGTGGTCGAGCGGGAGCGGCTCGACAAGTTCGGCCGGCCGCTCCTTGGCGCCACCGTGAAGCCCAAGCTCGGGCTTTCGGGGCGCAATTACGGCCGGGTGGTCTACGAGGCCTTGAAGGGCGGGCTCGACTTCACCAAGGACGACGAGAACATCAACAGCCAGCCAGA
>JAABSG010000213.1 GCA_011390475.1 Geminicoccaceae bacterium | reverse complement strand
CTCCCCGGCGGCCGAAGGCCTCCTCTTCCTCCCCTACCTCATCGGCGAACGCTGCCCCCACCCCGACCCGGACGCCCGCGGCGCCTTCGTCGGCCTCACCCTGCGCCACGGCACCGGCCACCTGATCCGAGCCGCCATGGAAGGCGTCGTCTACTCGATCCGCGAGATGCTCGAACTGATGAAACCCATGGGCCTCGATGCGCGAACCATCCGCGCCTCGGGCGGCGGGGCGTCGAGCCCGCTCTGGCGCCAGATCCAGGCCGACGCGCTAGGTGCAGAAATCGAGATCGTCAGCGGTGCTGCCGAAGGCGGCGCCTACGGCGCAGCCCTGGTCGCCGGCGTCGGCACCGGCATCTGGCCCGACCTGCAAACCGCCACCCAGACCATCGCCGTCGAAAGCCGCACCCCCCCAAACCCGAAAACCAAACCCGCCTACGACGCCGCCTTCACGATTTACCGCGAGCTCTACCCGACGCTGAAGCCGCGCTTCGACGAGATTGCGAGCAAGGCAGAAATCTGGGGAGGCTAGCCTCCCCAGGCCCCTCCGTTACTTCGCCCCGCAGCCCCCCTCACCGCCACCACCGCAAAATACCGAGGGGGCGCGGGAGAGATCATTTCCCCCGCTCTTCCTCTTCGCTTCCCGGCAGCCGCACGACCGCGTCGCCATGCTCCAGCGCCCAGGCGTGCATGGCCATCAGGACCGGCTCGAGCGAGCGGCCGAGCGAGGTCAGGCGGTAGTCGACCCGGGGCGGGATGGTGCCGTAGTCCTGGCGCTCGACCAGGCCCGAAGCCTCCATCTCCCGCAACTGCTTGGCCAGGGTGCGATGCGTGATGGTCACCAGATCGCGCTGCAGCTCGTTGAACCGCCGCTCGCCTTTGAGCAGCCAATAGATCACCATCACCTTCCAGCGGCCGGCAATGACGGCAAGGGTCAACTCGGTCGGGCAACTGACCTGCTTCATTAACGGTATCCTCGAGGACCGTACTTGCACGCGGTAAGTATCGACATTTTATGATCTGTCGACAACACGCCTCGTCGTGAATGGAGAACGATCATGAAAGCGATCACCAGGGTCAGCATCGCCCCTCGCCGACACTGGGTCGGCGACGGCTTTCCGGTCCGCTCGCTCGTCTCCTACGCTCCGGATCCCGCGGCCGTGAGCCCGTTCCTGCTGCTCGACTACGCGGGCCCCCACGTCTTCGCCCCGGCCGAGCAGCCGCGCGGCGTGGGTGCGCACCCGCATGCCGGCTTCGAGACCGTCACCATCGTCTTTGACGGCGAGGTGGCGCATCGCGATTCGGCGGGCGGCGGCGGCACCATCGGCCCGGGCGACGTCCAGTGGATGACCGCGGGTGCCGGCATCGTCCACGAGGAGCTGCACTCGGCGGCCTTCACCCGGACCGGCGGCCCGTTCCGCATGGTCCAGCTCTGGGTCAACCTGCCGGCGCGCGACAAGCAGGCGGCACCCGGCTACCAGTCGATCCAGAGCCAGAACATCCCGGTGATCGACCTCGAGAACGGCGCCGGCAGCGTCCGCGTCGTCGCCGGCACTTACGCCGGCGTGACGGGGCCGGCCCGGACCTTCACCCCGCTCTCGATCTGGGACATCCGCCTCACCGCCGATGCCGAGCTGGATCTCGGCCTGCCGGCCGGCCACACGGCCATGCTGGCGGTCCTCTCGGGCCACGTCACGGTCAACGGCAACGAGCGGGCTGGCGAGGCCGAGGTTGTGCACCTCGATCGCGAGGGCTCCACCGTCCGACTGCATGCCGACGGCAACTCGACGCTGCTCGTCCTCGCCGGCGAGCCGATCGACGAGCCCGTCATCGGCCACGGCCCGTTCGTCCTGGAAAGCGAAGCGGCACTGGCCACCGCCATCGACGACTACCGAAACGGCCGCATCGGCCGCCTCGCCCACTGAAACCCGCCGCACCGTCCAGCCTGGACGGTGCGGCACCACCCGGAGGAACCACCATGACCAAGACCTACAACCGCCTCGACAAGAGCAACGCGGCGGTGCTGCTCGTCGATCACCAGACTGGCCTCTTGTCGCTGGTCCGCGATTTCAACCCCGACACCTTCAAGAACAACGTCCTGGCGCTGGCCGATCTCGCCAAATATTTCGCGCTGCCGACAATCCTCACCACCAGCTTCGAGGACGGCCCGAACGGTCCGCTCGTCCCGGAGCTGAAGGAAGCCTTCCCCGACGCCCCCATGATCCCACGTCCCGGCCAGATCAACGCCTGGGACAACGAGGATTTCGTGGGTGCGGTGAAGGCCACCGGCAAGCAGCAGCTGATCATCGCGGGCGTGGTCACCGAGGTCTGCGTCGCCTTTCCCGCCCTCTCGGCGATCGAGGAAGGCTTCGAGGTCTTCGTCGTCACCGACGCATCCGGCACCTTCAACGAGGTCACCCGCGACGCCGCCTGGAACCGGATGTCGGCCGCGGGCGCGCAGTTGACGAACTGGTTCGCCGTCGCCTGCGAGCTGCACCGCGACTGGCGCAACGACGTCGAGGGCCTGGGCACCCTCTTCGCCAACCACATCCCCGACTACCGCAACCTGATCAACAGCCACGCCACCCTGACCCGAAGCCGCGGCTGAGCCGAGCGGGCGCGATCCGGCCGGGTCCGCCCGACGCCGACTGGTGCGTCAAGCGGCGTGCGGCGGTCGACTGCTCAAGACGGGTATGCGGATCCAGCAATCGAGAAGGATCAGCAGCGCCATGGCAGCGAGCGAGGCGTTCACCAGCGTGCCGCCGGCGACGATCATGTAGGCCGCGGCCTCGGTAAATCGCCCGGCGACCCAGCCGCCGGTATCGAGCCAGAGGCCGACGAAGCCGGCGAGCGGAATCACCACCTTCCAGAAGGCCGCGAGATCGGTGACGGCGAGCAGCACGCCCATGGCCAGCAGCGCCGTGCCGATGCCGAAGAGGTGGAAGTGCAGGCCGCGCAGGAGCTTGCCGTCGGGCAGGCCGCGCGGGGTGAAGGCGACCACGTCCTCGAACGAGGTCAAGGGGATGCTCGGCACGGCCTTGGTCATGGTCGAGCTGCGGCTGTGGCAGTTGGTGCAGTCCTCGGCCATCACCGCCTTGACCTCCGCGTCGTAGAGGTCCTGCGGGGTGCCGGCCGCGATCCAACGCTCGACGATGTGGATCGATTCGTCCTCGGTGACGTACTCGTACATCGAGCCCCACATCGCACCGACCAGGAGGCTCTGCGTGTATTTCTGCTTGACCGCGTCGATGTCGACCAGGCTCGTCGAGCCGGTGCTCTGGACGATCAGGAACGTGGCGGAAACCAGCGCCGCCAAGACGGTGATGCAAAACAGGGAGACGGCGAGCCGCCCCCCTGCCGCCAGGTGCTTCAGACGGAGCATCCGTGCGCGCTCAGCCGCCGAACCGCAGGTTCAGCACACCTTCGTGGAAGACGTGGTTGATCTGGCTGTTGTCGAAGACGGCGACGCCGAACGGGTATTCCTGCTCGAGGTCGTCGAACTGCACGTCCTGCATGTCGGCATTCTCGCCGGTGGTGACCAGCGGGCGGGCCACCTCGAGCGTCCATTGGCCGTCGGCCCAGGTCGCCTCCGCCAGGATGTCGCCACGCGAGCCGACGAAGGGCTCGACCAGCATCGCCGGCAGCACGTCGCCGGGGGCGAAGCTGTCCTCGAAGGGGACGGCGTCCGCCTTGTGCAGCCAGAAGGCGCCGGTGGAGCCGTCGGCCGGCATGAAGGCCGGTGTCGTCTTGTCTTCGGACAGGTTGTCGGCGTAGCCACCACCCGTCCGGCTGTCGCCCTTGCGACCCCAGCCCGAGTTCGCTGCGGCATCGGTGGTGTCGTCGATGAACTGGTCGTCGATCTGCCCGACCGGCCCCGTGCGCACCGCCTTCCAGTGCCACATGTCGATGGTCTGCCCCGGGCGCGTCGTGAACTTGCGGCCCGGCGAGCCCGCCTCGATGCCGTCGATCATGCCGTTGTCGGCCATGTGGCAGGCGGCCGCGCAACCCGTCTTGGCGAAGCCGCGGGCATTGATGTCCCACAAGACCGCGAACTTGTCCTCGTAGTAGGTGTTGTCGTGGCCGGTGCCGTCATCCTGGCGGAGCCGCTGCCAGGAGCCGTCCGCCTGCTTGACCCAGGGCAGACGCTGGAGGCTCTCCGTCGGATCGTCCCATTGAAAGAGGAAATAGATCGAGCTGTCGTCGTGCATCGCGCGGACGGTGACGGTGGACTGCTCGATGCCGGCATAGCCGGTCGGCTCGTAGGGGGTCTGGTTCACCGCGACGCCGAGCGGCTCGGCCGCCGACCAGAGGGCATCGACGGCGCCGTCGATGGTCGGCGCCTCGCTGGTCCTGGCGCTGGTCAGCGTTTCGGCCGCCATGGCCCCGGTCACGCCACCGGCAAGGCTCAACGCCACCGCGCCGCCTATCACCATTTTCCTGCTCGTCATCTTGTTGCTCCCCAATCGATTGGCACGGACCAGAACCGCGCCAGACGATCTCTCGCCGAGCCCGCTCACGGCCGGCCGCCACGCGCAGCTGCGCACTTGCTCAGGGAACGGCCGTTTCTTCCGACCACTTCCCAGATACGCCATGATACGAGGGACACCCGGCCGGGAAATTGATGTAGATCAGTCAGCACAAAAGTTTTATTGCCGGCGCGACGGCTCGGCGCGCGGACGACTGAGAGCCCCACCACGAGATTCCGGTGGGGCCGGGGGAGGCGCTGCCTCCCCGCCCTTCCCTTCCTGCCTCAGCTTCCCCACCCCCGGGCGCTGATGAAGCGCAGCCGGCGTTCGAGCTCGGCGAGGTTGCCGGCGGCGTCGCCGCGGCCGGCGATGGTGTTGTGCGCCGCGGTCCAGATCTCCTGGCTCACCTGGCTGTAGTGGATGCCGGTGGGGGCCGAGGGGCGTGGCACGGCGTTCTCGACGACCTCGCGCCAGGCGGGGATCAGGGGCTGGGCCTCGGCGATCTCCGGGTCGTCGTAGAGTGACGCTATGGTCGGCAGGAAGGTGTAGCGGATGGCGCGGTCCTTTTGGACCGCCTCGCTGGTGAGGAAAAGGGCGAGCTCGGTCGCGGCTTCGGGCTCGGCACTATAGGCCGAGACGGCGGCGTTCCAGCCGCCGAGCGTACCCGCCGAGGCGGTGCCCATCGAGCCACGCGGCAAGGGCACGACGTCGAACAAGCCGGCGACGGCGGAACCCTCGGCGTTGCCCAGCGCATAGGCATAAGGCCAGTTGCGCATGAAGACGGCGTTGCCGGTCTGCCAGAAGACGCGGCTCTCCTCCTCGCGGTAGCCGATCACCCCGGGTGGGGCGATGCTGCCGACCCAGCCGGCGACGCGATCGAGAATGCTCGCCGCGTTGGGGTTGGCGGCGGTGATCCGGCCCTCCGCGTCGATGAAGCTGCCGCCGTCGTTGGAGGCGACCCATTCGAGCGCGTTGCAGGTGAGGCCCTCGTAGAGCCCACCCTGAAAGACGAAGCCCCAGAGGTCGGTGTTCCCCGCCGCGCGCTCGGCCGCCATGATCTCCTGGGCCGTGGCCTCGAGCTCGGCCCAGGTCTCGGGCGGCACCTTCTCGTGCCGCTCGAGCAGGTCGGTGCGATAGTAGAGCGCCGGGGCGTCGGTGTAGTAGGGGATGGCGACCAGCCGGCCGTCGACGGTTTGTGATGCCACGATCTCGGGGATGTGCTGGTCGATGACGTCGCCCGCGGCCTCGGTCAGGTCGTGGAGATGCTGGGCGAGCAGGCCCGACCAGATGACGTCGATGAAGAAGACGTCGACCTCCGGGCTCTCGTCGGCGAGCCAGATCCGGTATTGGGCGAGCTGATCGGTGGTCGAGGACGGCATTTCGACGATACTGACGCTGTGGCCGCTGATCTGCTCGAACTGGTCGAGATGCTCGCGCAGCAGCACGAGCGCGTCACCCGTGTCGCCGGCGGCGATGCGCAACTCGGCCGCGCCGGCGGCACCGTTGAGCCCGAGGGCCACGGCGATCGCCATGAAGCTGGTTCGGGTGGTCGAATTCATGCCTGCCTCCCCGGCTCTGCCCACGATTTACCGCCATTATGCCACGAAACCGGGCGCAGGCCACCAGGGAATGCCGTTCGAGAACCTCAGCCACCCTGCCAAGGGTCGACGAGGCGCAAGGGGAAGTGGGCGAAATCGCGGACGTTGCGGGTGGCGACCGTCAGGCCGTGGACCATGGCGGTGGCGGCGATCAGCGCGTCCCGCTCGGGCCGGGGATCGGGGACGTGCAGGCCGGCACAGGCGATGGCGACGGGCTCGTCGACGGGCAGGATGCGGCCGGCGAACGTCGGCTGGACCTCGCTCTCGACCCATTGGCGGAGCCGAACGGCGCTTCGCGGGTCCCGCCGTTCGAGCCGGAGCACGCCGACCTCGATCTCCATGCACGTGATGACCGAAAGAAAGCAGTCGGCGAAGTCGATGCGGATCGCCCAAGCACGCAGTTCCGGCGGCTGCCGATCGGGAAAGCGCAGCGCCGAGACGACGTTCGTATCGAACAGATACACCTAGTCGAAATCGACCGGTCGCATGTACGGCCCTGCGAGCCGCGGTGGCTCGAAATCAATGTCCGGACCGCGCCGATCGGCCAGGCAATCGGCGATCGAGCGGCCCGACTCCCTGGCCGCCACGTAGTGCTCGTACTCGACCAGGACGAAGCGCGGCTGGCCGCGATCGGTGATGATCACCGGCCCCTCCTCCGCCGCCCGCTTGGCAGCACTCGGATTACGATTGAACTCGCGGCTGGTCAGCGTGATGGTCATGACGGGCACCTCCAAAAAGCAAGGTAGTATCGATACTACCTCTTGTCGATGGCCCCACCATCCATCCCGATGTGAGAGGCTCCGTCACCAATCGGGAAACCACCCATGGCCATCGAGATCTGGCTCGCCTTCGCCGCCGCCTCCGCCGTCCTGCTCGCCATCCCGGGGCCGACCGTGCTCCTGGTCGTGGCCTACGCCCTC
>JAABSG010000212.1 GCA_011390475.1 Geminicoccaceae bacterium | reverse complement strand
ATCGGTGAAGGCGACCGCACCCGCCTCCTTCAACAGCGCCAGCTCGGCCAGCTCCTGGCCCTCCAGCCGCTTGGTCAGCGCCGCATAGGGATAGACCTTGACCGATTTGAGCTGCCGCGCGCGCCTGGCCACGAACTCGAGCATCGCCGGATCGTCGATCACGGGCTGCGTATTGGGCAGGACCGCCACCGAGGTCACCCCACCGGCCGCCGCCGCCCTGATGCCCGAGGCCAGCCGCTCCTTGTGCTCGGCACCCGGCTCGCCGAACTGCACCCGCATGTCGACGAGACCGGGGCAAAGACAGGCGCCCTCGCCGTCGACTACTTCCGCCCCTTCGGGCACCTCCAGGAGGTCGCCCATCGCGGCGATCCGCCCGTTCGCGACCAGGAGATGGCCGGGCTGGTCGAGCCCCGATGCCGGGTCGAGCAGCCGCACGTTCTGGAAGAGGACCGGCCGCATCAGCTAGCCTCGCCGCGGATCGAGCGGGTCAGGAGATCGAGGCAGGCCATCCGCACCGCCACCCCCATCTCGACCTGATCGAGAATGGCACTGCGGTCGATATCGTCGGCGATCACCCCGTCGATCTCGACGCCCCGGTTCATCGGCCCCGGATGCATGATCAAGGCATCGGGTGCGGCATGCCGCAGCTTCTCCTGGGTCAGGCCGTAGAGGTGGAAATACTCCCTGACCGACGGCACGAAGCTGCCCTGCATCCGCTCGTTCTGCAGCCGGAGCATCATCACGATGTCACAACCGCGCAGGCCCTTCGCCATGTCGGTGAAGAGCTGGCAGCCATAGGATTCGAACGCCCGCGGCAGCAAGGTCGGCGGGCCGATCAGCCGAACGCTGGCCCCCATGGCGAGCAGCAGGAGAATGTTCGAGCGCGCCACCCGGCTGTGCCGGAGATCACCACAAATCGCGACCGTGAGCCCCTCGAGCCGGCCCTTGCGCCGGCGGATCGTCAAGGCATCGAGCAGCGCCTGGGTGGGGTGCTCGTGGCTGCCGTCGCCGGCATTGATCACCGCACAGCGGACATGCCGGGCCAGGAGCTGCACGGCACCGCTCTCCTGATGCCGCACCACCAGCACATCCGGCTGCATGGCGTTCAAGGTCATCGCCGTGTCGATCAGAGTCTCGCCCTTTTTGATCGACGAGCCCTGCACGGCCATGTTGACGACATCCGCCCCCAGCCGCTTGCCGGCGAGCTCGAAGGAGGTCAGCGTCCGGGTCGAGACCTCGAAGAAGAGATTGATCTGCGTCAGCCCATCCAAGAGCGCCCGCTTCTTCGACGGCTGCCGGTTCAGCTCGACATAACTATCCGCGAGATCGAGCACATGGCCGATCTCGTAGGGCTGCAGCCCCTCGATGCCGAGCAGATGGTGGTGTCGGAAGGAAAGATCGAACCCGCTATCCATGCGGGCGGTTATGCAACCGATAGGCAAAACCGGCAAGCGGGGCGGCGGTCGAAGGCAGGGCAAGTATCGCAGGGAGGCACGCCTCCCAGCGGGCCCCTCCGCTCTTTCGGGGTCGGTGCGGGTGACCGGACTCGAGCCTGTCAGCCGGCCGCCCCGCGCGGCAGGCCGAGATCGACCAGCTGTTCGCCGAGTTCGGCGAGCGGCGGGTAGGCGAACGCCTCGCGCATCGCGCGCCGGGCCAGCGCCAGCGTCATCTCCGGGCGCAACGCCAGGGCCTCGGCGACGAGGTCGCGGGCGCGCTCGGGCGCGTCGCCGGCAACGGCCGCAAACGCTGCCAGCATGGCCGGTTTCCAGTCGACATTCGGATAGCCGCGCGCGGTGTCGAGGGCGACTCGTGCCGCCTCGTGATCGCCTTCGAGGAGCAGTGCCGCGCCGATGACGAGGTGGAAGGTCCAGGCGAACGGGTCCGTCGGGTTGAGCCTGAGCGCCTCGCGGGCTTCGCTCAGCGCCTGCGCCGCATCCCGGACCGGCGGGTTGAGGCGGGTCACGGCGAGGTGCAGGAGGGTATTCGCATTGTTGGGATTGAGCGCCTTCGCCCGCTCGAACATCTCGATCGCTTCGCGGAAACGGTCCGAGAAGGCGAGCACGAAGCCCAAGGCACCGAACGCCTCGTCGTTGCGGCTGTCGATCTCGACCGCCCGCTCGGCCGAGGCGCGGGCCGCGCGCAGGCTCGCCTCGGGGTCCGCCGACCAACCGGCCAACGCCTCGCTGACCTGGGCCCGGGCGAGCAGGGTATGGGCGAGCACCAGCGCCGGATCGGCCGCGATCGCCCGGGTGGCGAGCGCGATGGTCGCCCCGACGGATTCCGCTGTGTAGCGGTAGTACTCGGCATGCGCCCGCTGGGCGAGCTCCCAGGCGGTCAGGCTCTCGGTCGGCTTCCGCCGGGCGAGCGAGCGCTCGTGCGCGCTGATCTCGGGCGCCACCGCGGTGACGATCGCCTGGGTCAGCTCGTCCTGCAGGTCGAAGAGATCCGCCATCGTCCGGTCCCAGCGCCCGGCCCAGACATGGGCACCGTCGGCGGCGTCGATCAGCTGTGCCGTCAGCCTGAGCCGCTCGCCGGCACGCCTGACCGAGCCCTCGACCACGTAGCGCACACCCAAGGCCTCGGCGATGCGCCGCACGTCGAAGGCCTGGCCGCGAAAGCTGAAGCTGGAGTTCCGGGCGATCACGGTGAGATCGCGAAACCGGCTGAGCTCGGTGATCACGTCCTCGACGATGCCGTCGGCGAGAAAGTCCTGGTCCGCGTCGCGCGACATGTTGTCGAACGGCAGGATGGCGATCGATGGGCGCGTGCCAGCGCTCATCGCTGGGCGCACTTCCGCACCCGCGACCTCGACCCGCCAGACCTCGACCGGCTCCGGCAGGTTTTTCATCGGCTGCGGCCCGAGCGGCGTCAGCACCGCATCGAGCTTACCGCGGACCTGATCGTGCACGGCGCGCGAGATGCAGAGCCCGCCCGGCGGGGCCAAGGTCTCGAGCCGGGCTGCGACATTGACACCGTCGCCCAGGATGTCGTCGCCGTCGATGACGATGTCGCCGAGATTGACGCCGACACGGAACCTGAGACGCGCGTCCTCCGGCCCGGTCTCCCGCGCCGCCATCGCCCGCTGCACGGCGAGCGCCGCCCGCACCGCCGCCACCGGCGAGCCGAACTCGACCAAGAGCCCGTCGCCCATCGTCTTGACGATCCGCCCGCCGGCCTCAGCCAGCGCCGGATCGATCACCTCGGCCCGGGCCACGCGCAGCCGCGCGATGACGCCTTCCTCGTCGGCCGCCATCAGGCGCGAGTAGCCGACCAGATCAGCGGCGAGTATCGTCGTGAGCCTGCGTTCCACTGGGCGATCGGCTCCTGCTTTCGCGGTCTGGCGCGACACGATCATAGGCGACGCGCTTCCCGGCGTCGAAGGCTTTGCGGCACTCGCCTATGCCGGTCATCGCGGCAGGCCCAGCTCGACCAGCCGCTCCCCGAGGTCAGCGAGTGGCGATACGTGCAAGTTGGGCGTGCTGATTAGCACCTCCGCGAGGGTGAGGGTCGACTTGTGTGATCGGGCCTCGCTCAGCAATGCGGCGACGTGCTCGGCTTGTCCGGCAGCGAGCGTTGCCATGGCCGCGCTCAGCGCCGGTTTCCAGTCCGCCTTCGGGTGGGCGCGAGCGGCATTGAAGCTCTCGAGCGCCGCCTGAAAGTCGCCGAGCTGCATCTGCGCCCAGCCGATAACCCATTCATAAATCCAGACGAACGGGTCGGTCGGACTGAGGCGTAACGCTTCGCGAGCGTCTGCCAGCGCTCGAGCCGGCTCCGGGTCGGTCGGATGAAGTCTTGCGGCGGCGAGATGCACGAGCGTGTTGGCGTTGTTCGGATTGAGCGCGCGCCCGACCTCCAGCACCTTGATCGCCCGGTCGTGCTGTCGCGAGATGCTGAGGGCGAACCCGAGCGCGGCATGCGCCGCGTCGCTGCGGCTGTCGAGCTCGATCGCGCGTTCCGCCGCCGCGCGTGCCAGCCGAAGCCTCTCGGCAGCATCATCGGATCTGCCGGACATGGCATCGGCGGTATGGATACGCGCCAGGAGGGCATGCGCCAGCACGATTTCGGGGTCAGCCTCGATGGCCCGCGTGGCGAATGTCTTCGCCGCGGCGATCCCTTCAGCCGAGTATTGGAAATACTCGGAATAGGCGCGTTGCGTGAGCTCCCAGGCGGTCAGGCTCTCGGTCGGCTTGCGCCGGGCCAACGTCCGCTCATGCGCGCTGATCTCCGGTGCCACCGCCGTGACGATCGCCTGGGTCAGTTCGTCCTGCAGATCGAACAGGTCCGCCATCGTCCGGTCCCAGCGCCCAGCCCAGACATGGCTGCCATCTGATGCGTCGATGAGCTGCGCCGTGACCCTGAGGCGGTCGCCGGCGCGCCGAACCGAGCCCTCGACGATGTAGCGCACGCCCAGCTCTTGCGCGATCTTCCGTATGTCGAGAGCTCGGCCGCGAAAGCTGAAGCTGGAGTTCCGGGCGATGACGGTCAGATCGCGGAATCGGCTCAGCTCGCTGATCACGTCCTCGACGATCCCATCCGCCAGAAAGTCCTGGTCCGCGTCGCGCGACATGTTGTCGAAGGGCAGCACCGCGATCGCGGGCCGCGTGCCGGGCTTGACGGTGCTTCTCGGCTCGACGCCCTCGATCTCGACCCGCCAGACCTCGACCGGCTCGGGCAGGTTCTTGACGGGCTGCGGCCCGAGCGGTGTCAGCACCGCATCGAGCTTGCCGCGCACCTGGTCGTGCACGGTCCGCGAGATGCACAGCCCGCCCGGCGGCGCCAGGGTTTCGAGCCGGGCCGCGATGTTCACGCCGTCACCCAGGATGTCGTCGCCGTCGATGACGATATCGCCGAGATTGACCCCGACCCGGAAGGTCAGCCGCTCGGCCTCCGGCCCCGTCTGCCGCACCGCCATCGCCCGTTGCAAGACGAGCGCCGCCCGCACGGCGGCGACGGGAGAGCCGAACTCGACCAGAAGCCCGTCGCCCATCGTCTTGACGATCCGCCCGCCGGCCTCGGCCAGGGCCGGGTCGACCACCTCGGCGCGGGCCACGCGCAGCCGGGCGATGATACCCTCCTCGTCGGCCGCCATCAGCCGCGAGTAGCCGACCAGATCGGCGGCGAGGATCGTGGTCAGCCGGCGATCCATGCGCGTTTTGCCTCGTGTGGGTGGCTGGACTCAGCTTAGGCGTCCGCCGGATACGACGCTAGGCGGTTCAAGTCGTGCGGCAGGCTCGAGCCCGGCGATGCGCGGCGCTCTTCGAGCCGGGAAAACGGCGCTGTTACGCTTCCTGGGAGAGTACCCCTGCCGAGCACGGCAAGAGGATGCGCGAGCGGACGACCCGGCTCAGCCGTTCAGCCGATGATGCCGGCGTCGCGCAGGCGGCTACGCTCGGCGGCGTCGAGGTCGAGCAGGGCTTCGAGCACCTCCTCGGTGTGCTGGCCGAGAAAAGGCGGGGGCTTGGCGTAGGCGACGGGTGTCTCGGACATCTTGATCGGGTTGCCGAGCAGGGGGACCGTGCCGTCGGCCGCGAGGTCGTGCGGCATGTCGATCCGCATCTCGCGATGCTTGATCTGCTCGTCCTCGAAGACCTCGGCGATGTTGTTGACCGGCCCACACGGCACACCGAGCGCGGTCAGCCCGTCGACCCACTCGGCCTTGGTCTTCGTCATGAACACCGGGACGAGCAGGGCGTAGAGCGCTTGCCGATTGGCGATGCGCAGCGAATTGGTGCGAAAGCGCGGGTCGTCGCTGAGCTCGGCCAGGCCCGCGAAGCGGCAAAAGCGCTGGAACTGGGCGTCGTTGCCGGCGGCCAGGACCACCGGGCCGTCCTTGGTCTCGAAGAGCTTGTAGGGGACGATGTTGGGGTGCTCGTTGCCGAGCCGGGTCGGGACCCGGCCCGACAGCAGGTAGTTGGTGCCCTCGTTGGCGAGCCAGGCGACCTGGGTGTCGAGCAGGGCGAGGTCGATGTGTTGGCCCTGGCCGGTCCGCCGCTGGTGGTGCAGCGCCGCCAGGATGGCGGAGGTCGCGTACATGCCGCACATGATGTCGGCGATCCCCACGCCCACCTTCATGGGCTCGCCGTCGGGGGCGCCGGTGATGCTCATCAACCCGCCATAGCCCTGGGCCAAATAGTCGTAGCCGGCGCGGCTCTTGTAGGGTCCCGTCTGGCCGAAGCCCGAGATGGAGCAGTAGACGAGCCCCGGGAACGCATCCTTCAGGCTGGCATAATCGAGGCCGTAGCGGGTGAGGCCACCGGCCTTGAAGTTCTGCACCAGGACGTCGCAGTGGCCGAGCAGCGAACGGACCAGCTCCTGGCCCTCGGGCAGGGCGATGTCGATCGCCACCGAGCGCTTGTTGCGGTTCGACGCCAGGTAGTAGGCGCTCTCTTGGGTCGGCTCGCCGTCCTTGCCGGCGAGGTAGGGTGGGCCCCATTTGCGCGTGTCGTCGCCAGCGCCGGGCTTCTCGATCTTGATGATGTCGGCACCCAGATCGCCCATCAGCTGGGTGCAGGTGGGACCCGCGAGAATGCGGGTCAGGTCGAGAACCCGGATGTCCGATAGCGCCCGTTGCATGGCTCACCTCCCGCCGTTCGGGCGTCGAGGTAGCCCGGGGCGTGGCCGTCGGGCAAGTGTGCTGTGTGTCATGCCGCTCCAGCGCCGCCGAGCAGGATGCCGGCCAGCGCCCAGGATGCCAACAGCAGGATTGCCAGCGGGTCGGCCGCAGGCAGGCGGGCCGTGCCGAGCGCCAGCCAGACGAGCCGGACGAGTGCGGCAGCAGCCAAGGGCAGCGCCAGGAACTGGCGGCTCTGGTCGATCTGGCGCAGTGCCGGCTCGTGGCTCAGGAGCGCGGCATAGAGTACCAGAACGAGGATCGCGGCGCCGACGGACACCGTCTCGAGCATCGCCCGCCGCCGGGCAATGGCGGCCACGGCGTCGAGCGTCGGCGCCCGCGGTTCGGTCCGGAGCCCGTCCAGGCGCCGGGCCGCGGCCAGGCCAGC
>JAABSG010000211.1 GCA_011390475.1 Geminicoccaceae bacterium | reverse complement strand
CCGACAACCGCGCCTCGGCCTCGCGTCCGTCGACCTCGAGGCCGTGCATGACCACCGCGCTCGACTTGGGATGAGGCGTTCGCGGCTTCGTGGTCTCCGCCATTCGACGCTCTGGCCAATCGGGCTGTCCAGGTCGAGGGCGAGAGCCGGCCGAAGAGAACGAACCGATCCCTACGAGCCGCCCCGAGCCGCGGCGGCGGACTTTTGCGCTGCCGCTTCGCTTTGCGGGAAGACGAAGGTGTAGCGCTGGTCGATGTCGACGCCCATGCGCATGCCGATGTGGTGCGGCGTCTCGACCGGCTTTCTGATCTTGATCGTGCTGCCGGTCTCGAGCTTGAGGCTCAGATCGCAGGCCGGGCCCATCCGCCTGCAGGCGACCACCTGGCCGGCCTGGCCGGTGCCGTTGTAGTCCGGCCGCAATTGCAGCGCCTCGGCGCGGAAGACCACGCTCACCGGCGTCTCGTCGGGCTGGGCCGGGGCCGCGATCATGCCCAAGGGCGTCCAGGCGAGGCCGCCTCTGATCTTGGCCGCGAAGCGCACGGTGGGGCCGAAAAAATTGGCGACGAACTCGTTCACGGGTTGTCTGTAGAGCGCATCGGGCGACCCGCTCTGGACCAGCCGCCCGTCCTGCATGACGTGCACCTTGTCGCCCGCGACGATCGCCTCCTCGGGGTCGTGGGTGACGAGCAGGGTGGGCACATTGGCGGCCTTGAGGATCTGCAGGGCTTCACCGCGGATCTCGGCTCTGAGACTGGCATCGAGCGCCGAGAACGCCTCGTCGAGCAACATCAGGCGAGGCCGCGGGGCGAGCGCACGGGCCAGGGCGATGCGCTGCTGCTCGCCGCCGGAGAGCTGGTGCGGGTATTTGGCCGCGTGTCGGCTCATGCCGACCATGTCCAGCAGTTCGGCCACCCGCGCGTGCCGGTCGGCCGCCCGGACCCGGCGCAGGCCGAAAGCGACATTCTCGACGATCGTCAGATGCGGGAACAGGGCGAGGTCCTGGAACATCAGGCCGATCTGGCGGGCTTCCGGCGGCACCATCAGCGTCGCATCGGCAAGCCGGCGCCCGGCGAGATCGATGCAGCCGCTCTGGACGGTCTCCAGCCCGGCCACGAGCCGGAGCGTCGTGGTCTTGCCGCAGCCGGACGGGCCCATGAGACAATGCACCTCGCCGGCCGGCACCGCGATCGAGACATCGACGACGACGGGCACCTCGCCATAGCGATGGCTCAGACGGCTGACCACCAAACCGTCGGCGGCGGCCGCGTGCGCCTCGACACCGACCGTCGGCGATGCCGTCGCATCGCGCGCCGTTGCCGGTCCCGCGTCCTGCCCGGCGCTGCGACCGCCATCGCTGTGTTTGGCGAGATCCATCATGTCTCCGATTTGCGCTGAGCCGCGCGGCTTCTCCACCTCGATGCGCAGAAAACGTCACGGCCGCGATATTTTTTCTCGACTGTCGGGCGAACGGGTGGACGGTCGAGGGTATCGCTGGGCTTCAGCCCGAGAGATAGCGCAATTCCCGGGCCGTGCGAAGGGCAACGGGCGCACGCCGGCCGTTAGAACCGTTACAAAAATGCGGTTTTGGCGGTGACGTGAAGCGGTTGCCACGGGCAGTTCGGCCGCCGACGCACAGATGAGGTCGTATCGTGCGGCCGTCGGCCGATCACGAGGTGGCCACGAAGCGAGTGGGGTCAGGCTTTGCTTACCGAGAGTGATCGGCCCGCCGGAGGGCGGTGGGCGGATGGGGAACAACCGAAAGCGTCGGCCAATCGCGGCCTGACGCTCCTGGTGACGATCGCGTTCGTCATGGCGGGCCTCGTCTGCCTGCCGGTGCTGAGTGTCGCGGCATCGTGGCTGCAACCGACCGGCGATGCCTGGACGCACGTGGTCGAGCAGTTGCTGCCGCGCTTTCTCACCAACACCTTTTTGCTGATGGTGGGCGTCGGCGGCCTGACCCTGCTGCAGGGCATCGGCACGGCCTGGCTGATCGTCAGCTTCCGCTTCACGGGCTCTCGCCTGCTCGAATGGGCGCTCATCCTGCCGCTCGCGATCCCGGCCTATGTCCTGGCCTATGTCTATTACGACCTCATGACCTTTCAGGGGCCGTTGCAGTCGGCCGTGCGGGCGGTGACCGGACTCGGTGCCCGGGAATACTGGTTTCCGCGGATCACCAATGTCGGCGGCGCCATCTTCGTCCTCGGCCTCGCCCTCTATCCGTACGTCTATCTGGCGGCGCGGGCGGCCTTCCTGCGCCAGTCCGGCAGCCTGCTCGAGGTGAGCCGAATGCTGGGCTGCGGGCGGGCCGAGGCGTTTCGCCGGGTGGTGCTGCCGCTCGCCCGGCCGGCGATTGCCGTCGGGTTGATCCTCGTCATGATGGAGACCCTGGCCGATTTCGGCGCCGTGTCACTGTTGGGCGTGCAGACCTTCACGACGGGAATCTATCGGGCCTGGTTCTCGCTGGGTGATCGCGTGGCGGCCTCGCAGATCGGGACGATGCTGATCGGCTTCGTCCTGCTGCTGGTCGTCTTCGAGCGACTGATGCGGCGGGGACAGACCTTCAATCCGGCGGGCGAGCACCGGTTCGACGCGCGCGAGCGGCTGACCGGCTGGCGCGCCGCCCTGGCGCTCGCCGCCTGCCTCGTGCCCTTGGGCCTCGGCTTCATCCTGCCGGTCGGCTGGCTGGTCTGGATAACGCTCGGCACGTCGAGCTATATCGGCGTCGGCCGGTTCCTCGCGCTCATCCAGAACACGGCGATGGTGGCCAGCATCACGGCAGGCCTCGCCGTGGTGATCGGCGTCGTCATCGTCTACGCCACCAGGGTCGCCCAGCGGCCGGCGGTGACGGCGGCGGCGGCCCTGGCCGGCATGGGCTACGCGCTGCCCGGCCCGATCATCGCCATCGGCACGCTCATCCCGCTGGCCGCCTTCGACAATGCGGTGGACGCCTGGTTTCGCGCCACCTTCGACATTTCGACCGGGCTGCTCTTGACCGGCAGCATCGCCGCCTTGGTCTTCGCCTATCTCGTGCGCTTCATGGCGCTGTCGCTGGGCAATATCGACGCCGGGTTCGCCAAGATCCGCCCCAGCCTCGACGACGCGGCCTCCGTGCTCGGCAGCTCGGTCTGGGCTCGGCTCAAGCGGGTGCACCTGCCGCTGCTCGGCCCGGCGCTGGGCTCTGCCGCGATCATCGTCTTCGTCGACACGATGAAGGAGCTGCCGGCGACGCTGATCCTCCGGCCGTTCAATTTCGACACGCTGGCGGTGCGCATCTACGACCTGGCGCGCGACGAGCGCTACGCCGAGGCAGCACTGCCGGCGCTGGTGCTGGTGCTGGTCGGGCTGATTCCCGTCTATATCCTCACCCGGCGGCTCCATCGGGACCGCGGCTGAGCGATCGGCGCCCCGGCGACGACGGCGCCCGAGCGAGCCCGGACGCCGTCGACCGACCTGTCGCTGATCGGTTGCGGGCTACTTCCAGCCCACTTCGTCCATGATCACCTGGGCCAGCTGCTGATGGGTGCCGAACACGGCGACCGGCACGGTGTCGCGTTTCACGTCCATCGCGCCCAATTCGGCCAGATAGGGGTTCTCCCACTCCACGCCCTCGACGGTCGGGAACTCGTTGTTGCCGGCGATGAAGTAGGTCTGCGCGCTCGGCGACGACAGGTATTCGAGGAAGGCCACCGCATTGTCCCGATTGGGCGCATTGGCGACCACGCCGGCGCCGGAGATGTTCACGTGGGCACCCCTGCCGTCCTGATCGGGGCCGTCCTGGTTCGGAAAGACGATGCCGGTGCTCTCGACCACCGCCTGATCGGCCGGGTCGTCGGAGGTCATCAGCCGGACGTAGTAGTAGTGGTTGGCGACGGCGACACCGCATTGGCCGGTGCCGACGCCCTTGATCTGGTCGGTATCGCCGCCTTCGGGCGGCCGGGCGAAGTTGGCGACGACGCCTGCGGCCCAGTCGCGGGCCGCCGCCTCGCCGTGGTGCTCGATCAGGCTGCCGAGCAGCGAGAGATTGTAGATGTTGCTGCCGCTGCGCAGGCAGACCTCGCCGGCGAGTTCCGGCCGGGTCAGATCCTCGTAAGTCTGTACCAATGCCGGGTCGATGGTGTCCTTGTTGTAGTAGATCACCCGCATGCGGGTGGTGTAGCCGAACCAGTGACCGTCGGGATGGCGGAACTCGGCCGGGATGCGTTCGTTGAGCACGGCCGATTGGACCGGCTGGAAGAGGCCTTCCTGATCGGCGCGATAGAGCCGGCCGGCATCGACGGTGATCAAGACGTCGGCTGGACTGTTCGCACCCTCGGCCTTGATCCGCTCGACCAGTTCCTCGGCGTTGCCTTCGATCAGGTTGACCGTGATCCCGGTCTCGGCGGTGAAGTTTTCGTAGAGCTCGGCGTCGGTATCGTAGTGGCGGCCGCTATAGACGTTGACCTCGGCGGCATCGGCAACCCCGGCGGCGAGGACGCCGGCGAGGCACGTGGTGGCGAGGAGGTGGCGTGATGTGGACAAGGTCGGGCTCCCGTCTGGTTGCGCTGGTGACTGATGCGCGATGGGTGCCATGCGGGCCGCCCGCACGGCAATCGAAAGCGCCCGTCTTGCGATTTGTTATAGCTCCAAACTGGCGGCTCAGAGCCGGTCCGAAAGCCCGGGGGGCGGTGTCGTGCGTCCGTCGAGCACGTCGTCGCGGAGATTGGCCAGAAGGTTGGCGAAAGCCCGCGCCGGCAGGGTGCCCCCGGCAACGCTCTCGGCCATCGGCTGCCGGTCGTCGTTGCCGACCCAGATGCCGACCACGACATCGCCGGTGAAGCCGAGAAACCAGGCGTCGCGGTGGTGCTGCGTGGTTCCGGTCTTGCCGGCGACGTGGCCATTGAGATTCGCGGCGTTGCCGCTGCCGCCCGGCCCCACGACCGCGCGCAGCAGGCGGTTGAGCGCTTCGATCGGCGCTGGTGCCACCAGCCGCGCCCGGCCCGGCGGGCTGGCCCAGGCCACCGTACGCCCATCGGTCCGGCGCAAGGCGACAACGCCCGAGGGCGTCACCTCGAGCCCGCCATTGGCGAACACCGCATAGACGCGGACGAGGTCCATGAGCGTGACCTCGCCCACACCGAGGGCCAGGCTCGGCTCGTCCGGCAGGGCGCCCTCGAGCCCGAGCCGCCGCGCCGTCTCGATGACCCGCGTCCGACCCACCTGCTCGGCGACCTGCACGGCCGCTCCGTTGAGGGACTGGCGAAAGGCCGCCTCCAGCGTCACCTTGCCCTGATGCCCGCCCCGGTAGTTGCGCGGCCAGCCATCGGCGGCGAAGGCCCGATCGTCGACGATGCTGGCCGGCCCCTGGCCAGCCTCGAGCGCTGCCAGGTAGACGATGGGCTTGAAGGCCGAGCCGGGCTGGCGGCGCGCCTGGGTCGCGCGCGAGAACTGGCTCGCCGCATAGTGCCGCCCGCCTACCAACGCCTTGACCGTGCCGTCCGGCGCCATGACGACGACGGCGGCCTCGTCGAACCCGGCCCGCCTGCCCTCGGCGACCAGCCGTTCGACGGTGATCTGGGCGTAGATCTGGGCCAAGGGATCGAGCGTCAGGACCAGCCGGTGCTCGCCCGTGGTGCCGGGAAAGTGCTGGGCCAGATCGGCCAGCGCCCAGTCGCGGAAATAGCGGTGCTCGATCGGCCGAAAGGCCCGAGCGCCCTTCGGCAGATCGGCATAGGCGCCGGTCGACGCCAGCCGACGCTCGGCCTCGACCAGCCGCTCGCGCAGCGCCGGCTCGCGCTCGGCGGTGCGCCGCAGGAGGCCGATCGCCCGGGCTCGCGCCGTCTGCCACCGGCTGTCCGGGCGATAGGTCTCGGGCGACGGCAAGAGGCTCACGAGAAGGGCTGCCTCCCAAGGCTGGAGCTCACGCGCCCGCCGACCGAAATAGCGCCGGGCGGCGAGCTCCAGGCCGTTCACCCCGGCACCGAAATAGGCGTTGGCCAGATAGAGCTCGAGAAGCTCGTCCTTGGTGAACAGGAGCTCGAGCTTGATCGCGAGCAGGAGCTCGTCGAGCTTTCGCCGCAGGCTCCGCTCGCTGCTCAAAAGGGCGTTCTTGACCAGTTGCTGGGTCAGCGTGCTGCCGCCCTGGACCGGTGCGTCGGCGATGCCCAGGCGGCGCTGGGCAACGGCCCAGGCGGCGCGGCCCAGCCCGACAGGATCGAAGCCCGGATGGTGGTAGAAGCGTCGGTCCTCGGCGGTGAGCAAGAGGGCAATGAACGTTTCGGGCACGGTCGCCCGGTCGACCGGCACCGGCATCACCAGCCGGCCACGGTCGATCGCCGGGCTGGCCATCTCGACGGCGAGGGTCGGGCGGCCGAGCAGTGCTCTGATCTCGGTGGCACTGGGCAAGGCCAATGCCGCATAGCCGGCGAGCCCGAGTGCCACGGCACCGCCGACCAGCGCCGTGGCCCGCGTCAGGCGCCAGAGCCGGCTGCCGCCCGCTCGTCGCCGCAGCCGCTTCTCCCCCCACCGCCCCCGCCGACGGGCCGCGCTGATACGCGCCGGGCGTACCCGCCAGCGCCGGTCGGCGTGCCTGGCCGCGACCGTTGGTGCTGTCAGCACGCGCGCCAGCAGCATGACGACGAGCGGGTCGGCGGCGGCGCGCCGCATGGCCTGGGCCAGTTCCTCGGCGGACCGCTCGAAGGGACCATCAGGCCAACCGACGAACCAACGCGCCGCCAGATCGTAACGCAAGAGCTCGACCACCTCCCGGGGTGCCGCCGCGTCGTGCAGCGTCTCGAGCAGCAGCAGGGCCGTGAGTTCGGCCGGCGTGGGCTCGGTGCCGAGGCGGGCGGCCGCCGCGGCGATCTCGCCTTCGGCGCTGTTCAGCGCCTCGTCGAGTGCCCGGCGTGCCGGGCGCAGTGGATGATCGGCCGGCACCACCACCTCGAGCGGCAGCGCCGCGCCGGCGGCGCCCACGTTCGGCTCGCCGGCCGCATCCCCCTTCAGCCAATCGACGACCCAGCCCAATACCGCG
>JAABSG010000210.1 GCA_011390475.1 Geminicoccaceae bacterium | reverse complement strand
CCTACGATCCGATCGACGGCTGGAAGGCAAACACTTGGCAGGGGGCATTCCCGGTCGAGAACGAGAACCAGGACGGCCACTACGGCACCGCCCCCGTCGGCTGCTTCGAGGCCAACGGCTACGGCCTCTTCGACATGGCCGGCAATGTCTGGGAATACGCCCGCGACTTCTATCTCCCCGGCCATTTTCCGGACCCGGTCGTCGACCCGGAGGGTCCGGATGTCAAGCTCTCGGCGCGCTACAGCCCGACCGGCATGCCCCGGGTCACCGTCAAGGGCGGCTCGTGGCTCTGCGCCCCCAATTTCTGCATGCGCTACCGCCCGGCCGGCCGGCAACCGCAGGAACCCGATCTCGGCTCCAACCATATCGGCTTCAGGACGGTGTGGCGCGAGGACGAGCAATGAACACGCAAGGAACGATCATGCGCTACGGACTGGCCAGATGTCTGCCGCTCCTCGCGGTCCTGGCGCTCGCCGGCTGTGAGAGCTTCGGCCGCGGCGTCACCCAGGCCATGCTGGAGGGATCCAGCGAGGCGGCCGAGGATACCCGCGCCTGCGAGGTCGAGGGACGGCCGTTCGCCGGTATCGAGCCCTACCTCAGGGCGCAGGACGCGCGGCCGCCGTCCGTGCCGGGCGACACCGAGCGGCCCGAGGTCAAGGTGCTCTACGTGCACGGCATCGGCACCCATGCGCCCGGCCACGCCACGGCGCTGCGCCAGAACCTGGCGACGGCGCTCGGGCTGGAGATCCGGGCACCCCGGGCGAAGCGGATCGTCATCGCCCACCCGCGCTTTCCGGACCAGGACCTCGGCGAGATCAACGTCAGCCGGCTCACGGATACCGAGCGGCGTCGCGATCTCTTGTTCTACGAGCTGACCTGGTCGCCGATCACGCAGCCGGACAAGGATCTGCTCGCCTTCGACAAGGAGCAGGAATACGTGCTGCGACGGGCCGCGGTGAACCAGGCGATGCGCAGCTTCGTCAACGACATCGCCCCGGATCCCCTGGCCTATGCCGGCCAGAAGCGCGAGCCGATCCTGACCGCGGTCGGCCAGTCGGTCTGCTGGATGGGCTCGCGCAGCTGGAGCGAGCTGCCCGAGCTCACCGAGGGGACGTCTTGCGGACCGGCCCTGCCTGGCTTCGGCAGCCGGCTGGACCAGGACGACTGGGTCATCGTCACTCACAGCCTGGGCAGCCGGGCGACGCTCGACGCGCTCCAGGGTATGGCTGACCTGCCGATCCGGACCGATCCGGCACTGGCCTCGTTCGCCGACGCGCTTAGCCGGCGCGAGATCCAGGTGTTCATGCTCTCGAACCAGCTGCCGCTGCTCGAGGCGGGACGCGAGGGGCAGCAAGTGGTCGGCCAGACCGCCGCCTATTGCGGGCCCAACCCCACCACGCCCGGCCGCTTCTTCGAAAGGACGCAGATCATCGCCTTCTCCGACCCGAACGACCTGATGAGCTACCCGGTGCCCGACCAGTTCGCCGACCGCTACATCGAATCCAGGCTCTGCCCGAGCGTCACCAACATCACGATCAACGTGGCCTCGGTGAACTCGTTCCTCGGGCTCGGCGACGTCGCCAACCCGCTCAGCGCGCATTCCGGCTACGGCCCCGACGAGCGCGTCGGCGCGCTCCTGGCACGAGGGGCGGGCAACGCGAACGTGGCGCCGCTCGTCGCCGAGCGCTGCACCTGGCGCGAAACTGACGAGACCCTGATGCAATGAGGGAGGAACCCATGGGCGTGAAGCAATCGATCCACGGCGCCTGCCGGCTCGGCGTCTGCCTTGCGGCACTCCTTGCGCTGCCGGCGGCTGCCCAGGACGCGGCCGCGCCCGCCGACCCGACTGTGGAGACGCTCGTTGTCGACGACGAGATCATGGCCCTGGTCGCACCGGTCGCCCTCTACCCAGACCCGCTGCTCGCGGTCATCCTCCAGGCGGCGATGTTCCCGGTCGACGTCGTCCAGGCCGAGCGCTTCATCGAGCGCTACCAGGCGGACCAGACGCTCGAGCCATCGCCGGAGTGGGATCCGGCCCTCATCGCCCTGCTCAACTACCCCCCGGTGCTGACCGAGATGAACGAGCATCTCGACTGGACCCAGGCCATGGGCGATGCCGTCTACGATGAGCTGGAGGACGTCCAGGACGCCATCCAGGACCTGCGCCAGGGCGCCTACGCCATGGGCGTGCTCGCCACCAACGAGGTGCAGGAGGTGGTCGTCGAGGAAGGGATCGTGCAGAGCCGCCCGACCACCGAGGGCCCGATCGCCATCCCTGAATACAATGGCGCAGGCCTGCTGGCCGCGCTGCAGCCGGTGGCCGAGGTTCCGGCCGAGGCCGACGACGACCTCGTCGCGCGCGAGGCCGCGGTGGCGCAGCGGGAAGCCGAGGTCGCGCGGCGCGAGGCCGAAGCCGCGGCGCGTGAGCAGACGGGAGCCGGTGAGGCCGAGGCCGTCGCCGGGGAAGAGGACGTGGACCCGGCGCCCGAGGCTGTCGAAACCGCCGCGGCCGATCCCTACGCCTCGAGCTACGCCCTGGCTGAGACCAGCTACGTCCAGGCGCCGGTCTACGAGGCGGCGCCGCCGCCCGTCACCTATGCGGCGCCGCCGAGTTCCGGCTGGGGCACGTTCGGCACCTTCCTCGGCGGTGCCGCGGTGGGCGGCCTGCTCGGCTACGCCATCTTCGACGACGACAACGACGGCGGCAACAACCGGCGCAACGACCTCAAGCGGCCGAGCCAGACCAAGAAGGAAGCCAACCGCGGCGAGCAGAGCCGCCTGAAGGCGGTGGCCAAGCGTGGCGAGGCGCCGCAACGCCAGTTCGCCGAGCGTGGCAGCGGCGGTGGCAAGAAGGCGCTGGGTGCGAAGAAGGGCGGCAAGCAGAAGGCCAAGGCGAAATCCGATCGCGGCAAGCAGAGCCGCGGCAAGAAACGCGGTTGAGGAATGCACCGATGAGCAAGTTGACGAGCTTGACCTTGGCCGCCGGTCTGGCGGGCATCATGCTGGGTGGTGGATCGGCGCTGGCGCAGCAGCCGACCTTCGCCGATCCAGAGGCGGCGCTCGAAGCCTTCCGGGCGGCGCTGTTCGCGCCCGCGGACTCCGGCCGGCTGCTCGAACTGTTCGGCGAGGCGTATCAGGACGAGCTGATCGGCGGCGATCCCGCGACGGTGCGGCAGACCGTCGATGCCGCACGCAATGCCGCGGCCGAGGCGCTGGTGTTGGCTCCAGGCGAGGCGCCCGACACGTACGAGATCCTGCTCGGCCGCGCCGGCTGGCCGATGCCGATACCGCTCGCCCCGCGACGGCGAGGGCTGGGTCTTCGACACCGAGGCCGGGCTCGAGGAGATCATCGACCGAAGGATCGGCGAGAATGAGCTCGCCGCCATCGCGGCGGCGCGTGCCTATCTCGAGGCGCAGCGGCTCTACGGCTCTGCCGACCGCAACGACGATGGCGTGCTCGAGTTCGCGCAGCTCCTGATCAGCACGGCGGGGCAGCGTGACGGCCTGTTCTGGCCCACCGCCGCCGACCAGGAGCCGAGTCCCCTCGGCCCGCTCGCCGCCAGCGAGGCCGACTACCTCGTCTATTACCAGTCGGGCGAACCCTATTACGGCTACCGGTTCAAGGTCCTCACCCGGCAAGGCGACGCCGCCCCGGGCGGCGCCTACGACTACCTCGTCAATGGCCGGCTCCTGACCGGCTACGGCCTGCTCGCCTGGCCCGCCGACTACGGCAACTCCGGCATCATGACCTTCATGGTCAATCACCTCGGCGACCTGCACGAGGCCGATTTAGGCGAGGAGACCGAAGAGCTGGCAGCGGCGACCGACGCCTACGCTCCGGGCGAAGGCTGGGCGATCGTCGAGGACTGACCGCTCGGCACGCCACCACTGCATGCGCGACCTCGATCGAATTTCCACTGGGCCATCGGCCGGTGGGAAGCTGCGAAGAGGCGAGAAGGGAAGACGCAGGCGGAACAAGTGCCCCGCCCCGAGGGGTCGATCGGTGCGGCGGAGAGTTCGTGGGGTGCAGACGACCTACGTGCCGATGAGCGGATCCAGGGTGGCACGCCCAGGCGCGATGACTACTACCGCCAAGATTGTTGGGCAAATCAGCCGGTGGTCCAGATCGGCGTCGGCCGCCGGGTGTCCGAGCGACGCTCGGCTCACCCGTGGTCAGTCGTAGGTGAGGTTCGTGGCTTTGCCGCCGAAGGCGCGGTAGGCGAACAGGGTTGTGCCGGCGATGATCGGCATGACGAGGATGACGCCGTTGAGGATGATGAGGAGGTGTTCGGGCGCGGCGGTGGCTTCGTCGATGGTGAGCATCTCCGGCACGATATAGGGGTAGAAGCTGTAGGCGAGGCCGGCGAAGGCGAGCGGCTGTTGAAGCTGGAGGTCGCCCGCGGCTTCACCCAACCGATCTCGCCGGCAGCCGCGGCCATGCCGATACGGCGGCGACGGCAGAGGCGGTCTGCACGATCCTGCAGAACGGCGTGTCCGTCGGCAGCATCACCTTCCCCGCAGCCAGCCAGGATGCCGTCTTCGTCCTCGCGAGCGGCCTCGGCCTCGCCCCGGGCGACCGCCTCGAGCTCATCGCACCGGCCATCCAGGACGCCACCCTCGCCGGTTTCGCCCTCACCCTCATCGGATCCCGGAGCTGACCCATGGCCCTGCTCTTCCTCGACAGCTGCGATCTCTACGCCACCCGCGAGCAGATCGCCCGCCGCTGGGAGCCGAATGCGACCAGCATCTCCTATCTCAACGTCATCGCCAACGCGGGCCGCTGGGGCGGCCGGGCCATCCAGCTGGCCTCCTCCGGCACCGGGCGGATCATCCGCCCCATCCCGCCACGGCAGACCGTCATCCTGGCCTTCGCCGCCCGCTTCACCCGCACCGACAACCCGGTGAACCAAGCGTTCATCGCGCGCTACGATCCGACCTATACACAGGTCGTCATCGCCGTCGACTTCCTCGAAGGCCGCTACCGCTGCTATCGCGGCTGGTTCGACACCGAGTTCGCCCAGATTGCCGTCGATTTCGCTGCCGAGGCAAGCTGCCCGCAGGGCCAGTCGTGGCCATCGACCTGGCCGAGCAGTTCGCCTTGGGGCGCATCGGTGCCGATCAGGCGCGCCCGTTCGCCCGCGACGTCGAACGTGTCGGCGTCGAGCACCGTGCCCACGCCGTCGATGGTCTCGCGCTGGCCGCGCGGAGCGCGCACCCCCAACGCAGGCAAGGTCCTGCTCGAGGATGTCGCGAATGCGGCCGCGGCCGATGCCGTTGATGCCGGTGAGCGAACTGACGCTGGGCCAGGGTCGGCCGGAAATCAATTGCACGGCGCGCTCGTCGTTGATGTGGGCGATGGCGGTCAGGCGCTCCGTGGGATCGGCGTTGATGTCGATGCAATCCGCCAGGGCGGTGCCCGCCACCAGGACCAGCGCCCAGCCCATCCACAGACCCCTAAACATTCTTCGCTACCACCAGCATGCTCGCATGCCTGCGGTAGCAGGCGCGCGGATGCAACATGAACAGCACGAGGCTCGAGAAGGCATATGTCATGTTCTTGTTTTGTTCTATACCAAAGCAGGCAATGTCCGCGTTGAGGCGCGGCCGCGCCAGCAGGCACCGCGGTCGTTGAGGCTCGAGCCGATGCACGGACGGCGCGCCGCTGGTCGAGATCGGCGTGCCCAAGCGCTGGTGGCGAGGCGTTAGCCGGCAGCGACGGCCGTGTTCGGCTACGCCGCCGAAGGCATGGCGATGCGGCTTGATCGAAGGCTTGGCAGCGACCGATATTGCGCCATCGCACGGTTGGTCTGCCCGATTCGAGAGTGATCGCTGCCGCCATCAATAGAACAGGCCAATACGTGGCTGACTATTTTTACCCTTTCTTGAATTATTTCGCTAATTTTTAATAAACATAGATATAGTATTTGAGTTCAACAATAATCCTCCAAGGAAGGAACGATATGTCTGTTTACAGGCGGCACCGCTCACCCAACTGGTGGATGAGGTACACCGACGTCAATGGCAAGTTCAAGCGCCAGTCGACCGGCACCTCCAACCAGCACGACGCTGAGGTCATGTTTGCGCGCAAGCTCGCCGAGGTGAACGCCATCAAGGCCGGGCGGCTCGCCCACAACGTGGCTTTCATCGGCGAGAGCGAGTTGGGGATTGGTGACCACGACCAGCGCATTGCGCAGCTGGAATCGGTGCTCGGCGGCATGCGGCGGCTGATGGCCACGCAGTACGAACTGCTCCGGCAATGGGTCGAGAAGGAGGCAGCCCGCCACTTTTGAGGCGGATTGAACGACCCCTGGGGCGGGCTATCCGCAGTAGCCCGGCATGGCCCGGTCCCAGGGACCCGCCAGTAGCTGATCTGGGAGGTAGCGCTTGCCGGGGGTCGTACCGGGGGCACCGGGCGCACATGCCCTGGCGGATGACCGCCGCCGTGAGGTCGGTGTCGCCGACGTAGCAGGTGCCCACGATAGGGTCATAGGTGCGCTCGCCGGTCAGCGTACAGCTGACGTTCTGGCCGCGCGTGAGCTGCGTCATCGCCTGGGTGGCGGTGCTGCCGCCGGGCTCGTCTCGCTCAGGGCAAAGTAGCCCCTGCAGCCGTACTGCGACATCGTCGACGACGATAGTGTCGCCGTCCCGCACATAGGCCGGGCCGCGCACACTTTCGGCCCGCAGCTGCTGCCTGCTCAGCGCGATCGTCATGGTCGAGATCATCTTCGCCCCGCTGAGAGCAGCCAGCTTGTCGAAAAGCCAGTCTTCGCAGGCGAGCTGGAACGAAGCCGGCCGTCGAGCTTGCACCCGGCGATCACTGCATGCTCGACTATGAGTCTCAAGGCCGCCTGCTCGCGCAGCGCCTTCCAGTGACCACCGGCTCATGATGGGGACGAACACGCCACACGAAAACCGATGTTGTTGGCCCGGTCGAGCGGGTCGTCGTTGCCGCGGAAGGCGCACCGAGCGCGGACCTGATTATTGGTCCAGGACCCGCCGCGCAGCACGCGGATACCGTCGTCTCCCTTCTCGTCGTTGTTGAAAATGCC
>JAABSG010000209.1 GCA_011390475.1 Geminicoccaceae bacterium | reverse complement strand
CGTAGTGGCTGTTCGGGTAGAGGCGAACCTGCTCGAGCTTCTCCTTCTTCTGGCCGGTCAGGGGATCGAACGACCAGATGGCCTCGATCTCGTCGCCGAACATCGAGATCCGCCAGGCCTCGTCGTCCATGTGGGCGGGGAAGACCTCGATCGTGTCGCCCTTGGCGCGAAAGGCACCGCGGCTGAAATAGAGCTCGTTGCGCTTGTATTGCAGCTCGACCAAGGCCCGCAGCAGCCGCTGCCGCTCGACGCGCTGGCCTTTCTGGATCTGCAGGGTCATCCGCGCATAGGTCTCGGGCGAACCGATGCCGTAGATGCAGGAGACCGAGGCCACGATGATGACGTCGTCGCGCTCGAACAGGGCGCGAGTGGCCGAGTGGCGCATCCGGTCGATCTGCTCGTTGATCGCCGCCGTCTTCTCGATATAGGTGTCGGAGCGCGGGACGTAGGCCTCGGGTTGGTAGTAGTCGTAGTAGCTGACGAAATACTCGACCGCGTTGTTCGGGAAGAACGACTTGAACTCGCCGTAGAGCTGGGCGGCGAGGATCTTGTTGGGCGCGAGGATCACCGCCGGGCGCTGCAGTTCCTGGATGACGTGGGCCATGGTGAAGGTCTTGCCGGAACCGGTGACGCCCAGCAGCACCTGGTCGCGGTCGCCCTGCTGCAGCCCGGCCACCAGCTCGGCGATGGCCGTCGGCTGGTCGCCCGAGGGCGTGAATTCGGCCGAAAGCGCGAAGTGCTGGCCGGCCTCTGGGCGGACGACGAGTTGGTCGCCCTGGGCCAGGCTCTGCAGCAGCTCGAGCGGCGACAGGGTTTCGGCATGTTGCATGGGCGGGCGAGCTCCGGCAGTTTCGCGTCGAGGACGGCTAGCGGGTGGGGTTGAGCCGCGCTCTCGCGTTGAAGATATGACAGGTGGTCGCCCGGCGCCATGCCGGCGACCCACAACCACTCAGGGGGAAACCATCATGCGCCTGCATTTCAGCCCAGCCTCGCCCTATGCTCGAAAGGTGCTCGTGGTCGCGCACGAGGCCGGACTCGAGGCCCATGTCGAAACGGTGCCGGCGGCGGTCAGCCCGGTCACGACCGCGAGCGACGTCGTGGGCGACAATCCCTTGGGCAAGATTCCCTGCCTGGTCACCGACGAGGGCGAGCCGCTCTACGACAGCCGGGTGATCTGCGAATATCTCGACAGCCGCCATTCGGGCCACAAGCTCTACCCGCACGAGGGGCCGACGCGTTGGATCGCGCTCCGCCGCGAGGCGCTGGCCGACGGCATATGCGACGCCTCGATCCTCTGTCGCTACGAGACCTTCCTCCGGCCCAAGGACCGGCTGTGGCAGGACTGGCTCGACGGGCAGACGCAGAAGGTGCAGCGCGCCCTCGACCGGCTCGAGGAGGAGGTCGCGACCTTCCCCATCCTGCCCGATATCGGCCAGATCGCGGTCGCCGTGGCGCTCGGCTATCGCGACTTCCGCTTCGCCGACGACGACTGGCGGGCCGCACGGCCGAAGCTCGCGGCCTGGCACGCGACCTTCGCCGAGCGGCCGTCGATGCAGGCGACGGTGCCGGTTGGCTGAGGCGGTGGCCGAGGCCGACATCCGCCCGGGCGAAGTCCGCATCGAGGCGGGCGAGGCCGCCGATGCCGAACTGCGCTTCATCGGCCGCGTCCGGACCCCCTGGACCGTGCGCGCCGACTGCCCGCGGCAGGGCGACCCCGAGGGCGGGCCGGTCTGCCGGATCGAGGTCTTCGAGCCCTGGGTCGCGGCACTGGAGGGCATCGACCGCCACGCGTGGCTCGAGGTGCTCTACTGGATGCACGAAGCCAGGCGTGACCTCGTCGTTCAGTGCCCGCGCGCCGGCAACGGGCCGGTCGGCACCTTCGCGCTGCGCTCGCCGGTGCGGCCCAATCCGATCGCGACCTCGCTGGTGCGGCTGGTCGGGGTCGCGGGTGGGACGCTTCGAGTGCGCGGGCTCGATTGCCTCGACGACACGCCACTGCTCGACATCAAGCCGGATCGCTCGCGCGGGTAGGGCGCGCCGCATCGTCCAATGCCAGGCTTTCGATCGCGGCCTCGAGCCCGCCCGAACCCGAGGCGATGCCCGAGCGGCGGAGCGCCAGCTCAGTGGCGGCGAGCGTGCCCAGGATCATCGGCTCGTTGAGGTCGCCCAGATGGCCGATCCTGAAGGCCATGCCCTCGAGGTCGCCGAGCCCGGCGCCCAAGGCCGTCTGGTAGCTGTCCCGGGCGAGGCGGCGCATGGCGTCGGGGTCGATGCCGGGGGCTGTGCGGATCGCGGTCACCGCGTTCGAACGGGCCTCGGGCACGGCGCAGTGGAACGCGAGATCGCCGGCCTCGGCCCAGCAGGCGACGCAGGCGCGGACCGCGTCGGCGAGCCGGCGGTGGCGGGCGACGACGGCCTCGAGACCCTCCTCGAAGAGCATGTCGAGGCTCTCGCGCAGCCCCCAGATCTGCTGCAAGGGCGGGGTGCCGTGGAACCACTGGTAGGTCATGGCGCCGCGGCGGAAGTTCAGGTCGAAATAGCGTCGGGGATGCCGACAGGTCTCGGCGACCGCGAGCGCCCGCTCGTTCATCGCGACGAAGGAGAGGCCCGGCGGCAGCATCAGCCCCTTCTGCGAGGCGGTGAGTGTGCAATCGATGCCCCACTCGTCCATGGCGAAGGGCTCGATGGCGAGGCTCGAGATCGCGTCGACCACGAAGAGGGCAGGGTGGCCGGCGGCGTCGATGGCCCGGCGGATCGCTACCATGTCACTGACGATGCCCGTCGCGTTCTCGTTGTGCACGACCAAGACGGTCTTGATCTTCTGCCCCTGGTCGGCGCGCAATGCCGCTTCGATCGTGGCCGGGTCCAAGGGCAGGTCGCGGGGCAACTCGAGGCGGATGGTCTCGAGGCCGAGGCACTCGGCCATTTCGGCCCAACTTTGCGAGAAGCGGCCGGAGATCGGGACCAGCACGGCGTCGCCCGGCTCGACCAGATTGACCAGCGGCACCTCCCAGGCGGCGTGCCCGTTGCCGATGAAGCAGAAGGCCCGGCCCCGGGTGCGGAAAACCTTCGTGAGGTCCTCCAGGCAAGAGCGGGCGGTCTCGCTGAAGGGCGGGGCCGCGAAATCCTCGGCCGCCCGGTGCATCGCGCGAAGCACGCGATCCGGCACATTGGTGGGCCCTGGGGTCGCCAGAAAAATTCGTCCGCGCTGCGGCATGCAGGTCCTCGATCGAAAGCGGGTCGACAACTCGGTGCCGCATTGACGGCGGCTGCTCGAGCATACTTAATCGATGGTGCCAGGAAAGAACACGGCGCCGCTCGAGGCGGTGCCCGTCGATGAGGAAACGATCGTGCGCTCATGGCCAATGCCGGGGTTGGTGCTCGCCCTTTTGCTGTCGCTGCCCCTGTCGACCGCCACGGCTGCCACCCCGGCCGCGCGCTGCGCGGCGGTGATCGCCGTCCTCGAGGCCGCGGGCGAGGGTGATGACGGCATGGCCGCGGTGATCGAGGTGGTGAAGAACCGCACGGTAGATGCCCGGTTTCCCAATGATGCCTGTGCGGTCGTGGCCCAGGATCGCCAGTTCCAGCCGGTGGGCGAATGGCCGGCGCTACGCCGTGCCCTGGCCCAGCCGGCGAGCTTCGATCCGCATAGCCTGCTCCAGGCCGGCCCCGGCCGGCGGAGCCTCGAGCGCGCCCTCGATCTCACCAAACGCGCGCCGGCCGGTCGCACCGATGGCGCCCTCTACTTCGTCAACCCCTTGGCCATGGATCCCCGGCACTGCCCCTGGTTCGCCACGCTCAAGCGGACGGTGACCATCAAGAACCACGTCTTCATGACCCATTACGGCCCGGGCGAGAAACGCGGCGCCCCGGCGCTCGACTGCAGCGATCCGATGATCGGCAGCCTGTTCAAGCAGGGCTCGAGCATGGCCAGGCGCTATGCCCAGGGCCTCTTCCACCCCGAAGGCCCACGCACCGCGACCCGCACCCCGACCCGCGCCGAGCGCGACGCCTGGCGCCGCAGCGGGGCCATGGAAGCCCGCGGCCGCGATCTGCAGAAGCATTTCAAACCGGGCTGGATCTCGCTCGATTGAGCGGCCGAGCGGGGCAATTGGGGTCGACGGACCAGCGCGCCCAGCCAAGCGCTTTGGCGGATTGGTTTGGTTGCCAAGTCGTACTCCTTGGTCGTACGCTTCGATGAGCAAAGTGGCGGGGGGCCTCATGCGGTTTCGATCCCACGGGGAGCGGCAAGCGGCGGCGGCATCGGTTTCACGGCTGTTCGGTGGTCTGGCCACGATCGGCCTCGCCATGAGCCTGCTCTCGGCCGGCATGGCCGAGGCGAACGAGGCGCCGACGACAGTGGTCGGGCGCGAAGCCGTCGCCGTCTTGACGATCGAACCACTGCGCGAAGGCGAGCGGCGCGTGGTCGAGGTCCAGCCCGGGAGCCTCGTCCAGCTCGACGACCCGGTATTCGATCCGGCGGTTGCGACATTCGTCGTCAGCGGCAACGACCTCGTGGTCACGACGGCGAACGGCGGCGTGCTGATGCTCGTGGCATTCTTCGGACCTGCCGACCCGCCGCCGATGCTCGTTGTCCTCGGGGGGCCGGCAACCTCGGCGGCCGAACTTCTGGCGCGAGCCGAAGTCGCAGATTGGCTGGACGACCGGACGCGACCCGATTGGCTGCCCGATACCAAAGTGTCATCGGGTGCGGGTCAGGAGGCCGCCGGTAGCGGCGAGCGCGCAGCCATCGCGGTCGAGCCTCGGACGCGAGCCCTGGAACTGCCCGTCAGTGTTTCGCCCGCCCCTGGTCCAGATGCAGCCGGTGGCGCAGAGCTTGCTGCCATCGTGCCGATCGTGGCTTGGCTCTTGTCCCGGCTCGACGTCGGCGGGTCGGCGGAGGCGGCAGAGTTAGGCGACCCGCCGTCCGTCGCGGCGGCGCCGATCCTCGACCAGGTGCTGGCCCAACTGCGCATCGCCAGTGCCGTCGAGCGGCTGCAACTGCTGGACGGGCATCTGGTCGTGCTGCGCTCGCTGGAGCGAGCGGCGCGCGAGATCGAGGCCTCCGGGCGGGGCGGTAGCCAAGATGTCGGAGCGGTTCAGGTGGCGGTGCTCGAGGCGCGGCTGGCCCGGGAGGACGCGAGGCTCGAGCGGGACCTCGCGATCGATGATCACCATGATCGCTTCGAGTACAGGTTGACCGCGGTGCCATTCCCGCAATGGCAGAGTGATCCGCCTCGGGGGCTCGCCGATATGGGGCGGGAGGTGGCGGAAACGCACTTCGTCGAGGCCAATCGACAGTTGCGTCATCTCGGCCACGCCCGCGAGAGCCTGGCCATCGTCGACGAGCTCTTGCCGCTGGTCGAGCGGCTGCGGGCCGCGTCTGCTCAGGATTTCGAGGTCGGCGTTGCGGACATTCGCGCCTTGCTCGCACCCGAAGCGACTCTGCTCGCCGCGCGCCTTCGCGCGGTCGAGCTGGTGCACGCGAAACTGCGGGCGGAAGCCTGGCTGCTCGCGGTCATGGGCGAGCTGACCGATGACGCGGTCGTTCGTCAGCGCCGAGAATAGGGCGCGGCGGTGTCGGCCGATGCGGTCATCAAGCTGGTCCTGCACTATGTCGACCAGCTGATCCACTTGATCGCCGGACCTCGAGCGTTCTTTCGCGAGATCGACCCTTCGGCCAGGAGTGCGGTGACCGCCGCCTTGACCTTCCTCCTCTTTTCGATCGTCATCGCCTTCGTCATCCGTTTGCCGTTCATCGCGGGCGAGGGCGACGCCTGGCGGCAGCTCCCCGTCATGCTCGTCTTCTACAGTGCGACGGCGGTCACGCTGGGCTGCCTCGCTTGCCTCGTCATGCGCGTCTTCGGCGGCAAGGCGCCCTTGCCCGGCCACGTTGTCGTCTTCAGCTATTTCGCCGGACTCTCGGTCCTCCTCTTCACGCTGACAACGGTGATCGCCAAGTCGTTCATCCGCCTCGGCGCCCCCGAGGCAGCCGGCGCTATCGAGGACTATGTCCGGGCCGTCCTCCGCGGTGGCCTCGACGTCGACGACCCTGGTCTAGCCGCCGTCAGCAACTCCCCCGAGGTCGCCTGGACGATCCTGATCCTGCTCGTCGGCCAACTCGTCATCGCCTTCTGGCTCGTCGTCTGCTGGCGGGTAATGGCCGAGCTGAATGGTCGAACGACTCTCGCTACCTACCTATCGCTGGGGCTTTTTCTGGTGGCCGGCTACGGCGTGGCCTGGGTTCTCGGCCGGGTGCAAGTCGCCGCCGGCCTTGCCCTCTTTTGACGGCCAAACGCTTTTGGTCGGCCACGTAGCGGCTGGATTTCAGGCGGCGAAGGCGCTCTTCACGCCCGCCGATTTCTGCGTCTTGAAGATCGAGGTGGCATCCGGGGCCGGTGGCAGCGGCAGGCGGACCGGGCATTTTTCGATGCGGGGCTCGAGCACGGGTGCGCCGCAGATCATCCGGGTCTGCAGATCCTCCCAGAGCTCCTTTTGCGGCAGCCGGTGGATGTAGGAGCCGGCACCCAGGAGCGGCCAGGCATCGGCGGCGGCGGCTTCATAGAAGAGGATGAAGCGCGCCCGGTCGCTCTTGTTGGGGGCCGAGCCGTGCAGGGTGCGGGCGTGGTGCACGGTCATCGAGCCGGCCTTGCCGGTGAGCGTCACCGCCTGATCGAAGTGGAAGTCCGGATCGTCCGGGTCGATGGCCCCGGCGAAGACGCCGTTCTTGTGGTGGCTCAAGAGCGGCCCCTTGTGCGAGCCCGGGATGACCATCAAGGGGCCGTTGGCCAAGTCGACGTCCTCGAGCATCAGGCCGAAGGCGAGAATGTCGTCGTTGGTGTGCGGGTAGAACGCCCAGTCCTGGTGCCACTCGACGGCGGCCCCGCCGCCCGGCGCCTTGGTGTTGAGCTTGGAGGTCTGCAGCACGACGTTCGGGCCGAGCAAGGCCTGGAAATAGCCCGTCATGCGCTCGGACTTCAGCACCCGCTCGAAGACGGCGTGCTGCTTGTGCGGCAGCTTGATCCGCGTCAGCCGGGGATTGTCGGGGCCATGGCCTTCGTCG
>JAABSG010000208.1 GCA_011390475.1 Geminicoccaceae bacterium | reverse complement strand
CGCCGCTGGGCCGATGCCGACGTCGTCGCCGCATCGGCCGCCTTCGAGCGTGCCCGACCCTGGGCCGCGAGCTACGCCATCTGCGAGCGCCGGCCGCTCGCCGGGTGAGGGATCGCGCCCCTCGGCGGCCGATCCGCCCTTGACAGTCGAAGCGGGCCTCGGCGACTACTCCAGGCTCAATCGACGCTGGGAGAGCCCGTGAAGGACGTTATCCTCAAGGTAATACTCATCGGCATTTCGGTCGCCGTCCCATTGGTCGCGATCGAGGCTTTCCTGCGCTGGGACAACAGCTTCGCGCCGGTCGATAATCATGTTCGTGAGATCGACGGCATCGGCTACAACTTCAGCGTGCCCACCGACCGGCTGAGCACGCCCGATCCGGATACCCGGCGGGTCATGCTGATCGGCGACAGCTTCATCGCCGGACGCAATTGCGCGGCCAAGCAGGAGAACGTCACTGGTCACCTCGAACGCCTCATGGGCGAGCGCGATCTCGACCTCGTCAACCTCGGCGTCGATGGCCGCGACGGCGCCCATTTCGTCGAGATCGTCGAGGAGTTCCGCGCCGGCGTCGGGCCCGGCGACGAGGTCGTCGTCGTGCTCTACGACAACGACATCCACCTGAGCACGGAGACCTGCCGACTGATCACCCGGCAATCCGCCGAGCACGGCATCACCGTCCCGGCCCTCTGCAACGACATCCTGGCGGGCGGTGCCCGACCGCTCGACGAGGACACGGTGCTCAAGCGCATCAACCGACAAATCCGCGACGTGCGCACCTTCGCGCTGGTCAAGGAGGCGGCCTTCAACATCCCGGCCCTGCAAGGCCTCTACACCCGCGGCACCCACATCTCGAAATGGGCGGACCTGGAGTCCGACGAGTTCCAATGGATGGTCGACACCATCAGCCTCCTCGATGCCCTGGTCGAGGAGCAGGGGGCCGACTTCATTCTCGCCTACTACCCCAATATCAACGCGCTGACCCCAGCCGACCCCCGCCACCAGATCTGGCGCACCTTCATCGACTCGCTGGAGGAAAAGACCGGCATCGAAACCCTCGATCCCTTCCCCTTCTTCGTCGAGAACACGCCCGCCACCTCCCTGGCGTGGTCGCTCACCGACAAGCACCCCAACTGTATCGCCCACGGCCTGATGGCCCGCTATCTCCTGGAGACCGTGATCGACCGTCCGGTTGCCGAGGAAAGCGGCGAAGAGGGAAGGGGAGGATGATCCGCCCCTTCGACCCCACCGCGTTACTTCGGGCCGGTGGCAGGCTCTAGCGCCAGCCGCATGAAGACGCTGTTGGGGTCGAGGCGATAGTCGCCGAAGGGGCCGCAATAGCTGAAGCCGTAAGCCTCGTAGAGACGGCGCGCCGGCAGGAACCCGGCCATCGAGCCCGTCTCGAGGTAGAGGGCCGTGTAGTCTCTGGCCCTGGCCTCGGCCAGAATGTGCTCGAGCATCCGCCGGCCGAAACCCTGGCCCCGCAGCGCCTCGCGGGTATGCATCGACTTGATCTCACCCGTCCCGTCGCCCAGGTCCGACAAGGCGCCACAACCGACCAGGGCCCCCTCCCGCCACATCGTCCAAGTGGTCACCGAGGGCCGCCGCAAGCCGTCCAGCGGCAGGAAATGGCAGCTCTCGGCGGGCGACTGGGCGAGCATCGTCTGGCTGTGAATGGCGATGAGATCCGCGATCTCGCTGCCGGATAGGTCGTCGACCCTGATTTCGAGCGAGATGGGGATCTGGAGCGACATGGGCGCAGCACCTGCCACGGGTGGACCGACGACCTCGTAAACCATCTTCGAAACCGTCGCTCAACCCCCGAGATGACCGAGCCACGGCGCCAGGAGGGCCAGGCCCAACGCCAGCTCGAAGCCGGTCGAGAAAGCATTGTAGCCGGTCCGCGTCTGGTGCTCGCCGTGATCGACGGCCATCGCGATCGCCCGGCCGATGGCCGCCCCGATCCACCCGGCACCTACGGCAAACGCCGTGCCGATGACCGAGGCCATCCCCGCCTGCGCCTGCATGACGATGGCGAGGAGCACGGCCAGATGGGCGAAGAGCAAGAGCCCGCCATAGGTGGCACGGAATTCGGCAAAGCCGCCGGGCGCGTCCCAATCGGCGCGCAACCTGACGATCTCGGCGGCCTTGGCTGGGGCCACGAGCGAGAAGAGCCCGAGCCCGGCACCGATCACCGCAGCCCCGCCTGCGAGCCATACCGCCAACGTCATGTCATGTCCTCCAATGTTGCCCGTTTCGAACTAGCACCCGTGGACGCCCTGTCGATCATCGGCCATGTTGGTGTTCTCGACACGACGACCAGCGCGAGCCCATGCACCTCCGCTCCGCCACCCCCGCCGACCAAGAACTGCTCGAGCACTGGGACCGCCAGCCGCACGTCATCGAGAACGCCGGTGAGGACGGCGGCTTCGACTGGGCCAAGGAACTGCCCCGCAGCCCGCCCTGGCGCGAGTTCCTGATCGCCGAGCACGACGGCCGGCCGATCGGCTTCATCCAGATCATCGATCCAGAGCTCGAGGAAACCCGCTACTGGGGTGAGATCGGCCAGGGCTTTCGCGCCATCGACATCTGGATCGGCGAGCCCGACGCCATCGGCCAGGGGCACGGCACGGCGATGATGGAAGTCGCCCTCGAGCGCTGCTTCGCCAATCCCACTGTCACCGCCGTCCTGGTCGACCCGCTCTCCAGCAACACCGCCGGCCACCGCTTCTACCAGCGCCTGGGGTTCGTGCCGGCCGAGCGCCGCCGCTTCGGCCCGGACGACTGCCTGGTGCACCGCCTGACCCGCGAGCGCTACTTGACGCTGCCGACCGAGAGCCCGCGCACCAGGTAACGCTGCAGCCAGGAAAAGACGATGGCGACCGGCACCGACGCCAGGAAGGTCGCGGCCATCACGTATTCCCAATCGATCCGATAGGCGCCACCGACCAGCGAGAAGATCTTCAAGGGCAGGGTGAACTTGTCCGGGCTGCGCATCAAGGTCAGCGCCAGGACGAACTCGTTCCAACTGTAGATGAAGACGAAGATCGAGGTGACCGCCACCGCCGGCAAGGCCATCGGCAGGAAGACCAGGGTCAGGCTCTGCAGCCCCGTCGCCCCATCGATCCAGGCGGCTTCCTCCAACTCCTTGGGGATGGTCGAGAAGTAGGACTGCAGCATCCAGACCGCAAAGGCGAGGTTGAAGGCGCCATAGGTCAGGACCAGGGCCCAGAGCTGATCGACCAGCCCCATCGCCGCCATCAGGCGAAAGATGCCGATCACCAGGACGATGGGCGAGAGCATCTGCGTGATCAGCAGGAGTTGCGCATAGAGCGTGCGCCCCCTGAAGCGCAGGCGGGCGAGGGCATAGGCAGCAGGAATGGCGACCAGGAGGCAGACGACGGTGGCAGCAGCACTGACGATCAGGCTGGCCGCCAAGGACGGGCCGAAGCCGGTCGAGGCCCACATTTCGGCGAAATTGGCGAAGCGCAACTCGCTGCCGATCCAGGTCGGCGGAAAGCTCAAGACCTCGGCCCGCGGCTTCAAGGCGGTCGACAGCATCACCGCATAGGGCAAGAGGATGACCACCGCCAAGGGCGAGAGGCAGAGCCAGTAGACGGCACTTTTCTGCAGCCGGCTCACGTCTCCGCCGCCTCGGCCTGCCTGCCGCGCATCACCATCCAGGCATAGACGATGGTGAAGGCCAAGAGGGCAGCGAACATCACCAGCGACATGGCCGCCGCCACGTCCAGCCGGCCGTACCGAAACGCCAGCTTGTAGAGATAGGTCACCAGAATATCGGTGGAGTTCGCGGGGTCGCCTTGGGTCAGCACCCAGATGATCGGAAAGGAGTTGAAGACGTAGATGATATTGAGGACGATCGCGATATTGATGAACGGGCGGAGCAGCGGCAGCGTCAACTGGGTGAAGCGTTGCCAAGCCGTGGCCCCGTCGATCCGCGCCGCCTCGAAGATGTCACGCGGCAGCGAGGCCAGCCCGCCGAGGAAGACCGTCACGGTGAACGGGATCGAGACCAGGATGCCGATCGCGATCATCACCGGAAAGGCGACCTCGGCCGTCGCCAGCCACTCGACCGGGCCATCGAGGAGGCCGAGATTGAACAGCGTGGCATTCAGCATCCCGTACTGGCCGTTCAAGGTCCAGCGCCAGACGATGGCGGTCATCGCCAGCGACACGGCCCAGGGCAGCATGACGATGACCCGGGCCAGACCCTGGCCGATGAAGTCGTCATCCAGCATCAGCGCGATCGGCACGGAGACGACGATGGTCCCGCCGACCACGGCCACGGTCCAGATCAGCGTCCGCCAGAAGCTGGCAATGGCGATCGGGTCGGCCCAGAGGGCGGCGAAATTGGCGATGCCGGCAAATTCGCGGACCTGGCCGAAGCGGTTGACGTCGTGGAGCGAGGTGTGCGCCACGTCGTAGATCGGATAGCCGATGATCCAGATCGCCAAGGCGACGCTCGGCAGGATCATCACGTAGGGGAGGAGGGTGGCGCGCTGCACGAAGAAGACAGGCCCGGCGCCGGATCTCAGCCGCCGCCGGGCCCGCAGTCGTCTATTGCAACAGGCTGTCGATGCGCGCCGCCGCTTCCTCGAGCGCCGCCGCGGGCTCGGCATTGCCGAGATAGATGTTCTGCAACGCCGCCGAAGTGGTGTCCGCCATCAACTCCCAATCGGGGACCAGGGGTGCAAAGCGCGCATAGGGCAGCATCTCGGTAAAGGCCCTGAGCTGCGGATCATCGGCGAAGGCGGGGTCCTCGGCCACCGACTTGAAGACCGGCAAAAAGCCCTCGCGCACCGTGAACTCGCGCCGCCACTCGTCGGTGAAGGCAGCCTCGGTCAAGAACCGGCAGGCCTCCTCCTTCACGCCCGAGGAGGCGAACATCATGATGCTGTCGGTGACGCCATAGGTCGCCTGCTCGGTGCCCATCGGAATGGCGGCGATGCCGTAATTCACATCCGGCGCCTCCTCTGCCATCTGGCCGCGCAGCCAGGGCCCGGAGAGGATCATGCCCACCCGGCCCTGCTTCAAGAGCGCTTCGACGTCCTGCCGGTTGAAGCCGGTGGGATCGGGCTGGGTCAGCCCCTCGTCGATCATCGCTTTGTAGAGGGAAGCCGCCTCGATCGCCGCCTCGCTGGCGATCCCCGAAGCGCCGTCCTCGAAGAGATCGCCGCCGTGGCTCCAGAGCGCATAGTACCAATAGGCGTCGGTCTCGATTTCCTTGCCTTGCAAGCCGAAGCCGTAATGGCCTGCCTCCTTCAAGGCCGTCGCCACCTCGATCACCTCGTCCCAGGTGGTGGGCGGCTCCTCGTAGCCGACCTCGGCCAAGAGATCGATATTGTAGTACATCGCCCGCGCCGAGGCGGCGACCGGCAGACCATAAGTCACCCCGTCGATGACCGAAGGCGCCAGGAACGTCTCGATGAAGCGGCCCTTCACCTCGTCGGTGACACAAGCGTCGAGCGGCTCGGCGATGTCGTTGGCGACATAGTCGACCAGCCAGCGCGTGCCGATGATCGCGATGTCCGGTGCCGTGCCGCCGGCGATGTCCGTCGTCAGCCGCTGCTGCAGGTTGTCCCAGCTCACGTTCTCGATGACGACCGTGATCTCCGGATTGGCTTCCATGAAATCGGCCGCCATGCCACGGAAAATCTCCTGCGTCGCATCGCTGTAATGCGCCACCACGACCCGCACCTCGGCCGCGCTGGCCGAGCCAGGGGCGGCAGAAGCGACGAGGGCCATGGCGGCGGTCGCCGCCATGAGGCTACGGCTGAGGTTCTTCATCCTGGTGCTCCCGTTTATTGGCGTTGCGTCCTCGGCGGCAGCATAGCCACGCCCGCCGGATCGCGGCAATCGACATTCGCAGGCGGGCGGTCGCGGACCGCCCGTCTCAGGGTGGCGGCGGATCGGTCAGCCGAGGCGGCGGCTCGGCCGGTAGGTCGGTGGGCACCTCGTCGAAGGCACGGCGGTAGAGGACGAACTGCCCGTCCGGCCCGGAGAAGAGCCCGGGCTCGGGATTCATCTCCCCAGCGACAGGTGGATCGAAGGGCTCGACATCGGCGCAACTGGCGATCAGCAGGGCCGGAAGGACGATGGTGAGGTGCCACCGCATCAAAAGCGCACCCGCGTGCCGAGGGTGAAGATGTGGACGTCGTCGAAATCGGCGCCGTTGCGATCGAGCGTGTGCCAGCGATAGAGACCGTAGAGCTCGATGCCGAAATCCTCGATGTTCTGCACGGCGGCGAAACCGATGCTCTCGGCTTGGTCATCCTCGACCGCGACATCGTCGTTGCGGCCGTAATCGACGGCCAGATGGGTCCGGCCGAAGCTGAAGAGGTCCCGCTGCCAGCCGAGCTTGCCGTAGAGATAGGTGCCCTCGTCGCGGCCGTCATTGTCGCGACCGGCAGCGGCAACGGTGACGCTGAGCCCGGTCGGCTGATGCAGGACCGAGGCCGAGCTGCTGATGATCCAGTCGCGATCGCCACCCGGGTCCGAGTAGCCGAAGGCCGCGGCGGCACGCAGATCGTCGGTCTGTCCGGACCAGCGCAAGGCGCCGCTCCAGCGTTGATCCGAGATTGCGTCGGCAGCGGCGGTAAAGCCCAGGAAGGTCGGGGTATCGTAGCGGATTCGATCCTGTCGCGACAGGCCGTCGAAATTGTTGAAGACATTGCCGATCGAGGTGCCGCTCAGCTCGTCCGCGTCGCTATCGAAGAACAGCAAGCCGCCGGCGGTGTCCGCGACGCCGGAGTAAGCGATCACCGTGGTGCCCGACAGATCGACTTCCGAAGTGGCGTTGGCGGCGGTGTCGCCCTGGCCGATGGTCACCCGACCGAAGTCCGCATGGTCGAAGAACGCCTCGATCTTGCGCTCACGAAACCCCTGAATTCCGGTAGCCTCGTTGACCTGACTGACCTCGCTCGACGCGTTGGACCGCATCTCGAATTCGAAGTTGGTGCCAATAGTCCAGGCTTCGGACTTGGCGGAGCCGACGACCCGCAGCCGGCTCGAGCTGTTGACGTTGTCGACATGAAAGACCTTGGTGTCGTCACCATCGTAGGCGCCGGTGACCATGCGGTTCACTTGGCCGGACAGGGCGAGGCTGATGCCGGTATCGCCA
>JAABSG010000207.1 GCA_011390475.1 Geminicoccaceae bacterium | reverse complement strand
CGCCGTGGCGATCGCCGACCAGGCGACGACGGAAAGGAAGAAGAGGCGCGGATTGGGAAAGAACGACTGGAACATCTCGAAGAGCCCTTCCGCTCGGCGGCTACGTCCTACCCGAGCGCATGGGCGACCACCCGCTCGTCATGCGTTTCTTCGGCCACGGACAGCGCCCGACCCGAAGTCGATCAGGCGGCGAGAAAGCGCCGAACGGCGTCGATCTGGTCTTCGGCCATCAGCGCCGGCGCGTGGCCGATGCCGGCGAAGGTGACCAGCTCTGCCTTCGGGCCGCGGGTCGTCATCGCCTCCGCCACCTCGGCCGGCAACAACTGGCTCTCGCCACCGCGCAAGACCAGGGTCGGGCAGCCGATCAGGTCATAAAACGGCCAGAGCACGAGATCGGTGGCGACGCTGCCGACGAACGGCGCTGCGATCGCCGGGTCGTAGTGCATGACGTAGCCACCGGCCAGGGGCCGCGCGCTGTGCCGGGCGAGATGCGCCCACTGGTCCTCGGTCAAGGGCCCGAAGCCCTGGTGGATATAGCGCAGATGCTGCTCCAGGCTGGCCAGGTCCGAAAAGTGCTTGGCCGGGGCACCCAGATAGGCGGCGATCGGCGCGAGGGACGCTGCCGGTGCCAGCCCGCCGATATCGTTGAGGACGAGGCGCCGGATCAGGGGCGGGGCACCCGGAGCCGTGGGCAGGGTCGCCAGGCCCATGCCGATGATCCCGCCCATCGACGTGCCGACGAGATCGACCTCGGTCAGGCCCATAGTGGCGAGCAGGGCCGCCATGTGCCCGATATAGGTAGGGGCGACGTAGCGGCTGGGGTCGGCGAGCCAGGCGCTACGCCCGCGCCCCACGACATCGACCGCGATCACCCGCGCATCGGCGGCCAGCGCCGCCGCCAGAAAGTCGAAGTCCCGGGCGTTGCGGGTGAGCCCGTGGATGCAGAGCACCGTTCGCGCCGCGTCGGGGTCGCCCCACTCGGCATAGCCGAGCCTGATGGGCCCGGCAGAGTCCACGATCGTGCAACTCGCCTCACGCATCGTCACCTCGGCCACTCCTCTAAAGTCGGGCGATTCGGGCCGGCACCTCGCCGCGGCCGCTGCCGACGGTGACCGCCTTCGCCCGCACCGTCTCGCGGTAGATGATGAAGAGCCCAGCGGTCACGACGATGGCCAGGCCGACGAAGAGGTTGGCGGTCGGCACGTCACCGAAGACCAGGACGCCGAACACCACCGCCCAGATCATCTGGCTGTACTGAAAGGGGGCGACGACCACGGCCGGCGCATCGCGGGTGGCGAAGACCAGGCCCGCCTGGCCGACCCCCATCAAGAGCCCGGCCACCGCCATGATCCCGAGCTCCGCCGCACTCGGCCAGGCCCAGTTGGCCAATGCCGGCGGGAAGGACACGGCCATCAGCCAGAAGAGAACGGAAAACAGCATGGCCGCACTCTTCTCGGTGGCGCCGATCTTCTTCAGGATAACGAAGCTCAAGGCCCCGGCGACGGCGCCTGTGGCCGCCATCAGGTGGCCGACACCGAAGCCCGAGAAGCGCGGGTCGATCATGACGATGACGCCGAGGAAGCCCACGATCGTCGCCGACCAGCGCCGCCAGCCCACGGTCTCGCCCAACAGGACGGCGGAGAAGGCGGTGACCAGCATGGGGGCCGCGAAAAGCAGTGCGTAGACCTCGGCCATCGGCAGGATGGCAAACGCGTTCCAGGCGAGCGTGCCGCAGGCGGCGGCCAGGATGCCGCGCAAGGCCACGAGCTTGACGTTGCGCGGCAGCACGCTCCTCAGCCCGCCCCTGCCGACAGTGGTGGCGAGCACCGGCAGCATGGCGAAGAAGGCCATGACGAAGGCGACCTGGAAAACCGAGAAGCCGGCACTGCTCAGCTTCAACAGGGCGTCGGCGGTCGAGAAGGCACCATAGGCCACGAGGGCCAGGGCGATGCCGCGGGCGACACGCCCGGGCTCGACGGTGACGATGGCGAGCGTGCTCATGGGCGGGCGGCGGTCCGGGCGCGGGTTCGAAAGGAACAGGCCCTATATGCCAAAAGACCACCGCCGAAAGCCAGCACCGGCGAACCGCCGAGCGCCGATTTTTCACGATGTGAGCGAGCGTGCCGGCCGCGGCTCAGATGGCGAAGTCGATCCCGTCCTTGACCTCGCGCCGGACGCGGGACTTTTCGGCCTCCTGGCAGAGATCCTCGATGGTTACGGAATCGAGCCGGGCCAAGGCCGCGCGCTCGTGCTCGGCCCAGAAGGGCGCCATGACTTGCTGGCCGAGATCGCTCACCGAAATATTGGCGGGCTCGGCGTCGTTCGCCTCGACCACGGCGACGACATCGGCGATGGAGATGCGCCGCCGCTCGCGGGCGAGGCGATAGCCGCCACGCGGCCCGCGCACGCCTTTGAGGATGCCGGCCTTGACCAGCTGCTGCATCACCTGCTCGAGGTAACGCCTGGGCAAATTCAGCCGGCGGCCGATATCCTGGCTCTGCACGGGCTCGACCGTGCCGTGATAGGCGATGTCGACCACCGCCTCGACCGCGAGCGCGAGTTTCTTGGACGGCTTGATCATCGCTTCCGACTACCTCGCTCCGCTGCCGTCACCGCATGGCGCGCGGCTGCCTCCGGACCCGTCGTCAGACCGGTCGAGCCGAACCCACCGGTCCCACGAGCGCTCGCCAGTGTGTCGACGTCACCTACCTGCCACGTGACCAGCACGACCGGTGCCACGACCAACTGGGCGATGCGGTCACCCCGTTCGACGGTAAAGAGGCTAGCGCCCGTATTGTGCAAAACAACACCCACCTCGCCGCGATAATCCGCATCGATGGTACCCGGCGCATTCAAGACGGTGATGCCGTGCCGGAGCGCCAGGCCCGAGCGTGGCCGGATCTGCGCCTCGTACCCGACCGGCAGGGCGATCCGCAGCCCCGTGGGCACCAGCGCCCGCCCGCCGGGTGGAATGTCCAGCGGTGCATCCTCGGGCACGGCGGCCGAGAGATCGGCGCCGGCGGCGAATTCGGAGGCATAGCTCGGCAACGGCAAGCCCAGGCCGTGCGGCAATTGCTCGACCATGACCTGGACGGTTCGGGTCATGGGCGAAGCGCCTCGGCGATGCGCGCCGCGAGTTGCTGCGCCACGTCGGTCTTGGTCGTCTCGGGCCAAGCCTCGGGTTCGGCATCGGCGCGCACCAGATGCACGGTGTTCCGTTCGCCGCCGAAAACCCCGCTGTCGCCGCCGACATCGTTGGCCAGGATCCAGTCGCAGCCCTTTTTCGCGAGCTTTTTGGTCGCATTCTCGATCAGCGCGTCGGTCTCGGCCGCGAAGCCCACCAAAAGCCGCGGCCGGTGTTGCCGATGGTGGCCCAGCGATTTCAGGATATCCGGATTCTCGACGAGGGCCACGGTCGCCGGCGCACCCTGGTCCTTCTTGAGCTTGCTCCGGGCGGCATCGGCCGGACGCCAGTCAGCGACGGCCGCCGCACAAACGGCGATATCGACCGGCAGCGCCGCCTCCACCGCGGCCAGCATGTCCCTGGCACTCTCGACCCGGCGAACGGTCACCCCCGGCGGATCGGCGATGCCGACGGGGCCGGTGACCAGCGTTACCTCGGCCCCGGCCGCTGCCAGAGCCTCGGCAATGGCGTGGCCCTGGCGGCCGGAGGAACGGTTGGCGATGTAGCGGACCGGATCGATCGCCTCGTGGGTCGGCCCGCTGGTCACCAAGGCCCGCCGGCCGGCGAGCGGCCGGGGCTTGCCATCGAGACGGGCGAGAATGGCGTCCAGGATCGCGGCCGGCTCGGCCATCCGCCCGGCACCGGTCTCGCCGCAGGCCATGTCGCCAGCATCGGGGCCGACGAAACCGATGCCGTCGGCCCGAAGTTGCGCCACGTTGCGGCGGGTCGCGGCATGATTCCACATCATCGGGTTCATCGCCGGTGCGACCAGGACGGGCTTGTCGGTGGCGAGGAGGGCGGTGGAGGCGAGGTCATCGGCCAAGCCATTCGCCATCTTGGCCAGAAGATCGGCGGTGGCCGGGGCGACCACCACGAGATCGGCCTCGCGGGAGAGGCGGATATGGCCCATCTCGGCCTCGTCGGTGAGCGAGAAGAGGTCGGTATAGACCTTCTCCTCGGCCAGGCTCGCGACCGATAGCGGGGTGACGAACTCGGCCCCGCCACGGGTCAGGACGGCGCGGACGGAAAGTCCACGCTCGCGTCCCCGCCGGATCAGCTCCAGCACCTTGTAGGCAGCGATGCCGCCGCCGATGATCAAGAGGATGCGTCGCAAGATCGCTGCCTTTCGCGCCGCCGAGCCGTTGTTTGTCGCCTATTCACAAAATCGAGATGGCGTTTTTTCAGCCGACGGCAAGGCCGATCAGGAGGCCGATGAGCAGCGGCCAGAACCAGCCCCGAGGCCATCCGACGGGCTGCTTGGTCGTGAACCGCTCGCGGTCGCGATCCAGCGCGTCCTCGAGCCTGCGGACCAGGGCCGGTATCCGGCCCGCGGTTTCGAAGCCATCCGCCACCACCTGCTCCAGCCGGGCGCGGGGACCCAGGTTGTCGATGATCCAGGCCTCGACCAGCGGTTGGGCGAGCTGCCACATGTTGACCTTTGGGTTCAGCAGCCGCCCGACCCCCTCGGCCACCACCATGGTCTTCTGCAGGAGCAGGAGCTGCGGCTGGGTGCGCATCTCGAAGCTGTCGGCAACGGCGAGGAGCTGGCCCACCAGCCGGCCGAAGGAAATCTCCTCCAAGGGCAGCCCGAGGATCGGCTCGCCGATCGAGCGGACCGCCTGAACGAACGCCATCTTGTCGGCCTCGGGCGGCAGGAAGCCGGCCTTGAAGAAGACATCGGCCACCTTGAGGTAGTCGCGGTCGAGAAAACCGATGAGGATCTCGGCCATGTAGCGGCGGTCGGCCATCTCGACCCGGCCCATGATGCCGAAATCCAGGGCGACGATCGTGCCCTCGGCATCGATCATGAAATTGCCGGGGTGCATGTCGCCGTGAAAAAAGCCGTCGCGGAACACCTGGTTGAAGAAGGCCTTGGACGCATTCTCCATGATCACGTCGGGGTCGTGTCCCGAGGCGATCAGCTTGGCCCGGCCGGTGACGTGCTGGCCGATGATCCGCTCGAGGGTGAAGACCCGCTGACCGGTCCGTTGCCAGTCGACATCGGGGACGCGAAAGCCCTCGTAGTCGGCGGCGTTCTCCGCGAGCTCGACGGCGGCTGCGGCCTCGAGGCGGAGATCGAGCTCGCGCCGCGTGCCCGAAGCGAAAATGGCCACGGCCTCCATCACGCGGTAGTGGCGCAGCTGCGGCTGGGTGCGCTCGACCAGACCGGCGAGCCAGGTGAAGAAGCGGAGGTCCTCCTCGATCGCCCGCGCGATACCGGGGCGGAGCACCTTGACCGCCACCTCGCGGCCCTCGACGGTGGTGGCGAAATGCACTTGCGCGATCGAGGCCGCGGCCACGGGCTTTTCGGCGAAGTCGCTGAACAGGCGATCCATGGGCTGCTCGAGATCGGCCTCGATCGTGGCCCTTGCGGCTTCAGCTGGAAAGGACGGCAATCGGTCCTGGAGCGTGGCGAGGTCGGTGGCGATGGCCTCGCCCAGAAGGTCGGTGCGGGTGGCCAGGCTCTGGCCGAACTTGATGAAGGTCGGGCCCATCTCCTCGAGCGCCTTGGCCAGGCGCTGGCCCGGGCGTCCCTCGGCTTTCTCGTTCACGAAGGGCCGGGCGAGCCCGAGGAAGGGGCGGGCCTGGGGCAAGAGCTCGAAAACGAAGAGCGCATTGTTACGGGCGAGGGTGCGCCCGATACGGACGACCCGCCAGGAGTGCTTGAGAGCTGCGAACATCGTGAGCGCGGTGCCGGTGTTAGAGCCGCCAGCCCGAGTGGATGGCGGCGATCCCGGCGGAGAGGTTGCGGTAGCGCACCTGCTCGAAGCCAGCGGCTTCGATGAGGGCAGCAAATGCCGCCTGGTCGGGAAAGCGGCGGATGCTCTCGGCGAGGTAACGGTAGCTCGCGGCATCGCCCGCCACCAGCCGGCCGAGATTGGGCAGGATGGTGAACGAATAGCTGTCGTAGAGGCGATCGAGCACCGGCAGCACCACCTTGGAGAATTCGAGGCAGAGGAATCGCCCGCCCGGCACCAGCACCCGGTGAGCCTCGGCCAGGGCCCGATCGATATGCGTGACGTTCCGGATGCCGAAGGCGATGGTCACCGCATCGAAGCTCTGATCGGCGAAGGGCAGCGCCATCGCATCGGCGCAGACGAAGTCGAGCTTGCCGAACCAGCCTTTGTCGAGGGCGCGATCGCGGCCGTGAACGAGCATGGCCGTGTTGATGTCGCTCGAGACCACCCGCCCCTCGCCGCCGACCCGATCGAGCACCCGATCGGCGATGTCGCCCGTGCCGGCCGCGAGATCGAGGAGACGGATGCCGGGCCTGGGAGCGAGCCAATCGACCGCGGCATTCTTCCACAAGCGGTGGACGCCCAGGCTCATCAGGTCGTTCATGAGATCGTAGCGGCTGGCCACGGAATCGAAGACGGCCTTGACGCGCGTCGCCTTGCCGGTCGGGTCGACCCGTTCGAAGCCGAAGCTCTCGGCCAGGCGCTCGGCTGCGGCCAGGGCCTCGTCGCTGGGTTTTCTCTCCATCGAACCGTCGATCCTCCAGTGGTCGAAAGGGCGCTGGCACGGCGCTGGCACTCGTTCTATGGAAGCGGCCGCTCGACGGCAACCGGCGGCACGGTTGCCCGATGCCGAGGTCCGAGGCCCGATGCCGAGGAAAGCCGAACCAGTGCCCGAGCTGCCCGAAGTCGAAACCACGATGCGCGCCTTGGCCCGTCGCCTGGAAGATAGGCGCTTCGTCCTGGTCGAGCAGCGCCGCCCGGACCTCCGCTTCACCTTGCCGCAAGACCTGCCGGCCCGGCTGGTGGGCCGGCAGGTGGTGGGCTTTGCCAGACGGGCGAAGTTCATCGAG
>JAABSG010000206.1 GCA_011390475.1 Geminicoccaceae bacterium | reverse complement strand
ATGGCTGCGCGAGCGCGGCAAGCGGCTCGTGGGCGGCAAATCGGAGGTCGTGGTGGAGAAGCCTGCCGAGTAGCGATTGACAGCGGCCGCGAGAAGCCGGTACATGACGCCATCTCGCGTGAGGCAGCGCGGGCGCATGTGGTCGTGCGCCGTTGTCCCGCACCATCCCGGATCGGTTCAATTCGATGTACGCAGTGATCAAGACCGGCGGCAAGCAGTACCGCGTCGCCAAGGACCAGTATCTCAAGATCGAGAAGCTCGAGGCCGAGGTCGGCAGCACGGTCGATTTCGACCAGGTGCTGCTGGTCGGTGGCGACGGAGCCGAGGCCAAGGTCGGCACGCCGCTCGTCGCGGGTGCCAAGGTCACCGCCGAGGTGGTCGAGCAGACCCGCGGACCCAAAATCGTCATCTTCAAGAAGCGGCGGCGGAAGAACTTCCGGCGCAAGACCGGTCACCGGCAGTCCATCACCGTGGTCAAGATCGCCGACATCGCGGCTTGATCCGGGCGGCCTGACCCCGGCCGGCCTGATACGTAAGGTTTCGAGGAGCATCCCATGGCACACAAGAAAGCAGGCGGCAGCTCACGCAACGGCCGCGATACCGAAGGCAAACGCCTCGGCGTCAAGAAGTTCGGCGGCGAGCACGTCATCCCGGGCAACATCATCATCCGTCAGCGCGGCACCAAGGTGCATCCTGGCAATGGTGTCGGCCTCGGCCGCGATTATACCATCTTCGCCCTCGTCGAAGGCCATGTGACCTTCAAGAAGCGTGGTGATCGGCAATACGTTCACGTGATGCCGCCGGTGGCCCAAGCCGCCGAGTAGGGCCCACCGACGACCAGCAGCCGACCCACCGGGCGGCAGCGGAGGGAAAGGCCCCGGCCTTTCCCTTTTTTTGTTTGGCAAGAAGCGTATGCGTTTCCTCGATTCGGCAAAGGTGTTCATCAAGTCCGGCGACGGCGGCAATGGCTGCGTCTCGTTCCGGCGCGAGAAGTTCATCGAGTATGGCGGCCCCAATGGCGGCGACGGCGGCCGTGGCGGCGATGTCGTGGCCGTGGCCGACGAGGCGCTCAACACGCTGATCGACTACCGCTACCACCAGCACTTCAAGGCCAGGCGCGGGATGAGCGGGGCAGGACAAAACCGCACTGGCGCCAGCGCCGAGGATGTCGTCCTCACCTTGCCGGTCGGCACGCAGATCTTCGCCGAAGACGGCGAGACCTTGATCGCCGATCTCACCGAGCCCGGCCAGCGCGTCATCTTGGCCAAGGGCGGCGATGGCGGCTTCGGCAATGCCCGCTTCAAGACCTCGACCAACCGCGCACCCCGCCGCAGCGATCCCGGCTGGCCCGGCGAGGAGCGCTGGATCTGGCTCAAGCTCAAGCTCTTGGCCGATGCCGGACTGACCGGCCTGCCCAATGCCGGCAAGTCGACGTTCCTTGCCGCGGTAAGCCGGGCGCGGCCGAAGATCGCGGATTATCCCTTCACCACACTGGAGCCCAAGCTCGGCACGGTGCAGCTGGACGACACCAGCTTCGTCATCGCCGACATCCCGGGGCTGATCGAGGGGGCCTCGGAGGGCGTCGGCCTCGGCGATCGCTTCCTCGGCCACATCGAGCGCTGTGCCACGCTCATCCACCTGATCGACGGCACCGCCGAGGCGCCCGAAGAGGCCTATCGGATCGTCCGTGACGAACTCGAGGCTTATGGCCACGGGCTGGCGCAAAAACCCGAGATTCTCTGCCTCAACAAGTGCGATGCGCTGACGCCAGACGTCATCGCCGAGCGTCGGGCCCGTCTCGAGGAGGCGGCCGGGGTGCCGGTGCACTGCATCTCGGGCGCCGCCAAGCAGGGCATCGACGAGATCCTGCACGAGGTCCTGGCCCATATCCGCGCCCGGCGTGCCGCGGAGCAGGAGGCAAGGGCCGACACCGCATGACCCCCGTCGAAGCGCTCGGCAAGCCGCGCGTCACGCTCAAGGTGGGCTCGGCCCTCCTGGTCGACGAAGATGGCCGGGTGCGGCGGCGCTGGCTCGACGGCCTCGCCGCCGACATTGCCGCGCTGAAGGCAAAGGGTGGTCAGATGATCGTCGTGACCTCGGGCGCCATTGCCCTTGGCCGCCGCGCGCTGCAGCTGCCCAAGCGGGCGCTCAGGCTGGAGGAGAAGCAGGCGGCGGCCGCAGCCGGGCAAATCCTCCTGGCCGGTGCCTGGGCCGAGAGCCTGAACCGGCACGAGATCGCGACGGCGCAGATCCTGGTGACGCTCGGCGATACCGAAAGCCGGAGGCGCTATCTCAACGCCCGGGCGACCATGGAAACCTTGCTGAAGCTGGGTGCCGTGCCGGTGGTCAACGAGAACGACACCGTGGCGACGAGCGAAATCCGCTACGGCGACAACGACCGGCTCTCGGCCCGGGTCGCGGTGATGGTGGCCGCCGAGACTCTGGTGCTGCTCTCGGATGTCGATGGACTCTATACGGCAGATCCACTGACCGATCCCCTGGCCCGGCACATCCCCGAGGTCTCAGGCATCACAGCCGAGATCGAGGCCATGGCCGGCGGCAGCGGCAGCGACGTCGGCACCGGCGGCATGGCGAGCAAGCTGGTGGCGGCCAAGATCGCGACGCAGAGCGGCTGTGCCGTCGTGCTGGCCAGCGGCAAGGCCGACCGGCCGCTGCGTGCCCTCCTCGACGGCGCCCGCAGCACCGTGTTCCTGGCCCCGAGCACGCCCAGGAGTGCCAAGAAGCACTGGCTGGCCGCGAGCCTGAAGCCCGCCGGCCGGCTGACGGTGGACGACGGGGCCGTGCGCGCGCTGCGCCGCGGCTCGAGCCTGCTGCCGACCGGGGTCACCGCCGTCGAAGGCACATTCGAGCGCGGCGACGCGGTGATCGTCCAGACCGCGACCGGCATCGCCATCGCCAAGGGTCTCGTGGCCTATGACGCCGCCGACGCGCAGGTCATCAAGGGCCGGCACAGCGAGGCGATCGAAGCGCTCCTCGGCTATCGCGGCCGCGACGAGATGATCCACCGCGACGATCTGGTGCTGTTGTGACGGCAAAACTCGATCCGGCCCTGGCGCCGCTCTTGCACGACATTCTGGGCAAGCCCTGGCGCTTCGCCATGGGCCTGCATGCCCTCGATCCGACCGCCTGGCTGGTGGTCACTGGCGACCATGCGGCGGAAGTGGCGGAAAAACGGCGGTTGTTCGATGCCGGTGCCGACATCTTCAGGCTCCTGCCCGAGGGCGAAGCGGCAGCAGCCGAGTTGGCCACGATCCTCGAAGCGCATCTCGCCCGGCATCATCCCACGGTGACGGTCGATCCCGGGATCGAGACACCACTGGTGCGGCTCGGTCTGGCGCTGCAGGAAGATCTCTGCCTGATGCAGGCCGGGCCCGACGGCTACCGGCTGGTGGGGGCGTTCGTGGCCTTCCCGTCGCGCTGGAACCTGGGCGACAAGATCGGCCGGCCGATCCGAGCGATTCATGCGCCGGTGCCGGGGCTGGAGACTGCCATCGGCCGACCGGTTCAACTCTTTTTCGAGCGCCTCGCGGTGGGGCATCCAGTTTGGCGAGCGAACTGGTCGATCACCGATGACCCGACCCTGCACCAGCCGAGCCACGCCTTTCGCCGGACGGCGACGGCGGTGACGCCCGAGAATGCCGGCGACCGGCTCTGGCTACGGGTCGAGCGGCAGACCTTGACGCGATTGCCGGAAAGTCGGGCGGTGCTGTTCACCATCCTCACCTTCATCTTGCCCTTGGCCGCCCTCACCGGCGTGCCCGGGTTGGGACAGAAGCTCGCCGCCCGGGTGGCCGAGCTGCCCGAAGCGATGCTCGCCTACAAGAACGTCGCGGCCAATCGGAACGCCGTCATCGCCTCTCTCGGCGGCGATTGAGCGGGACTGGCCTTGCCCCGCCTTTTGCTGCTATCCAATCATTCCGGTTTGGCGACCCACAGGAAACGTCGATGGCAACCGCGCTGAAGGATCAACTCGCTCACGACATGGACGCCATGGGCCGGCGCGCCCGTGCCGTGGCCGCGGTGCTGGCGACGGCACCGCGCATCCTCAAGGACGAGGCCTTGCGCGCGGCAGCGCAGGCGATGCGGGCGCAGCTGCCGGGTATCATGGCGGCCAATCACGAGGATCTGGCGGCCGGCCGGGCCAAGGGGCTGACCGCGGCGATGCTCGATCGCCTGACGCTCGACGAGCGGCGCATCGAAGGCATCGCTGCGAGCTTGGAAGCGATCGCCGAACTCGGTGATCCGGTCGGTCAGGAGATCGCCCGCTGGCAGCGGCCGAACGGCCTGGATATCGCCCGGGTGCGCACGCCGTTGGGTGTGATCGGCGTGATCTACGAGAGCCGGCCAAACGTCACCGCCGATGCCGGGGGGCTCTGCCTCAAGGCTGGAAATGCGGTGATCCTGCGCGGCGGGTCGGAAAGCGCCTATTCGACCCGGGCCATCCATGCCTGCCTCGTCGAGGGACTCGAGACCGCGGGCCTGCCGGCCGACGCGATCCAGCTCGTGGCCACCACCGACCGGGCGGCCGTGGGCCATATGCTCGAGATGGCCGAGCATATCGATGTGATCGTGCCGCGCGGCGGGCGATCGTTGATCGAGCGGGTTCAGGCGGAAGCCCGGATGCCGGTCTTCGCCCATCTCGACGGGCTCTGTCATGTCTATCTGCATGAGGCGGCCGACCCCGCCATGGCGCGGGCGATCGCCGTGAACGCCAAGATACGGCGGACGGGTGTTTGCGGGGCGATGGAGACACTGCTCTGCGACGCTTCGGTGGCGGCGACCCTCTTGCCGTCGATCCTCGAGGATTTGCTCGCGGCCGGCTGCGAGGTCAGGGGCGACGCCGGCGTTCAGGTCCTGGACAGCCGCGTGGTGGCCGCCTGCGAGGCGGATTGGCGCACCGAATATCTGGATGCCATTCTCGCCATCAAGCTCGTGAACGGGCTGGAGGACGCCATAGCCCACATCGAGGCCTATGGCTCGCACCACACCGACAGCATCGTGACCATGGACGCGGCAGCGGCGGCGGCGTTCCTGGCCCGGGTGGACAGTGCCATCGTCATGCACAACGCCTCGACCCAGTTCGCCGATGGCGGCGAGTTCGGCATGGGCGCTGAGATCGGCATCTCGACCGGGCGGATGCACGCCAGGGGCCCGGTCGGCGTCGAGCAATTGACCAGCTTCAAATACCTGGTGCGCGGCACCGGCCAGACGCGGCCGGGCTGAGTGGCCTTGGCTGGAGGCGCCCTGCCCTCGCGCATTCTGGCCGGCCCGCCACTCGGCCAAAAACCTGGGCCGCGGCTCTATCGGCGGCCGGCGGAGGCCGAGCCGGCGCCGGCGGGACGGTCGGCTGGGCGGACCATCGGCCTTCTCGGGGGCTCATTCAACCCGGCACATGACGGCCATCGCTATATCAGCCTCGAAGCGATCAAGCGGCTGGCCCTGGACGAGGTCTGGTGGCTGGTCTCACCGCAGAACCCGTTGAAGCCACGCGCTGGCATGGCACCGTTCGCCGAACGGTTGGCGAAGGCCGATCGGGTCGCCAGCCATCCGCGGATCGAGGTGAGCGATCTCGAGGCCAGAATCGGCACGACCTACACGGCCGAGACGCTGTATCGGCTGACCTTGATGCCGGGACAGCGTTTCATCTGGATGATCGGCGCCGACAACCTGCTGCAACTGCCCAAATGGCAGCACTGGGAGCGCATCTTCGCCCTGGCACCGATTGCCGTTTTCGACCGGACGCCTTATTCTCGAAGCGCCGTGGCGAGCAAGGCAGGGTATCGGTTCGCCCATGCCCGCATCGCCGAGACGGCGGCTCATTCGTTGAAGGACAAGGCGACGCCGGCCTGGACCTACATTCATCTGCCACCACATCCGGCATCCAGCACCGCCATTCGCGCGGGCAATCCACGCGTGCAACCTCGGGAGATCCGATCATAACCGCTTTGGCCCACGAGCCGGTCCAGGCACCGGCGATCCTGCCGCTCGTCCTCCAGTCGCTGGACGACGACAAGGCGCTCGAGCCCGTGGTCATCGACCTCGCCGGCAAGACGACGATGGCCGACCACATGGTGGTCGCGACTGGCACCTCGCAGCGCCATCTGGCCGCAATGGCCGAGAAGCTGATCGAGCGCCTGAAGGCCGCGGGCCGCAACGACATCCGGGCGGAGGGACTCGGTGACAGCGCCTGGGTGCTGATCGACGCGAACGAGGTCATCGTCCACCTGTTCCGCGCCGAAACGCGCTCGTTCTACGACATCGAGCGGCTCTGGCAGATGTCCCCGCCACCCGAGCGCGGCACTGGCGGGCTGGAGCCCACGGGCGGCAACGACGCCGGCTGAGGTCTCCCTTGCGGGTCACCATCCTCGCCATCGGCCGCAACCGCGACGCCGATCTCGACCGACTGATCCGGACCTACCAGCGGCGTTGCCCCTGGCCGATCGACACCCATGAGCTCGTCCCCCGCAAGGCCGAGAGCGAGGCCGAGCGCTTCGCCCGGGCCGTTCCCTCGGGCGATGTCCTTGTCGCCCTCGACGAGCAAGGCGAGCTCGCGAGCAGCGAGGACTTTGCCACGCGGCTCGGCGGCTGGCGCGATGCCGGCCGTGACGTCACCTGCCTCATCGGCGGCGCGGACGGCCTCGATGCCAGTCTCACCGCCCGTGCCGACTGGTGCCTGGCACTCGGCCGCCTCACCTGGCCGCATCTGCTGGTCCGCCTGCTCCTGGCGGAGCAGCTCTACCGCGCCAGCACCATCCTCGCCGGCCATCCCTACCACCGCTGAACATCGGCTCGAGCGGTCTCAGAGCACGTCTCTTGTCCGACACTCGATGACCGAAGGCTCTTGCAAAGATTGCGTAACCTCGTGTCCGTAGATTTGGCTCGGCGTGTTTCATCCATCCCGGCTGGTCATCGTGATGTAACCTAGGTTCGTGGCGATGAACTGATCATCGATTGCGACGCGGATGGCGGCTGCAAGGCTTTCGAGGGCGGCCTCGTCGGTGAGGACGCGGATCTTTGGGGTGTGCCGTTCGAGCTTCTGGCGGATGTCGGGCTCGCTGGGCAGCCGGCGCGCGAGGCGCCGGTCGAGAAAGGAGCGCTAGTGGATCGCCGTCTCGAAGAGCGCGCGA
>JAABSG010000022.1 GCA_011390475.1 Geminicoccaceae bacterium | reverse complement strand
GTCGATCAGCTCCGCGGCGAGGCGCATGGTCAAAAGGATCGTGGGATCGGTGGGATCGAGGCCGGCTTCGGCGACGTAGTCGAGGCGCAAGCCCTCGCGGCCGTAGCCCCAGACGGATTTGGAGAGCGCGTCGACGGTATCGGCCGAGAGACCCATGACCTTGCCGACCTCGCGCATCGCACTCTTGGCGCGGTAGCGGATGACGGTGGCGGTGAGGGCGGCGTGGTCGCGGCCGTAGCGGCGGTAGATGTACTGGATGACTTCTTCGCGGCGCTCGTGCTCGAAATCGACGTCGATGTCGGGGGGTTCGTTGCGCTCGGCGGAGATGAAGCGTTCGAACAGGAGATCGATCCGGGCGGGGTCGACCGCGGTGATGCCCAAAACGTAACAGACGGCGGAGTTGGCGGCCGAGCCCCGGCCCTGGCAGAGGATGCCTTCGGAGCGGGCGAAGCGGACGATGTCGTGGACGGTGAGAAAATAGGGCGCGTAGGCGAGCTGGCCGATGAGGTCGAGCTCGTAAGTCAAGCTGTGGCGGACCTTTTCGGGCACGGGCTCGCCGTAGCGTTCGGTGGCACCCAGCCAGGTCAGGCGCTCGAGCTCCGCTTGTGGGGTGCGGCCGTCGTAAGATGCATCGACGGGGTAGTCGTAGGCCAGCTCGTCCAGGGCGAAGCGGCAGCGGTCGACGATCTCGAGGCTGCTTTCCAGCGCCTCGGGCCAGTCGGCGAAGAGCCGGGCCATCTCGGCCGGCGGCTTGAGGTGGCGCTCGGCATTGGCGAAGAGGCGGTGGCCCGCCTGGTCGATCGTGCAGTGCTCGCGGATGCAGGTCATGACGTCCTGCAGCGGGCGGCGGGCGGGATCGTGGTAGTGGACGTCGTTGGTGGCGAGGAGCTTGACCGCGGCGCGGCGTGCCTGGTCCGCCAGCCGGCCGATGCGCTCGCGGTCGTCGCCGGCGAAGCGGTGGCTGGCCACGAGGTAGAGGCGGTCCTGCCAGCGGGCGGCGAGCGTTTCGAGGGTGGCGTCGTCGGGGTCGATGGCGGCGAAGAGCTGCCCTTCGTCGTGAGCGAGGACGTCGGCGAGGTGGAGCAGGCACTGGCCCTTCGCGGCGCGCCTTTTGCCAAGGGTGAGGAGCCGCGAGAGCCTGGAATAGGCGGGCTTCGAGGTGGGCCAGGCGAGGAGCGACGGGCCGTCCGCGAGGTCGAGCCGGACGCCCGGCAGGAAGCGGAGGCCCAGTTCCTTGGCCTTGACGTGGGCGCGGACGATACCGGCGAAGCTGTTCTTGTCGGTGACCGCGATGGCGGCGAGGCCGAGTTCGTGGGCGCGGGCGACCAGCTCCTCCGGGTGCGAGGCGCCCTGGAGGAAGCAGAAGTTGGTGGTGGTTTGGAGCTCGGCGTAGATGGGCAAGGGTCAGGCGACGGCGGTCAGACGGGCGAGCAGGTCGGGATCGTCGATCGACCACACATCGATCGCCAATCTGGCGCGGTGCAGCTTGCCGACGAGCACGCGATCAGCGGTGACGAGTACACCGCCCAACCGTTCGGCCAAGGCCAGATAGACGCAGTCATAGGCGTGGTGATCGAGTTCGATCGCCAATTCCAGCACCCGTCCAGCCGAATTCACGGTCGGTTCGATCGATTGGATGACCTTGCGGATGCCGTGGATCGCGACACCTGCCTGCAGCTGTTCGAGCTCACGACGACGCACCTTCTTGCGAAGAACGTTCGCGACCTCGGCCAGCATGATCTCGGGTGCGGTGAAGCGCGACGCCAATGGGACGAGCCGACGCGCGTCCAGGTGATGCGCCTCGTCGATGACCCACTTGAGCGCAACGGAAGCGTCGATGACGATTGGGCGGCTCAACGCTCCTCGCGGGTTTGACGCAGCAACTCCACACTATCGGTCTGCGGCACCTTGGGCGTCATGGCGGCAATCTTGTCGACCAGCGCCAAGAGCTCTTCAGTTGTCGGTCGCTCAGCCGTCTCGGCGATGAGCTGACGCAATTCCGCTTGCAATGAACGGTTGTTGCGCACGGCGCGTTGACGCAGGCGTTCGACGTGTGTCTCGTCGACATTGCGGATGGTCAGTGTGGTCATGTCATGATCTCCAACTGCGGAGAGCCTTCTCCATTGCGGCCAAAGTTTAGCATGACTGCAAAATGCAGTCACTCGCCGACTATGGTCTCCGCCGGCTCGATCGGCACGAGGTCGTCGACCGTGACATCCAGCGCCGTCGCGAAGCGGCGGAGGGCGTCGGGGGTGCCGTGGCGCCGGCCGGTCTCGAGGTGGCCGATATGGCCCGGCGTGAGGCCGGTCACGGTGGCGAGGTCGGCCCGGCTCAGGCCGCGATGCTCGCGCCAGACCTCGAGCGGGTGCTCGTCGTCGAGCAGACGGTCGACGACGGCAGCCGGGATCGTGCGGCGATCGGGGTCACGGGCGCTCTTCTCGATGTCGAGAGCATCCTCGAGGTCCTCGAGCTGCTCCATGAGAAGCCGCCACTCGGCGATCGGCAGCAGGACGAACGGGCTCGCCATTCTGCTGGATGAATTGTGGCTCGATCATCGGCATTGCCTCAGCGGTTCGCACTCAAAAGATATAGGTCGGCTTCCTGGCGTGGTCTCACTCGAAAACCCCGTGCACGTGCCACGTCGGTGGTTCGGCATCACCGAAGCTGCCTTCGCGGTAGAGCCACAAGTCTTGGCCCTTGGCGTCGACCACCCGGTAGTAGTCGCGGGGGCGGGGGAGGGATTGGCCGGTTCGCCACCATTCGGGCTCGAGCCGTTCGGGGCCGCTCGCTTCGCGCAGCTTCTCGCTCTGGCCGAAGCGGCGGAGCAGGATGGGGGGGCCGTCGGGGACCGGGGCCATGGCGTCGATCCGGGCCGGCTGGTCCAGGAGGCGGAGCGGGCGGGGTTGCGGGGCGAGCCAGGGGCCGGGCTCGGCCGGTGCTGTCGCCGGGTCGATGGTGGCCTGGGCGTGCTCGGGCCAGTGGCTGGCGTGGGGGACCAGGCGCTGGACGGCGTCGGATCCCAAGCGCTGGCGGAGCTGGTCGGTGAGCCGGGCGAGCTCGGCCGCGTCGTGGTTTTGCGCCAAATCGACCTGTTCGGGGTGCAGTGGTGCGATGTCCACCACTTCGAGGCGGATGCTCTCGATGCCGAAGCCCACATCCAGCCCGTCCAGCTCGAGACTGGCCAACTTCATCAGATGGCCGGCATGGCGTGACGGGCGGCCGGTGCGCAAGGCCAGCCGGACGACCTCGCCGTCGACCCGAAAGAGCAGAATCTCGAGCCGTCTGGCCCCGGCCACCGCTTGCTCGAGCTCGGCCATCAGCCGGTTCAGAAGCGTGCGGATGGCGGCCTCGATGTCCTCGGTCCGGCCGATGGGCTCGGGCCAGCTCGTCTGGGCGGCAAAGCGCGGCACCTCGCGCAAGGGGGTGAAGGGCAGGCTGTCGTTGCCGGCGAGCCGGGCCATGGCGAGCACCAGATCGCGGCCGAAGCGCTGGACCAGCGAGCGTTGCGGCAGGGTTTCGAGATCGGCGATGGTTATCAGGCCGAGGCGTTCGAGGGCGGCGGTGGTCGTGGCGTCCTGGCGCAGCGCCCGGACGGTGAGGCGGCGCCGGGCGGCTTCGGCTGTCTCGCCCTGGAGGATGCGCCCGCTCTGGCACTCGCCGTGGCGCGCCCAGGCCCAGGCCAGGGCCGGGTTGCCGGCGATGGCGAGCTGGTGGCCGAGGCCCTGCCGGTCGAGCCGCCAGGCGAGGTCGTCGAGCAAGGCCGCCTCGCCGCCGAAAAGGTGCGCGCAGCCGGTGATGTCGAGGCTGAGCGCTGCCCCGTTGCTGCCGGCCTCGTCGAGCGCCACCAGGGGCGTGTAGCGCAGGCAGGCGGTGGCGAGGCCGTCGAGAAAGCGCCGGTCGGCGGCGGGGGTCGCCGGGGCCAAGGCGAGCTCGGGCAGGATCGCCCGGGCATCGGCAAGGCGCATGCCGGGGATGATGCCGGCTTCGGCCGCTACCGCATCGACGGCGTGCAGCACCGTCCCGTTGGCCGCCGTCTCATAGAGGGCAAAGGGCTCAGGCAGCGCCCTGGCTTGCTGGCGCGCCTTCAGCCCGAGCCGGTCGATCGCGAGATTGGTCAAGTGCAGCGAGAGATAGCGTCTGGTCATCTTGCCTCACCAGCCAATGGTTCGGTGCGCCGCCTTTGACCCGCCAGAGGTCGAGGGACCAGCACCGGTCAGAATCGAGAAAGAAGGGCTCGGCCCGCCAGCGGGTCACGGCGGCGGACGGTGCCTCGTCGGCCCGACCGAAACGGAGCAGCAGCCCGGCCGTCCCGCCGGCCTCGGCGGCGAGCTGCAGGCGGCGGCCGGCCAAGAGATCGAGGGCCTCGAGCTCCAGCACGACAGCGGTCACGGCGGCCGAGCGCAGCGCCTCGTGCGCCGCCCACAGGACCTCGCGCTGCCCCCGACAGTGGACGAGGAGCAGCCGTGCGGTGTCGATGCCGAAGCGGGCGAGGCCGGGGCCGTAGAGCCGGCCCTGGCGTCGGACGAGGGCCGCATCCGCGCACCAGACGAGTGCGCCCGGATGATGCAGGAAGCGGCCGACCAGGCTTGCCGTGAAGCCGGAGGCGAGGCTACCCCTGATTTCGTGCAGGGCACCCAGCGGCAGCCCGCCCCAGGGCAGGGCCGCGTCGATCGCCGCATCGCCCAGGGTCGCCACGGGCATGCTGAAGCCGGCACCGCCACCGGCAAGGTCGCGGATCCTGGCGCGCAGCTCGGCAAGGATCGGAAGGTCGGCCAAGGGATCACCGTTCATGATTAATGTTCTTATTATGTTCTATAGCGACGATGGGCCAGGTCAAGCGGCTTCGGGTGATTTTTGCCGCATCATCGGGTCCCCTCGACCGCGCCCTGGCCGCCGGCTGGCCACAGCCGCACGAAACGCCTGTGCAACGCTCGATGACAAATCCGCCATCGACCGCCCAGAGCCTTGACAGGGCAGGCCCGACGGTCTCTCAACCGAGGCACCGCTCCGGACCGCTTGGCGCTCGATGGACATCTATCTTCCTGTCGCCGAAATGTCGGTGAACCTCTTGCTCATCCTCGGCCTCGGCGGGATGGTGGGCTTTCTCTCGGGCGTGTTCGGGGTCGGCGGCGGCTTCTTGATGACCCCGCTGTTGATCTTCATCGGCATCCCGCCCGCGGTCGCGGTCGGCTCCGAGGCCTCGCAGATCCTGGCCTCATCGACCTCCGGCGCCATCGCCCATACCCGCCGCCGCACCGTCGATTTTCGCATGGGAGCCGTTCTGATCGCTGGCGGCTTCGCCGGCTCGGCGCTCGGTATCGTGCTGTTTCGCTGGCTGCGCGCGCAAGGCCAGATCGACCTCACCATCTCGCTCGCCTACGTGATCTTTCTCGGCATCATCGGCGGCCTGATGTTCGTCGAAAGTGCCCGGGCACTGATCCGGACTCACAGCAAGTCACCGAGTGCGCGGCGGCGCAAGCTGCACAAGCACAACTGGATGCACGCTCTGCCGCTCAAGCTGCGCTTTCACCAATCCCGGCTCTATATCAGCATGATCATGCCGTTTCTGGTGGGTGCCGGAGTCGGGGTTCTGGCCGCCATCATGGGGGTCGGCGGCGGCTTCATCATGGTGCCGGCGATGATCTATCTGATCGGGATGCCGACCAATGTCGTCATCGGCACGTCGCTCTTCCAGATCGCCTTCGTCACCGCCCTGACCACGTTCCTCCACGCCTACACCAACCAGACGGTCGACATCGTCCTGGCCTTGCTCTTGATCGCGGGCGGGGTGATCGGCGCACAGTTCGGCAGCCGGGTGGGCGCGGTGCTCAGAGGCGAGCAGCTGCGCATCCTCCTGGCCTCCCTGGTGTTGCTCGTCGCCGGCAAGATGCTCTTCGACCTGGTGGCGACGCCAGACGACATCTATTCGTTGGCTCGCTGAGCCGCTCGACCGCGGCCGTCGACTCCGTCCATGGCCAATCTCTGCGGCCGGCCTGAAGGCGCTTTAGCTCGACGCGGCCGACGTCAGGATCTCGGGCTCGACCTCGAGCCGCACCTCGGCGGTGCCGCCGTCCTTGAAGCCGAGGGCGCGGGCGGCGGCCTGGGAGACGTCGATGACGCGGTCCTCGGTGAAGGGCCCGCGATCGTTGATGACAACCTCGACCGTTCGGCCGTTGTCGAGATTGACGATCGTGACGGCCGTGCCGAACGGCAGCTCGGGATGTGCCGCGGTCAGGGCGTCGGGATCGAAAGGCTCGCCGCTCGCGGTCGCCGCGCCGGCCAACTCGGCACCGTACCAAGAGGCGATGCCGGTCTCGACCACCGCCCGGTCCGCTAGGGTGGCCAGGGCAATCCCGGCGACCGGCGCACCGGGCATGGTCGCCGGCCCCCCTGCCGGCGCCTCGCTCGGCTGCACTCGTCCCGAAACGAGCACGACCGCGAGCGCCAGAAACACCACGGCGCCCGCGCCTACCGCACCATTCAATCGCCGTCTCCGAATTTTCGAAGCCATCCAGTTGCCACTTCTTCTCGAACATCATTTCTCGACACATCGTACTATGGCCCTCCCGCCACCGTTGGTCGAGGCGCGCGCGTCGGTAGCGGACCGACTGTCCCCACGAAGCCACGGCGGCAGGTGCCCCGGCATCCGCGCCGAACCTGAGCGCTTGCGTGAAAGGCAGTGCTCGCGGGCCGGCGCCTTCTCGCTTATCGGCTGCGCCGATCGCTCGTCAGGAAGCACAGGCCATCCTGGAAGCCGACCGCCCGCAGTGTGGCAGTCGGCGCAGAAGGATCGTATTCCGGCACGCCGCTCCAGCGCACCATTGGCCATCATCGGACGATCAGCCCGATCCGCGGTATCGGGACCAGCCCCGTCGACGAGACGTTCCACGAGGAAAAGCGGGCCGATTGGCAGCTTGCCGTCGACGTGGGCCACGAAGCTTTCCTCGACGAGCACGGCCGCCGCATGATGCCGCAGGTAGCGCATGCCGTGGATCGCCGAACGATACGCCACCTTGCCGAACCGCGGCCAGCGGTCATCGCTCGATGCCACGTCGACATCGGACTAGCCGTACGCCTCCAGGACATCCGGCAGGCGGCGCTCGTCGGCCGCCCGCGCTTGCTCCTCGGTGAGATCGACGGCCTGCGCCGGGCCGCGAGAACTGCAAGGATCGCAAGGGGTTCGAGCCGCCGCCGCACACGGGCCACCAGGATCAGCCGCGGCGCGAGAGTCGGCGGCGGCACACGCAAACGCGGCGGCACACGCATCGGCGGCCGCGACCTGCCGGGACTCCGCCGCGAACGTTTCGCCGACGGCATCGCCGCCCTCGTCGGCGCGCGCCGGGAACCGCAGCACATTGCCGAGCAGGGCCGCTGGTGCGGCGATCGGGCGCAAAACGGTGCTCTCGAAAAGCGCTGGGCAAAATGAGACGTCATGACGTTCCCTGGACCTCGAGTGACTGTCGGGCCACGCGTTCGGGTCAGCGACGATCGACCACGGGGTAACGATCGAACACCTCCCGCGGGCTCACGGCCGTGTGCGCGAGCCGCACCTGATATCACCAACCTCCGACCGGCGGAGCTTCGCGCCGCCCGAGCCCCATAGCCGGACGACGCTCCATCGTGCTTCTCCCAGCGCCGCGCCCGAGTGGCGACGGGGACGACCGAAGCGCGCGGGAGAGTGAGAGGCGTGCAGACGCGATGGCGCCAGCCTGCTCAGCCGACGTTGGCATCGCCACGATTGGGTGCTTCGCCCATCGATGCCGGCAGCCGCTCGCGCACGGTCGCGAGTTCGCGTCTCAGCTCGCGAATTTCGCCCGCCAGCGCCTGCTGATCGGCATGGGCCTGCTCGGCCCGAGCCGCCGCATCGTCCTCGTGGGTGGCGTGCATCGCATTCACGATGATCGCGATGAAGAGGTTGAGAACGGCAAAAGTGGTCATCAAGATGAAGGGCACGAAGAAAAGCCAGGCGATCGGGTAGACCTCCATTACCGGCCGGACGATACCCATCGACCAACTTTCGAGCGTCATCACCTGAAAGAGGCTGTAGAGCGAGGCGCCGATCGAGCCGAACCATTCGGGAAAGCTCGTCCCGAAGAGCTTGGTCGCCATGACCGCGAAGACGTAGAAGACGAGGCTCAAGAGCGCCAGGACCGAGCCCATTCCGGGGATCGCCTCCAAGAGCGCCTGCACGACGACCCGCATCGACGGCAGCATCGACATGAGCCGGAGCACGCGCAGGATGCGAAAGGCGCGCAGCACGGCAAAGCCTTCCGACGCCGGGGCCAGCGAGATCAAGACGATCGTCAGATCGAAGATATTCCAGGCGCGGCCGAAGAAACGCGGGCCCATGGCCAAGAGCTTGAGCGAGATCTCGACGACGAAGATCGCCAGGGCGGCGTGGTCGAGGGCGATCAGGACGGACCCGAATCGGTCCATCGCCCAGGGCACGGTCTCCAGCCCGAGGGTCACGGCATTGATCAGGATGACCGCGATGATGAAGCGCTCGAACGGCACCGAGGTGACGAACGCCTCCAGCCGGCCCCGGCCATTGCTGAGCACCGCCTGCACCGCTTAGCGCCCGGCCCACAGTGCGGCACTGCGGCTCCGTGCCGCGGCAAGCTCGGCCACGATCACCATCAACGGACAGTGAGCCGCATCTCGATCCGCCGGTTCTGCTGCCGCGCCGCCGCGGTCCGCTCGGTGGCCACCGGTTGGGTGTCGGCAAAGCCCGCCGCGATCAACCGATCGGCCGGAATCCCGGCGTTGACGAGATATTGGGCGACGGTGCTGGCCCTGGCCGCCGACAGCTCCCAGTTGGAGCGAAAGCGACCACTGCGAATCGGCAGGTCGTCGGTGTGTCCGTCGACCCTGAGCATCCAGGGCAGGTCGTCCGGCAAGGTCTCGGTCAAACGCCGCAGCTCGCTCGCGATCTGGCTGAGCTCGGCCTCGCCCTCGGGCGAGAGATCGGCTTCGGCCGGCGCGAAGGAGAGCCCGGCCGTGTAGGCGACGTTGCGTCCGCTCACGAGAGCGACATCGTCGGCGCCACCGACCCGAGCGAGCACCTCCCCCGCGATCTGCGACTCACGGCGCACCGCCGCTGCGGCTGCCGCCCTCGCATCGGCCGGCGAAACCGCGAGGCTGCTCGCCAGCTGGGCGCTGATCGCATCGACCCGGCCGGTCGCCGCCTCGTCACGTTCGACGAGCGCTGTCCGCTGTGCCTCGGTCAGTGCCCGGAGCTCGGCGAGCTCTGCCGCCAAGGCAGCCAGCCGCTCACGCGTCGCCGCATCCACATCGAGTAGCGAATCGAGCTGACGCGCGCTCTCGCTCGCCGCGAAGGGCTGAATGGCGGCAGCCTCCAGGACCTCGCTCTCGAGCGCCGCCACCTCCTGCTCGAGGGCGGCCACGCGGGCCTCGGCGGTGCGGCGCTGCGTCTCCATCGCCGCCGTCGCCGCGCGGGCCTCGGCGAGCGCACGGTCACCGCGGACGACCGCGGCCTCGAGCTCGCGATTGTTCTCGCGCATCGTGGTCAAGAACTCGATCGCCTCGTCGCGCTCGCCCTCGACCTCGGCCAGCGTCGTCCGGAGCGACGCCAGCGAACGATCACCACGAATGAGCGAGGCCTCGAGCTCGCGGATGTTGTCGCGCAGCGTCGTCAGTGACTCCTCGGCATCGTCGCGCTCCGCAGTCACCACCGCCAACGCCTGCTCGGCTTCGGCCGCACGCTCGCCCAAAGCAGCGAGCTCGCCCTCCAGCTCGGTCACCCGTGCCGCCGCCGCTTCGAGGCCGGCAACGGTCGCTTGCAGCGCATCCAATGCCTGCCGTTGGGTATCCCGTTCGGCTTCCAGCCCGACAATCGTCGCCTGCAACGCCGCCACGGCCTCGCTCTCCGCCGCATCGGCTGCGATCAACGCGTCCTGCGCCGCTGCGAGCTGCGCTGCCAGATCATCGCGCACGCCCTGCAGCGCCGCCACCGTGCTGGTCGCCAGCCCGAGCTCCCGCTCGAGCTCCGCCGCTCGCGCCGCTTCCTCTTCGAGAGCGGCTGCGGTCGCCTGCAACGCGGCAAGCGAGTCGCGGGCCGCATCGCGCTCGGCCTCCAGCCTACTCACCCGCTCGTCGACCGCCACACCGTCGGCCTCGCGCAACTCCTGGATCCGCGCGTCGGCGGTCACGAGTTCGGCCTCGAGGGCGGCGATCCTGGCCTCGGCCTCGGCCTCCTCCAATGCCCGCGACGCATCGAGCTCGGCCATGGCCGTCTCGACCGATGCGCGCTCGGCGGCGGCAGTTTCCAGCGACTCCTCGAGCGACGTGATCCGCGCTCCGGCCTCGGCCAGATCCTCGAGCAACTCGCCCACGGCCGAACGCCGCTCGGCAAGGATGGCCTCGACGGTCTCTGCCGCCTCGAGCTCCAACCGGGTCAGTCGCTGTTCCGCCGCGATCAGGTCGTCCGTGGTCTCGGCGAGCGCCGTCTCCTGCTCCGCCGCCAACGCCCGAAACGACTCCCGCTCGCGCTCCGCCAAGGCGGCGTCCCGCGCCAGCGCGGCCTCCGCCTCGCGCAATTCCGCCAGCTCCGCCTCGAGCGCCGCGCGCTCTTCTTCTGCGCCGGCCAGCTCGGCGAGCTGCGCTTCCGCCGCGATCAGAGCGTCCGTCGTCTCGGCGAGCGCCGTCTCCTGCTCCGCCGCCAACGCCCGAAACGACTCCCGCTCACGCTCCGCCAAGGCGGCGTCCCGCGCCAGCGCGGCCTCGGCCTCGCGCAATTCGGCGAACTCGGCGGCCAGTGCCGCGCGTTCCGCCTCGGCACCCGCGAGTGCCGCCAGACGCTCTTCGGCCGCGGCGAGCTCGGCCGTCGCCTCGGCCAGCGCCGTCGCTTGCTCGTCCGCCGCGGTCATGACAGCCGCCTGCTCGGCCGCGGCAGCCTCGACTGCGGCGCGCAGCTGGTCACGTTCACTCGCCAGCGTCGCAAGCTCGGCGGTCAGGGCATTGCGCTCGGCCTGGAGTGCCGCGATCTCGACGGACTGGGCTTGGAGCGCTGCCACCTCGGCGTCGCGCTCGGCCAGGGTCGCCTCGAGCGCCTCGCGCGCCGCGGTTGCTTCGGCCAGAGAGGCCGGCAGTCGGCGCAACTCGACGACCTGCTCACGCAATGCTGCGAGCTGCGCCCGCCGGGCTGCCGGACCGCTGGCATCCACAACCGGCGCCTCGAGGGTGGTCAGCGTCTCCTCCAGCTCGCCTTCGACCGCGGCCACCCGGTCGTAGGCGTACCAACCGACCCCGAGCGCCGCGGCAATCGGGATCAGGGTGAAGGCCGCTGTGCGCTTCTGCTTGCCGCTTTCCCACTGGCGCAGATGCGCCTCGAGTTCAGAGATCCTGTTCGCCATGCCATCCCGCCAAAATCGGCCTCAACGCCTGCCGTAGAGTTTCCACAAGAGCTCGATGAAGCGATCGTTGTCCTGCTCCGGGGTGGCACTGCTCGACGACAGCTCCCGCCATTCGTCGTGCAGCACGTGCAGCCCTTCGATCCGCTCGTCACGCTCGACCATTTCGCGATAGGGAAAGACCGCAACGGCGATGGTCACGATGCCGACCACCAGTGCCGGCAACAGCGGCAGGACCGCGACAATGCCCAGCAACAGGAGCCCGAGCCCGACCGCGAGCAGCCCGAAGAGATAGAGTTGCAGCTTGCGCCGGGCACCGCGATGGGTCGCCATCAACGAATCGAACGGCACCCTGGCGCCCTTCGTGCCACCCGCGCCCGCCGCTGCCGTCTCCCCGGTCTCCGTCACGATCCCATTTCTCCCCGCAACCGCTGCTCGCGGCTCGTCGCCACGGTCGAGCACCGACGCGCTCGCCGCGGGTTGCGTGCCAAATCGGACCGCTCCACGCAAGCCCCGAGGCCTCGATCCGGACGAGTCCCGCGTCGACCCGGCGCGAGCCGAGTGACCTCGGGCCGAACCGGTGTCGGTCGTCCCCTGCGCCGAAGCGCCGACACCACCGACAGCCTCGGCAGTCTTGCCTGATCGCCAGGCAAAAGCAATCGCCGGCACGCCCCGCGCCGCACCGATGGTCGCGCGGCACCGCTCATCGCGTGGTCAACTTGATTTCGATGCGCCGGTTGCGGCGATAGGCATCGAGGGTATCGGCGGGGTCGAGAGGCTGAAACTCGGCAAAGCCGCGGGCGGCGACCCGATCCGGCGGAATGCCCTGCTCGACCAGCACCTGAGCCACAGAGATGGCTCGGGCAGCGGAAAGCTCCCAGTTCGAAGGAAAGCGAGCCGTGCTGATCGGCCGCCGGTCGGTGTGGCCGTCGACCTGCAGCACCCACGGCAACTCCTCCGGGATTTCGGCGGCGATGCCGGCCAGGGTTTCAGCCAATTGCGCGAGCTGGCGACGGCCCTCGGCGCCGACCTCGGCCTCGCCCGAGCCGAACAGCACCTCGGACTGGAAGACGAAGCGATCACCGACGATTCGCACCTCGTCACGGTCACCCAGGACCTGGCGGAGGCGGCCGAAGAAGTCGGATCGAAAGCGCGACAGCTCCTCGACCTGAGCCGCCAGGGCCACGTTCAACCGGGCGCCCAGATCGGCGATCAGGGCGCTCTGCTCGGTGACCTCGCGCTCGCGCGCGTCGAGGATCTGGTCGAGCTCGGCCAGCTGGACCGAAAGCGCGTTGATCTGCCGGGTCAGGAGCGCCACCTCGGCCAGCGCCTCCTCGCGGGCCCGGCCCTCGTCGTCGAGCGCGGCCTCGAGACTGGTGGCACTGCGCAACAACTCCTCGAGCCGGATTTCGCGGTCCTCGAGCTCGCGCTGGGCGAGCCTGGTGCGCTCCGCCTCGTCGGCGAGACGCGCCTCGAGCGCCGCGCGCTCGTCGCGGACGGCACCGAGCGCTTGCGCCAAGTCCTCCCGGTCGGTCTCGGCCGCAGCCAACAGATCGGCCGTCTCGGCCACCTCGGCTTCGAGCTCCGCCCGCAGGGTCTGCAGTGCTTCGATGTCGCGGCGGAGCTGGACGAGTTCGGCGAGCCGCGCTTCCAGCGTTTCGCGATCGGCCGCGATGGTGGCCCGTGCCGCCTCGAGATCGGCGCTGGCAGCCTCCGCCTCGGCGGCGGAGCTGTCACGCTCCAGCCGCAAGGCCGAGAGCGTCTCCTGGAGCTGCAACTCTCGATCCGCGGCGAGCGCTATCGCCTCGGCCAGACGGTCGCGCTCGGCCGCGACATCGTCCATCCGGTCGGTCAGCGCATCGCGGTCGGCAATGGCGCCGCGCAGGTCGGTCGAAAGGCGGGCCAGGCTGCGGCGCAACTCGGCCGAGCTGTCGCGCTCGAGGCCGAGCTCGCGGTCGAGGGCGGCGATCTCGGCCTCGAGCCGGTTCATCGCCGCATCGCGTCCTTCGAGCTGCTGGCTCAAGAAGAACTGGGCCAGAACGAACACCGCCAGCAGAAAGATGATGACCATGAGCAGTGTCGACAGCGCATCGACGAAGCCCGGCCAAATGTCGGTAGAGCCGCCACGCTGACTACCGCGACCGCGCGCCACGGCTCAGCGCTCCCGGCCGCAGGAGCCGGCCGGCGTCTGCCCGGGGCCGCTCTGCCGCTCGGCCGTCGTCGGACCTGCTACCGTCACGGGCGCAGGGACTGCGGCTCGCCGGCGGCGATGGCGATCGTCCGCGACACCAGCTTGATCTCGTTCTTGAGCTCGCGCGTGCTCTCCTCGCGACCGCGCGCCAGCTCGTCGATCAGACGGCCGAGCTTCTGATCGGTATTGCGGATATGCTCGCGGGTGGCCTCGTCCAGGGTCACGACGGTGCCTCTGCCGATCGCCTGCTGCACGTCGGCCTGGCCCTGGGCGAGCCGCCCCAGGGCCGCGTGATCGTCGCGCATCTGCTCGTGGAGCTGACCCAGCCGTTCGTTGAGGATCGCGAGCGTGCCGTTGAGCTCGCTCCTCGCGTGCTCGCTGCGATCGAGGGCGAGGCGCAGCTGGTCGACGTTCTCGGCCGTCTGCTGCAGCAGCCCCTGCAGATAGGTCGGCAAAGGCTGGCTCACCGCGCTGCCCGTCGTCGTCAGCCCGCCATCGGTCGAGGAATGCCGGGTCAGGCTGGCCAGCCATTCTTCCAGATCATTGTAGAAACTGTTCTGCGCCTGCGTTGCCTGGAGGTCGATGAAGCCGAGGACCAGCGAGCCCGCGAGGCCGAACAGCGACGAACTGAACGCCGTGCCCATGCCGCTCAGGGGTGCAGCGAGACCGGCCTTGAGGTCGTCGAACATGCCGACCATGTCGTCGCCGGTCAGCGACAGATCGGTGATCACCCGGCCGACCGAGGTGATCGTCTCCAACAGCCCCCAAAAGGTGCCGAGCAGACCGAGGAAGATCAAGAGCCCGGTCTGATAGCGGGTGATGTCCCGGCTCTCGTCGAGACGGGCGCTGATGCTGTCGAGCAGATAGCGCATCGACAGCGCGTTGAGGGACGCCCGATCGCGTCTCGCCTGCTCGCCCAATGCGCCGGCGACCGGGGCCAGGAGCCGCGGCGGAGCGGCCATCGAAAAACCGGGCCCGGCGGTGCGAAAAGCCTCGATCCAGGCAACCTCGGCACGCAGCATCAAGATGCGGCGAAAGGCGTAGGCGATGCCGAGGATCAGCACACCGATGATCAGCCAGTTCAGCGCCGGGTTCTGGACAAAGGCGCGGGCGATGACCTCGTAGAGCGCGGCGACCACGGCCACAGCCAACACGAGAAAGAAAATGACCCGGTAGATGTAACGATTCGGGTTGGTCATGAATACTCTCGGCTCGTCACCATAGGTTCGGCCTCGGGGGAGCTGACCTCGGGCTGCCGGGTTGGGAGCCCGAATGGCGAGCAGATCGGCCGGCAGATCGGGGCCATCGCGTCCTCTGGATAGTATCTCGGTTCAGAGCTCTACCAGAAATTAGTGGAAGAAGGGTTAACGTCGAGCGATTGTTGCGCTACCGCCGCAGCATCTGCATCATCCCTGACCGATGCCGCTCGGCTCAACGAAACGGCGAAACTCGACATGGGGAGATTCAACCATAATGTTAACCATCGATCCGGACAAGGTCTGCGCGATCATCGTCAAGGCACGGGTTTTCGATGCTGACCTCGACGCGGCCGGTGACGATCCGGGCTCCGACCTCGCGCATGGCGAGGTCGACGAGGTCGAGGCGCACGACGAGGCGATCGACGAGGATGAGGCGGACAACACCGAGGACGAGCTCGTCGAGATGATTTCCGCCCTCAACGAAGACGAACAGATCGAGCTCGTAGCCTTGGCGTGGCTCGGCCGCGGCAGTTATACGGTCGAGGAGTGGGCGGACGCCCGCGCCGAGGCCGCGCGTGCCCACAACGACCGCACGGCGCAATATCTCATGGGCATGCCGCTCCTCGCCGACTACCTCGAGGAAGGTCTCGCCGCCTTCGACCTGAGTTGCGATTGAGCGCCCCGCGTCACCAGGCATCGTCTTCGCGTGTGACGGAGCACAGCCGCTGGGCCTGCGCCGTCGACGCCACTTTTCCGCCGTGCGCTTTTCCTCTACTGAGCGCGGGACGCAGATATCGGCAGGGCATCGAGGGACGATGAAACGCGGGCTCGGCATCTCGATCCTCCTGGTGGGCTTTTGGCTGCTCGCAACTATGGCGCTGTTTTGAGCGCCTCGTGACCAGACTTCATGCCAGACCTCGTGCCAAACCTCCTGATTGACCACGCATGACCGACGAGCGCAGTGCCTTCTCGCGACGGATCGGCTCCCGGGTGGAGGCGGCGGCCGGGTCCGCCCTGCCGGCCGCCACGCAGGAGCCCTGGACGCTGCATATCGCCACGTTCTTCTGCGTCGGTCCGGTCATCGCCGGTCTGCTCTTCGCCAGCCCGGCCAAGGTCATCGGTGCCTTGGGCGCGATCGCCGGGCTGCAGCTGGCCGCCCGGCTGATTCGCCGCGGCCGCGAGGCCGCGCGCGACTACGACGAGCGGGCGATCACCAAGGCACCACCGCCGTTCAAGCTGGTGGGCCATATCGCCATCGGCCTCGCCGGCTTCGCCATCGCGACCATCGCCGGTCACCAGCCGTTGATCCTGGGCCTGGTCGCGGGCGGCCTCATGAGCTATGCCTCGGTGCTCGCCTACGGGCTCGATCCCAGGCGCGACAAGGGCCTCGATGCCGCCACGGCCGAACGCGCCGGGCTCAAGACCGAGGCCGTGCTCGCCGCCCTCGAGGAGGCCCGGGGCAAGGTCCGGCAGATCGAGACCGAAGCCCGGGGTCTGCATTCCCGCGAGCTCAAGGAGCGCCTGGCACGGATCACCGAGAGCGCCTCGGGCGTGCTGCGGCAGCTCGAGCAGGATCCGAAGGACATCCGTCGCGCACGGCGTTTTCTCGTCACCTATCTCGACGGTACGCGCGATGTGGTGGGCGGCTACCGGCGGCAGCAGCAGGATCTCGCCGAAACGCCCTTGGCCGAAAACTTCCGGCATGTGCTAGAGACGGTGGAGCAGGTCTTCGCCGAGCAGTCGGAGGTTCTCAAGCGCAACGATTCGCTCGATCTCGAGGTGCAGATCGACGTCTTGAAGACGCAGCTCGAACGCGAAGGTGTCCACTAGCCGCACCATGGTGCGCAGAGCCTGGAGCAGATCGATGACCCCGCCGCCCGAGAAGACGCCCGAGGCCGCCACCACGACGACCATGACGACCTCCCCGCCACCGACCGCGCTCGCGACGCAAATGGCCGTCCTGTCGGGCGAGCTCGTGCAGGACCTCGAGCTGAACCTCGAGGGCACCGCCGTCCAGCAGGTCGAGCAGGCGATGGCCGAGCTCGACGTCACCGACAGCAACTCGATCATCTTCTTCGGCTCGAAGGCCCAGGCCCAGCTCACCGAGGTCTCCGATTCGATGCTCGAATCGGTGCGCACCAAGGATATCGGCCCGGCCGGCGACGCCTTGAACACCATGGTCAGCAAGTTGCGCGAGCTCAAGTTCGAGGCGATCGACCCGCGTGATCAGCCGGGCTTTTTCGCCAGGCTCTTCGGGGCGAAGAACAAGCTGCAGGAGTATCTCGGCCAGTACGAGACGGTGCGCGACCAGATCGAGACGATCAGCAACGATCTCGAGCGGCACAAGACCACGCTGCTCACCGACATCACCAAGCTGGACAAACTCTACGACGTCAATCTCGACTATTTCCGCGCCCTCGAGGTCTATATCGCCGCCGGTCGGGCGAAGCTGAAGGAGCTCGACGAGCAAACGATCCCGGCACTGGCGAAGCAGGTCGAGGCGTCGGACGACGTGATCGAGGCGCAAAAGCTCCGTGATCTCCGCTCCAGGCGGGACGATCTCGAGCGCCGGGTGCACGACCTCCTCTTGACCCGACAGGTGACGATGCAGAGCCTGCCGTCGATCCGCCTCGTCCAGGAGAACGACAAGTCGCTGGTCACCAAGATCAATTCGACCATGGCCAACACCGTGCCGCTCTGGCGCCAGCAGCTGGCGCAGGCGATCACCATCTACCGTTCGGGCCAGGCTGCCAAGGCCGTCAAGGGGGCGACCGACCTCACCAACGAGCTGTTGCAGCGCAACGCCGACAATCTCAGAGAGGTCAACGCCGAGGTCCGCCAACAGGTCGAGCGCGGGGTCTTCGACATCGAGGTGGTCAAGCGCGCCAACGACCAGCTGATCGCGACCATCGAGGACAGCTTGCGCATCGCCGACGAGGGCAAGGCCAAGCGCAAGGAGGCCGAGGTGCAGCTCGTCGAGGCCGAACGCGAGCTCAAGGCGAGCCTGCAGGCGGCCTCTGCCCGCGCCACCACCGACGTCACCCAGCCAGCCGCGAGCTGAGCCAGCGCGGAGCAGCACCCTTGATCATGCAAAAGCTCTTCGGCGAGTTCGTCGATGTCATCGAATGGACGGATTCGTCCACCGACACGCTGGTCTGGCGCTTCGAGCGCTACAACAACGAGATCAAGTTCGGCGCCAAGCTCACCGTGCGCGAGGGGCAGAACGCGGTGTTCGTCAACGAGGGCGAGGTGGCCGACGTCTTCAGCCCGGGGATGTACGAGCTCAGGACCGCCAACCTGCCGATCCTCTCGACCTTACAGGGCTGGCGTCACGGCTTCGAGAGCCCGTTCAAGGCCGAGGTCTATTTCTTCAACATGCGCCGGTTCACGGACCTCAAATGGGGGACCAAGAACCCGGCGATGCTGCGTGATCCGGAGTTCGGCCCGGTTCGCCTGCGCGCCTTCGGCACCTACGAGATCAGGATCAAGGACCCGACGCTGCTGTTGACCGAACTGGTCGGCACCGATGGCCATTTCACCACCGACCGGATCACCGATCAGCTCAGGAACCTGATCGTCGCCCGGTTCGCCACGATCCTCGGCAGCTCCGGCATCCCGGTCCTCGATCTGGCCGCCAACTACGACCAGCTCGGCCAGTTCGTGCAGGGCCGGCTGGCCCCCGAATTCGCCAATTACGGCCTCGAGCTCACCACCTTCCTCGTCGAGAACGTCTCGCTGCCACCCGCGGTCGAGGAAGCGATGGACCGCCGTACCTCGATGGGGGTGATCGGCGATCTCAAGAAGTACACCCAGTTCCAGGCCGCCGAGGCGATGCGGGCCGCGGCCGAGAACCCGGCCGACGGCGGCGCCAGTGCCGGGATCGGCATGGGCATGGGCATGGCGATGGCCAAGCACTTCGCCGATTCGATGGGCGGCGGCGACGGCCAAGCGTTGCCGGCCACAGCCGCACCCCCTGCCCCGCCACCACTCCCGGCGAGCAAGAGCTTCTTCGTCGCCCGTGGTGGCCAGCCGGATGGACCCTACGAGGTGGCAGCGCTGCGCCAGCAACGCAGCGAGGGCCTACTGACGGCCGATGACCTCGTTTGGGCCGAGGGCATGACCGGCTGGGAAAAGGCCGCCACCGTGGCCGAGCTCGAGGCGATCTTCCCGCCGGCCCCGCCACCGATTCCGGGTAGCTGAGCGGACGCTATGGGTTTCAAGCTCGGGCCCTGGGGGCCCAGAAAGTCGGCGTTCGACGCGTCGACCATCGATGCGCCGCCGCCCGGCAACAGACCTGCACGAGAAAGCACACGCGAGGCGCAGCTCGCCTGCGCGCAATGCGGCGCCGTGCTCAGCTACGCGCCCGGCACCGATACGTTGAAATGCGACTATTGCGGCCACACCAACCGGATCGAGGTGGCGGCCACCGAGATCGTCGAGGAATGCCTCGATACGGCCCTTTCCGAGGGTATCGGCGATGCCCCGATGGAGGCGACCCGCACGGTCAAATGCGGTTCTTGCGCCGCGGAGTTCACCTTCGATCCGGCGATCCACGCCGGTTCCTGCCCCTTCTGCGGCCACTCGATCGTCACCGACACCGGCATCCACCGGCAGATCAAACCCGCGGCCCTCCTCCCCTTCCTCCTGACCGACCGCGAGGCCCAGGAACGCGTCCGCCTGTGGCTGCAGAACCTCTGGTTCGCCCCCAATCGGCTGAAGACCTACGCTCGCGACCAGGGCCGGCTGGCTGGCGTCTACCTCCCCTATTGGACCTTCGACAGCAAGACCCGAACCCGCTACCGCGGTCGGCGTGGCGATTACTATTACGTGCCGATGCAGGTTCGATCCCGCGTCAATGGCCGGATGGTGACGCAGACCAAGAACGTGCGGAAAGTCCGCTGGCGCCCGGCCTCGGGCGAGGTCAGCCGCTTCTTCGACGATGTCCTGGTCCTGGCCAGCCGTTCCCTGCCGACCTGGATGACCGACCGGCTCGAGCCCTGGGACCTGATCGGGCTGAAGCCCTATACGCCCGAGTTCGTGGCGGGATTTCAGGCCGAAGCCTACCAGCTCGGCCTCGACGCGTGCTTCGACGTGGCGGCGCAAAAGATGCGCGAGGTGATCGCCATGGACGTGCGGAGCGCCATCGGCGGCGATGTCCAGGAGATCCAACGGATGGACATCCAGCACAGCGACCGCACCTACAAGCACGTGCTCCTGCCCTGCTGGCTCGGCGCCTATCTCTTCGGCGGCAAGAGCTATCACCTCTGCGTCAACGCGCGGACCGGCCAGGTCCAGGGCGAGCGGCCCTATAGCTGGGTGAAGATCGGCTTCGCGGTCCTGGCCGCCGTCATCGTCGCCGGCATCGCCGCCGGCATTTTCCTGGGGACCCGATAATGGCCGAAGCGCTTCCTGCCCCCGGCCCCACCCGCGACCTCTACGATCTGCTCACCGGCGACGACGAGGCCCGGGTCTGCAAGGATATTCCCGATGCGGCCTGCAAGGAGCAGCCGCGGAGCTTCTTCATCCACGGCCTTGCGCTGGCGCTGACCAAGCTCGGCGACGGGCTGGCCGATCCCAAGCTGGTGCTGTCCTGGCTGCTCTCCAGTCTGGGCGCGCCCGGCTACCTGATCGGCCTGCTGGTTCCGGTCCGCGAATCTCTCTCGCTCCTGCCACAACTCCTGGTCGCAGCGCAGATCCGCGCCTTTGCGATCCGCAAGTGGTTCTGGGTCGGGGGCACGGCGATCGAGGGTGTGGCCCTGGTGCTCATGGCGCTGAGCGCACTGCTGCTCGAGGGTACGGTCGCCGGCTGGGCCGTTATTCTCTGCCTCGCCGTCTTCAGCCTCGCCCGCGGTGTGGCGTCGATCGCGCAGAAGGACGTGCTGGGCAAAACGATCGCCAAGACCCGCCGCGGCACCGTCTCGGGCTATGCGGGAACCATCGCGAGTGTCGGCACCGGCGCCTTCGGCGTCTATCTTCTCGTTTTCGGTCAAGCCGACAGCCCCGGCTTCTTTGCCCTCCTGCTCACCGCCGCCGGTGCGCTGTTCCTCACCGCGGCCTTCACCTTCAGCCGCCTGGAAGAGCAGAAGGGCGCCACCGAGGGCGGCGGCAATGCGATCGATTTCGTCAAAGGCGAGTTGGCGCAACTGAAGAGCGATCCCGACTTCGCCCGCTTCGTCGCCGCGAGGGCCCTCTTCGTCTCGGCCGCCCTCTTGCCCCCCTACCTCGTCATGCTGCTGCAGCGGAGCGAGGGCTCGGGGCTTTTCGATCTGGGCCTGTTGGTCCTCGCCTCCGGCATCGCCGGCGGGATCAGCTCCTTCGTCTGGGGGCGGCTCGCCGACAAGTCCAGTCGACAGGTGATGATGGCCACGGGCGGCCTCGCCGGGGCTACGGCGCTGGTCACCGGCTTTCTGACGCTGCTCGCCCCCGCGAGCCTCGGGCTGCCGCTCCTGATCCCGGCTGCCATCTTCCTCGTGGCCCTGGCCCACGCCGGTATGCGCATCGGCCGCAAGACCTACATCATCGACCTCGCGGGGTCCGACCGCCGCGCCGGCTACGTGGCCTTGAGCAACACGCTGATCGGCGTGGTCCTGTTGCTGAGCGGCCTCGTCGGCGTCTTCGCCGAGTTCGCCGGCGTCGGTCTCACCCTCCTCCTCCTCGCCGCCTGTGCCGGCCTCGGCGTCTGGCTGGCCTACGGATTGCCAGAGGTGCAGGAGGACTGAACGACGTTGCAGCGTGCGTGCGACCCAGCCGAATTTCGTGTCATGAACGCCGTCATTTTCGCCGCCCATGGCGTCATCGAGCGGCTGGTCGGCGCAGGTATGCCCGGGCAGCAGGCCGAAATCCTCGCAGGCGAGCATGCTCGTCTGCCGAACGAGCGTCTGGCGACGAAGCTAGACCTGGAGTAGCTGCGGGCCGGGCTCTGAGGCGGCGATCATCGCGATACTCGTCGAGCTCTCATAGCGCCCCCCAGCCCAAGATCCCGAGATAGACGACGTAGAGGCCGAGCAGCACGGCACCCTCGCGCCTCGAGACCTGCCAGCCGCTGACCGCGAAGAAGAGCAGCATCACGGTCGCGGCCAGCATCACCCAGATGTCGAACTCGATGATCTCGAACGGCACGTCGAGCGGATGCACGGCCGCGGTGATGCCGAGGATGCCGAAGGTGTTGTAGATGTTGGAGCCCAGGATGTTGCCGAAGGCGACGTCGCCGTGCTTCTTCAAGGCGGCGACGACCGCGGTCACCAGTTCCGGCAGCGAGGTGCCGACCGCGACCACGGTGAGCCCGATCACCGCCTCCGAGATGCCGGCCGTGGCGGCGAGCTCGATGGCACCGTCGACAAGCAGCTTGGCGCCGAAGATGGTGAGCGCGATGCCGCCGATCGCGAAGGCCAGCGCCAAGGGGAGGCCTATGGGCATGTCGCCCAGCGGCAGCGCCGCCTCCGCCTCGTGGATCGCCGCCGCCTCGTCCGGGCTGCGGCTCTCCTTGATGAAGGTGAAGGCGATATAGGCGAGCAACGCTGCGACGAAGGCGAGCCCGGTCCAGCGGTCGAGGTGGCCCACCATGACGACCCCGGCGAGCAGGACGGCGCTGACCCCCACGACGGTGCCGTCACGGTAGAACGCCTTGGGTTCACAGATGACGGGCAACAGCAAGGCGCCGATGCCGAGGATCAGGAGGATATTGGCGATGTTGGAGCCCACCACATTGCCGACGGCGATGCCGGGCGAGCCCGCGAAGGCGGCCTGGAGCGACGTCACCAGCTCGGGGCTCGAGGTACCGAAGCCGACGAGGGCAATGCCGATGAACAGCGGCGAGAGCCCGAGCCGTGTCGCGGTCGCCACGGCACCTCGGACCAAGGCCTCGCCACCCACGACGAGGAGAACAAAACCTGCCACAAGCGACAGCAACATCAGCGGGCTCCCGGACGAGCAATGGCGGACCCGCGCCGCTATAAAGGATCAGGTGAGCTTGCACAGCAGTCGATCAACCAACGGACGCCCGGCCAGCTGACTCATGTGGCAAGCCGACACCCTCCTGCTCATCACCCTCACCTTCCTGTTCGCCGGATTCGTCAAGGGCGTCGTCGGCCTCGGCCTGCCGACCATCGTCTTGGGCATGCTGGCGATTCCCTTGGGCATCACCCAGGCCATTGCCGTCCTCCTGGTGCCGTCGCTGGTCACCAACGCCGTCCAGGGCTTTTCCGGGCCGCAGCCACTGGCCGCCTGCCGCCGCCTCTGGCCGCTGCTTATTGCCGCCGCGCTCGGCATCGTCGTCGGCACCGGGGCTTTGGCACGAAGCACCGGCACCGGGCCGGCGGTGGCCTTGGGCGTGCTCATCGCCCTGCACGGCTCGATCAGCCTTCTGGCTCCACCGCTGCCCCATCCGGGCCGGAACGAGCGCTGGCTGTCGCCCTTGACCGGGCTCGCCAACGGTTTGATCACCGGGTTCACCGGCTCGGCCATCCTGCCGGCGGTGCTCTATTTTCAGGCCCTCGGGCTCGACAAGGATCGGCTGGTGCAGGGCATGGGTCTTTTGTTCTGTGTCTCGACCGCGGTCCTCATGGTGGCCTTCACGCAGCATCAGCTGCTCACCGCCGAGCTGGCCCTACTCTCCACCCTGGCCCTGATCCCGGCCCTCGTGGGCCTCTGGCTCGGCGGCCGCATTCGCCGGCGGATCGCCGAAGAGCGCTTTCGCCGGCTTTTGTTCATGGCCTTGATCGTGCTCGGCGTCGGCATCGTCTGGCGCACCACCGGCTGATCCAGATTGACCCGAACGGCGGTCTAGCGCGTATGATCCGGCAAAGGAGTATTGCCATGCTGTGCAACAAGCGCGGGGCGCGGACCTATACCGCCGCCCTGATTACCGGTGCCTCGTCGGGCATCGGCGAGGCTTTCGCCCGGGCCCTGCCGCCGGAGACCGACCTTCTGCTCACCGGCCGCAACAGCGACGCCTTGGGCACGCTCGCCACCGAGCTGATGCGCGACGGCCGGCGGATCGAGGTCGTCCAGGCCGATCTCGCGACGGACGACGGCTGTGCGACGGTCATCGAGGCGGCGGATGGCTTCGGCATCGATCTCTTGATCAACAATGCCGGGCTCGGCCGCTTCGGCCCGCATCTCGCCAATCCGGCCGAAGCCGAGGCGATGACCGTGCGGGTCAATGCCGAAGCCACGACCCGGCTCTGTCGCGGCCTCTTTCCCGGCATGCTCGCCCGGGCCCGAGCCGACCATCGAAGAGCCGGTGCCGTCAACCTCGCGAGCACCGTGGCCTTCGCCCCGGTACCGCAATTCGCCGTCTATGCGGCGTCGAAGGCCTATGTCGTGAGCTACACCGAAGCGCTCCAGGCCGAACTCGCCCGTGAGCCGCTCGATCTCCTGCTGGCCTGCCCGGGCTCGGTCGCAACGAGCTTCGGCGCGCGCGCCGGGTATCGCGGCGGCCGGCTGCCGGGCGCCATCACGCCCGAGACGGTCGCGCAGAAAGCGCTCGCCGCCCTCGGCCGGCAAAAGGTGGTCTATACCGATTGCCTGAGCGAGAAGGGCCTCGGGCCGGTCACCGGCCTCCGCGGCCTCGGTGCCTTGGGCCTCGCCACCGGGCTCGGTGTCTTTCAGAGCCTGCAAGCGATGCGCCGCTGACGCTCCGGGCGTCAGCCGCCGCTGGCAGAGCCTGCAAGCGATGCGCCGCTGACGCTCCGGGCGTCAGCCGCCGCTGGCCGCCCGCTGTTCGGCCAACAGGCCAACCAACCGCTCGACCGGGACGGCGCCCGGCAACACCGTGTCGCCGATGATGAAGCTGGGTGTGCCGTTCACCCCGAGACCCTGAGCTAGAAGAATGTTGTCCTGAATATGGTCGGCGACGGGGTCCGCTTGCATGTCGACCAGGAGCTGCTCGACATCGAGGCCCTGCGCCTCGGCAAGCCGGCGAATGACCGCCTCGTCGATTCGGTTTTCGGCCAGAAGTGCCCAATGCATCGACTCGTAGCCACCCTGTCGGTGCGCGGCGAGAGCCGCACGTGACGCCAGCAGCGAATCCGGCCCGAGGATCGGAAATTCCTTCATGACGATCCGCAGCTCCGGGTCCTGCGCGATCAGACTCTGCATCGGCTCCGCCATGATCCGGCAATAGCCGCAGCGGTAGTCGAAAAATTCGACCAGGGTCACATCGCCGTCCGGGTTGCCGAGCACCGGGTCGCGCCCATCGGCCACCAGCGCCTCACGCTCGCCGGCCAGCCGCTCGCGCTGGTCGACCGCCGCCTGAGCCTCACGACGCCGCTGCAGCTCCTCGATCGCCTGCATGATGATCTCGGGCTCGCGCAGGAGATACTCGCGCACGATCCGCTCGACCTCCGCTTCCGGCAGCTCGACTTCCGCCCGTCCGTCACCGGGTTGTGCCGCGAGAAGCACCGAGAACATCAGCGCGCCGAACCAATGCCGAGCCACCACCGCCTGCCAGCCGATCAAAACCGTCTCCAATCCAAAGCCATGCCCCCGACCTACCCTGAACGGCGACGTCAATCGAGGGTGGGACTACACACAACCGCGTGATGCCGTGAGATACACGGTCAGGCAGGTCAGCAGGACTTCAGGCGTAAAGAGGAAAGAAGTCTGGGGAGGATCATCCTCCCCAGACCTCGACGAATGTTTACCGTCTTGGTCGTTGTCCGCCGCAAAGTACCGGAGGGGCGCGGAGAGCCCAGGCTCACTTCACTTGGTTTGCCGCCCTCAGACCATGTACTGGCCGCCGTTGGGCGACAAGGTGGAGCCGGTGAAGAGGCCGGCATCGTCGCTGGCGAGGAAGACCACGCAGCGGGCGATTTCCTCGGGCTCGCCGAGGCGGCCGATCGGGATCTGCGGGATGATCCGCTCGTTCAGGACCTTTTCGTCGATGGCGCGAACCATCTCGGTGCCGATATAGCCGGGACATATGGCGTTGACCGTCACGCCGACCTTGGCACCTTCCTGCGCCAAGGCCTTGACGAAGCCGATATCGCCGGCCTTTGACGCCGAGTAGTTGCTCTGACCCGCCTGCCCCTTCTGGCCGTTGACCGAACTGATCATGATCACCCGCCCGAACTTGCGCTCACGCATGCCG
>JAABSG010000002.1 GCA_011390475.1 Geminicoccaceae bacterium | reverse complement strand
CGGAAAGCCCGGGGCGCGGAGGTCGGTCTGCAGCATGTCTTCCAAGAGCTTGACGATCTGGGTGGAGGGAGCGCTGCCCCCATAGGCGGCCTTGCCACGCTCGAAGGTGGCGCGGGTGAGGGCCGCGAGGTCGAGCGGAACGCCGGTCTCGGCGCCGAGCTGTGCCGCAAAGCCCAGGTCCTTCAGCGCCAAGTCCATCGAGAAGCCGATGTCGTAGCTGCCGTTCAAGACGAGCTGGCCCTCGGTCTCGTGGACGAAGCTGGTACCGGAGCTGGCGGTGATGGCCTGCCACGACTTGGCGAGATCGAGGCCCGAGCGTTTGGCGAGCATCAGGGCCTCGCCGTCGGCCACGAGGTGGACGAAGGCCAGCATGTTGGTGATGACCTTGATGACGGCGGCCGAGCCCAAGGGACCCATGTGGATGACCTTGTTGCCGATGGCCGCGAAGACCGGGGCGAAGCGGGCGACCAGATCCGCGTCGCCGCCGGTGAGCACGGTGATCTCACCCCTTGCCGCCAGATGCACGCCGCCGGTGACCGGCGCTTCGAGGGTCCGGATGCCTCTAGCCTCGGCGTGAGCGGCCAGGCTTCGGACGTCGTCGGGTCCCAGGGTCGAAAGCTCGATCCAGGTGGCACCCTCGGGCAGCGTTTCGAGGAGCTCGGCCAGAACCGCGCGCGACGCGTTCGGCGAGGGCAGGCAGGTGAGGACCACATCGCGGTCGCGGGCGAGCTCACGCGGGCTCTCGGCACCATGCGCGCCAAGGGCTAGGTGCCGGTCGGCACGACCCATGTCTCGATCGTGGACGACGAGGTCGAAGCCGGCCTGGGCGAGGTTGGCCGCGAGATGGCCACCGAGTTCGCCGAGGCCGACGAATCCGAGACGCATGAGCTGGCTCCGTTCAGACGTGGATTTTGAAGGCTGCCCGAATACGGGCGTCGGTCACAGGCTCGATCAGCGGTGCCTTGGATGCCGCCAGGATCTCGTGCTTGCGCCGGGTGGCGTTGGCCACGAGGTCGGGGCGGCCGAGTTCGACCCATTCCTTCGGGCTCGTGCGGTCGGCGGTCAGGGGATAGACGTATTCGGATTGCATCAGGCCCAGGGTTTGCGGGTGGCCGAGATAGTGGCCGGGACCACCCAGGCAGACGGCGCGCATGGCATCCAGCGAGACGCTGTCCTCGGTGACCTCGATGCCGCGCACGCAGCGGAGCACCTGGCCCAGGAGGTCGTCGCCGAGGATCAGGCTCTCGTGGCAGAAGCCGAGGAGCGAGGCGTGCATGCCGGCGGCCTCGTAGACGAGGTTGAGGCCGGAGAGGCCGGCCATGACGTTGGAGATCGCCTGTTCCCAGCCGGCCTGCATGTCGGGCAGCTTGGCGTCCGCGATGCCCGCAGCAGCCCCGCCCGGCAGGCCGTAGAAGCGATGCATTTGGGCGCAGCCGGCGGTCAGAAGGGCCTGCTCGCCGGAGCCGCCGGACATGGCGCCGGTGCGCAAGTCCGAAACGAAGGGCCAGGTGCCGAAGACCGCAGGGTGGCCGGGGGCCATGGCGTTGACGTAGACGACGCCGGCCAGGCACTCGGCCACGGCCTGGACGATGGCGGCGGCCAAAGGCGCCGGGGCCGTGGCGCCGGCCTGGCCCGCGGAGAGGAGCAGCATCGGCATGCCGCCCCGAATGCAGGCCTCCATGGTGAGGCAACTCTCGGTCGCGAATTTCATCGGCGGGACGACGAAGCAGTTGGAGTTCGAGACGAAGGGCCGCTCGCGCCAGGCCACCTCGGAGCCCGCGATCAGGTGGAGAAGCTCGAAGCAGCCCTGGACGTGGGCGGGGTCGGAGAAGCTGGTGCCGACATGCTTGGTGGTCCCGGCACAAGCCCCGTAGAGCGTGTTGACGTCCATCTCGTAATTGTCGGCGATGTCGCGGCACACCATCGGCCGCTGGAAGAAGTGGATGTTGTCGAGTGCCTGGGCGAGCTTGGCCGCGTCGTAGAGGTCCTGCGCCGTGCTCTGGCGGTATTCCCGGGTTTCGACATCGACCACATGGACCGCGGCGCCAGCGGTGCCGTAGTGGACGCGGCTGCCGGTGAGGTCGAGGTCGAAGGCGGGATCGCGGGCAAAAAGCATGATGTCGCGGGCGGCGATGGCCAGCATGTCCTCGACGAGGGCACGCGGGAAGCGGATGCGGCCGTCCTCGCCCTGCACCGCACCTGCGCCGGTCAAAATCTCGACCCCCGACGGCGGGGCGTCGGCGAGGCCGATCTTTTCGAGCGCATCGAGGGCTGCTCCGTGGATGCGCTGCACGCCATCGTCCGAGAGCGGGCGGTATTGGCCGCCTTCGAGCCCCGGGCGGACCGGGCGGAGGTTCTGCGCCAATGGGGATGCCCGGAGCGCGTGGCGGGCAGCCCTCCCGCCCGAGCGGCGGCCCCGAGGCTCCTGGGAAGTGGGCTCGTCGAGGACGGTCTCGGCCATGCGTCGGCTCCTCAGGCCCGGATGCGGGCGTTTGTGGGGTCCCAAAGCGGGCCTTCCGGCTGGACGGTCGCGGGAAAGCGCTCGCCGAAGATCTCGACCTCGAGGCTGGTGCCGGGTCGGGCAAGGTCGGCCTGGACGACGGCAAGCGCGATCGAGCGGTCGATGCGGTGGCCCCAGCCGCCGGAGGTCGTCTCGCCGACGACTTGGCCGTCATGCCAGAGGGTCGACATATAGGGCGCATCGCAATCGCCGGCCTCGACGATCAGCGTGGCAAAGCCGCGCTTTGGACCGGCTTCGCGTTCGGCCAGGAGGGCGGCACGGCCTTTGAAGGCGGGCTTGGTCCAGTCGACGAAGCGCTCCAGGCCAGCCTGCAGCACCGTGTAGTCGGTCGAGAGATCGCCCTTCCAGGCGCGGTAGCCCTTCTCCAGACGGAGCGAGTCGAGGGCTAACATGCCGAAGGGTCGGAGCCCGTGCGGCTCACCATAGCGCATCAGCGCGTCCCAGATGGCGGGGGCGGCTGCGGGCGCGCAGTGGATCTCCCAGCCGAGTTCGCCCGCGAAGGAGACGCGCACGAGGTGGCAGGGTTGGCCCGCGACCTCGGCTGCCTGATGGCTGAGCCAGGGGCGAGCGAGGTCGGCGGTGGTGAGCAGGGCCAGGATGGCGCGGCTCAGCGGGCCGGTGAGCAAGAGGCAGGTCAGGGCCTCGGTCTCGTCGGTCAGCTCCAGGCCCGGTGCGAGGTGCTTCAGGAGCCAGTCGCGGTCGTGCCATTGGGCGGCGGCGGCGGTGATCAGGCGAAAGTTGCCGTCGTCCATGGCGAGGATCGACATCTCGGTGACGATCCGGCCCGCGTCATCGGCGAAATAGCCGAGACCGAGCCGGCCGGGTTTCGGGACGCGGCCGGTGACCAGCTGATCGAGCCAGTCGCGGGCCCCCTCGCCTTCGAGCCTGAAGCGGGAGAAGCCGGGGAGGTCGAGGAGACCTGCCGCGTCACGGACGGCCAGGCATTCCTCGCGCATGCGCTGGTGCCAGGGGCCTTCGCGCGACCAGGTTTGGGTCGCTTCTTCGGAGATGTCGTCGCCGGGCAGAGCGTACCAGTTGGCCCGCTCCCAGCCGTTGGCCGCACCGTACTGGGCACCCATGGCCGTCGTCCGGTCGTGGACGGCGGAGAGCTTCTGGGGCCTGCCCGCGGGCCAGGCATGGCGGGGGAAGTGCATGGCGTATTCGTGGCCGTAGACCTCCATCCCCTTGGCGATGCAGTAGGACTCATCGCAGAAGCTGGTGAACCGCCTGGGGTCGCAGGACCACATGTCCCACTCGGTCTCGCCGTGGATCACCCATTCGGCCAAGACCTTGCCGGCGCCACCGGCCTGACAGATGCCGAAGGTGAAGACGCAGGCCTCGTAGGCATTGGGTACACCCGGCATCGGGCCGATCAGCGGGTTGCCGTCGGGGGTGTAGGGGATCGGACCGTTGATGACGCGCGACAGCCCGGCGGTGCCGAGGATGGGGACGCGGGCGACGGCGTCCTCGAGGTACCATTCGAGCCGGTCGAGGTCGTCGGGGAAGAGCTGGAAGGAGAAGTCGTCGGGCATCGGGTCGTCGGGTGTGGCCCAGTGCGCCCGGCAGTTGCGCTCGTAAGGGCCGAGATTCATCCCGAACTTCTCCTGCCTGAGGTAGTAGGAGCTGTCGACATCACGGAGCAGCGGCAGCTTGTGGCCGACTTCCTTCGACCAGGCCTCGAGCTCGGGGATCGTCTCGAAGAGGATGTATTGGTGGCTCATCACCATCATCGGCACGTCGCGGCCGAAGTGACGGCCGACCTCGCTTGCGTAGTAGCCGGCGGCGTTGACCACGCTCTCGCATCGGATGTCGCCCTGGGGTGTTCGGATGCGCCATTGGTCACCCTCACGGACGGCGCCGGTCATCGGGCAGAAGCGGATGATCCGGGCACCCAGGTCGCGGGCACCCTTGGCCATGGCCTGGGTCAGCTGGGCCGGGTCGATGTCACCGTCATAGGGGTCGTAGAGGGCGCCGGTGAGGTCGTGGGTCTCGGCGAAGGGGTAGCGTGTCTCGAGCTCGTCGGGTGAGAGGATGTCGAGCTCCATGCCCTGGTAGCGGCCCATACCGACCACCCGCTGGAACTCCCGCAGGCGCTCCTTGGAATGGCCGAGGCGGACCGAGCCGGTGACGTGGTAGTTCATCGGGTAGCCGGTGGCGTCCGCGAGCCCGCGATAGAGTTCGGCCGAGTAACGCTGCATGTTCATGATCGACCAGGAGGCCGAGAAGGTCGGCACGTTGCCTGCGGCGTGCCAGGTGGAGCCGGCGGTGAGCTCGTTTTTCTCCAGCAGTACACAATCGGTCCAGCCGGCCAGGGCCAGGTGGTAGAGGGCGGAGACGCCGACGGCCCCACCGCCGATGATGACGACCCGGGCGTGGCTAGGCAGTTCGCTCAAGGCTCACCTCCCTTTTCTCTCGCTTCAGGCATACAAGGCTAGCAGCCGACAGGGCAGTGGCTTTTTTCGAGGGCGGCGGAAAATGACGGAGCGGCCGAACATCCTGATCTTCATGGTCGATCAGCTCAATGGCACCTTCTTTCCGGACGGGCCGGCGGGCTTCCTGCACACACCGCATCTGCGGGCCCTGGCGGATCGATCGGTGCGCTTCACGAACTGCTACACGGCCAGTCCCTTGTGCGCGCCGGGGCGTGCTTCCTTCATGTCGGGGCAGCTGCCCAGGCGAACGCGGGTCTACGACAACGCCGCCGAGTTCTCGGCCGAGATTCCCACCTTCGCCCATCACTTGCGGGCGGCGGGCTATGCCACTTGCCTCTCGGGCAAGATGCATTTCGTCGGCCCCGACCAGCTGCACGGATTCGAGGAGCGGCTGACGACGGACGTTTATCCAGCCGACTTCGGCTGGACGCCGGATTGGACCAGGCCCGATGAGCGGATCGACTGGTGGTACCACAATCTGGGCTCGGTGACGGGTGCCGGGACGGCCGAGATCACCAACCAGCTCGAATACGACGACGAGGTGGCGTTCTTCGCGACGCAGAAGCTCTACGACCTCGCGCGGGGTGCCGACGCGCGGCCCTGGTGCCTGACTGTCAGCTTCACCCACCCGCACGACCCTTATGTGGCGCGACGGCGGTTCTGGGACCTCTACGCCGATTGCGACCAACTCGAGCCGCGCGTGCCAGCGATCGCTTATGCGGATCACGACCAGCATTCGCGGCGCCTGCTCGATGCCTCGGACTGGCGGCGCTTTGCGATCACGGACGAGCATATCCGCCGCTCGAGGCGGGCCTATTTCGCCAATATCAGCTACCTAGACGAGAAGATCGGCGAGCTACTCGGCGTGCTCGAGCGGACGCGGCAGGCCGAACGGACGATCGTGCTGTTCCTCAGCGATCACGGCGACATGCTCGGTGAGCGCGGGCTCTGGTTCAAAATGAGCTTTTTCGAGGGTTCGGTCCGCGTGCCGCTGCTCCTGGTGGCCCCGGGCTTGCCGGCGGCGACGATCGAAACGCCGGTCAGCACGCTCGACGTGCTGCCGACCCTGGCCGATTTGGCCGGCATCGATCTCGCCGAGATCGCCCCCTGGACCGACGGCGAGAGCCTCTTGCCCGTTGCCCAAGGTGCCGCACGCAGTGGGCCAGTGATGATGGAATACGCGGCCGAGGGGTCGATAGCGCCCATGGCCGCGCTCAGAGACAGCCGCTACAAGCTCGTGGTCTCCCCCGCCGACCCACCCCAGCTCTTCGACCTTGCTTCCGACCCGGACGAGCTTGTGAATTGTGCCGGCGATCCCGCCTATGCTGATGATTTCGAACGGCTTTCGAGCCTCGCCAACACGTTTTGGGACATGCCGAGCTACGATATCGAGGTACGTCAAAGCCAGGCGCGGCGGCTGGTCGTTTACCGCAGTTTAAGGAACGGGGCCTACTATCCCTGGGACTACCAGCCACTGCAGCGGGCGTCCGAGCGGTATATGAGGAACCACATGGATCTCAATGTTCTCGAGGAGGAGAAACGGTATCCCAGAGGCGAATGAGTGACCGTCAGCGGCCTTTCCAGACCGGATCACGCTTCTCGGTGAAGGCGCGGAAGCCTTCGTGCAGGTCCTCGCTGCCGTAGAGGGTGTCGACGGTGCGGAACTGGCGTTTGGTGATGCGATTGAGCGCGTCTTGGAACCGCATGGCCTCGGCCTCGCGGACGATCTCCTTGATCGCGGCCATGACCAAGGGTGGCCCCGCCGCGATGTGCTCGGCCATGGCACGGGCCTCGGCGAGCAGTCGGTCGGCGGGCAGGACATGGTTCACGAAGCCCCAGCGATGCGCCTCGGCGGCATCGAGCCAGCGACCGGTGAGCAGCATCTCCATGGCGATGTGGTAGGGAATGCGCTTGGGCAGCTTGATCGAGGCGGCGTCGGCCACGGTGCCGGAGCGGATTTCGGGAAGCGCGAAGGTGGCGTGCTCGGCGGCGAGGATGATGTCGCAGGCAAGGGCGAGCTCGAGCCCGCCGCCGCAGCAGATGCCGTTCACGGCACAGACCACCGGCTTGTTCATGTCGGGCAGCTCCTGCAACCCGCCGAATCCACCGACCCCGTAGTCGCCATCGACGGCATCGCCCTCGGCCGCGGCCTTGAGGTCCCAGCCGGGGCAGAAGAACTTGGGGCCGGCGGCGGTGAGCAGGGCGCAGCGCAGTTCCGGGTCGTCACGGAAGACCTTGAAGACCTCGCCCATGCGGCGGCTGGTGGCGAGGTCGATGGCATTGGCTTTGGGTCGGTCGAGGGTGACCTCGAGGACATGGCCCCGTCGTTCGGTGCGGACGGGTTCGGTGCGGGTGGGTTCGCTCATGGCGTGGCGGCCTCCTTCGGGGCGGCGAGGCGGATCAGCGCGTCGGCGGCAATCGCCCCCTCGCGGCGGACGATCAAGGGGTTGATGTCGAGCTCCAGGAGGCGGTCGTGGTGGTCGCCCGCATAGGCCGCGATCGCCTGGACGGCCCGGACGATGGCCCGGATGTCGCCGCCGGGGCGGCCGCGATAGCCTTGCAGCACGGCGTAGAGGCGCAGGCCTTCGAGGGCGCGCTCGATCTCGAGGTCGCTCGCCGGCAAAAGGAGAGTGACGCTGTCCTGCCAGAGCTCGGTCAAGAGGCCGCCGGCGCCGATGGTCAGGACAAAGCCGTAGGGCGGGTCGGCGACGATGCCGAGGATGAGCTCCAGGACGGCACCCTCGATCATCTCCTCGACGAGAAAGCCGCTGGTGACGCCGGCCATGCGCTCGGCCGCCCGACCGAGTTCGTCCGGATCGCGAAGGCCGAGGGCGACAGCGCCGACGTCGCTCTTGTGGGCGATGCCGAGACCCTTGAGGGCCAGGGGGTAGCGGAGGGCGGCAGCGGCTCGCACGACCGCATCGGCACTCCGGGCGAGGGCCCGTTCGGGGGTCGGCAGGCCGTAGGCCTCGAGCGCCGCCTTCGCTTCGACCTCGGTGAGCACCACGGCATCCTCGCCCGCCTCGCCCGCGAGGGCCACGGGCATCGGCGACGGCCTGCCCATGTTCTGCCCGGCCCGGCTTGCTGCCGCGATGGCGAGCAGGGCTTCCTGCATGCCGACGAGCGGAACGATGCCGAGCTCGATCAGCCGGATGGCGAGCGTTTCGGGGAGGTTCTCGGGCAGGGAGGCGACGATGGCGGTGGGCTTGCCGGTCGCTCTTGCGGCATCGGTGATCGCGTCGAGCGCGATCTCCCAGCCGGGAGCGGTGCAGCGGTCCGCCCGTGGCCAGTCGAGGATGAAGAGGGCGAGGTCGAAGGGCCCGTCGAGGGCGGTCGTGAAGGCGCGGGTCATCGCCTTGCCATCGCCCCAGATATAGGTGTGGTAGTCCAGCGGGTTGGCGAGCTTGACCCTGGGGCCGAGGATGGCGCCGAGGCGCTTCCTCTGGCCGGGTGGGAAGGGCGGAAAGCCGACCCGATGATCCATCGCCAAGTCGGCCATCAGGCTCGCCTCGCCGCCCGAGCAGCTGACGGAAAGCAGGCGGTCGCCGGCCAGCGGGCCGTGAACGTGCAGCAGCTTCAGGGTTTCGAGAAAGACCGGCAGCGTGCCGACGGCGGGGATGCCTTGCCGGTCGAGAAAGGCGGTGCTGCCGGCGGCCGAGCCGGCCAGCGAGGCGGTGTGCGAGAGTGTCTGGGCGCGGGCTTCGGCACTCTTGCCAACCTTGAGGGCGATGACCGGCTTGGCCAGCACGCGCGCCTTTTCGGCCATGGCCTCGAAGGCACGTATCCTGCTGATGCCCTCGAGGTGGAGGCCGATGGCGGTCACCCGCGGGTCGTCGAGCAGGGCGGACGCGACCTCGGCGGCATCGAGCTGCGCCTGGTTGCCGAGCGTGACGACATAGGCGATGGGCAGGCCGCGGCGCTGCATGGTGAGGTTGAGCGCGATGTTCGACGATTGCGTCAAGATGGCGACCCCGCATGCGCAAGCCGTGCCGCCGTGCTGGTCGGGCCAGAGGGGGGCGCCGTCGAGATAGTTGATGAAGCCGTAGCAGTTGGGACCGAGGATCGGCATGCCGCCTGCGGCGGCGAGCAGCCGGGCCTGAAGATCGCGACCGCCCGTGCCCTCGGTCTCGCTTTCGAGGTAACCCGAGGCGAAGCAGACGGCGCCGCCGGCCCGCCGCGAGGCGAGTGCCGCCACGATCTCGATGCTGCGCTCGCTGTTGACGCCGATGAAGGCGGCATCGGGGGCGTCGGGCAGCGCCTCGATGCCGCGGTAGCAAGCGAGGCCGTGGAGTTCGGTCCGGGTCGGATGAACCGGCCAGATGGACCCCGCATAGCCGGCCTTCAGGCACTGCTCGACGACGTTCATGGCCCAACTGCCGCCGAGGACGGCGATCGAGCGGGGGCGCAGGAGGCGGGCGAGGTCGGGCAAGTGGTCAGGCGCCGAGTGGTCTGAGCAATGCCCGGGAGATGATGTGGCGCTGGATCTCGCTCGTGCCCTCCCAGATGCGCTCGACCCTGGCGTCGCGCCAGATACGCTCGAGCGGTAGCTCGTCCATGAGGCCCATGCCGCCGTGGATCTGGATCGCCTCATCGGCCACCATCGCCAGCATCTCGGTGGCCTTGAGCTTGGCCATCGCCATCTGCGCGTCGGTGGCGGTGCCCCGATCGTAGGCCCAGCCGGCCTCGAAGATCATCAGCTCGGCGGCCTTCATCTCGACCGCCATGTCGGCGAGCTTGAAGGAAATCCCCTGGAACCTGCCGATCTTCTGGCCGAACTGCTCGCGGGTAGAGGCCCAGTCCAGCGCGTGGGCGAAGGCGCGCTCGGCTCTTCCGAGGCAGGTCGCCCCGACCTGGAGGCGGGTGGCGCCGAGCCAGTTGTTGGCGACCTCGAAGCCTCGGTGCACCTCGCCGAGGACGGCTTCGGCCGGCAGGCGGCAATCGTCGAACTCCAGGATGGCGTTCGTGTAGCCGCGGTGCGAGACGTTGCCGTAGCCGGGGCGAACGGTGAAGCCGGGTGTGCCCTTGTCGACGAAGAAGGCGGTGATCAGCTTTCTCGGAGCGCGCGGGCCCGGCTCTTCGCCCGAGGCCATGAAGGTGACGGCGAAATCGGCGATGTCCGCGTGGGAGATGAAGTGCTTTGTGCCGTTGAGCACCCAGTCGGCGCCGTCTCTTCGGGCCGTGGCCTTCATGCCGCGGAGATCCGAACCGGCGCCGGGCTCGGTCATGGCGAGGCAGTCCCATTTCTCGCCACGCACGCAGGGGTAGAGGTAGCGTTCGCGCTGCTCTGGCGTGCCGGCGAGGAGGATGTTCGAGGGCCGGGCGACGCAGGTCCAATGCAGCGCGTAGTTGGCGCGGCCGAGCTCCTTCTCGTAGAGCAGCCAAGTGAGAGTATCGAGCCCGGCGCCACCGACCGCCTCGGGCATGTTGGCGGCGTAGAGGCCGGCCCGGATCGCCTTGGCTTTCACTTCTTCGACGAGCTCGCGGCGGAGGACGCCCGTGCGCTCGACCTCGGCCTCGTGGGGGTAGAGCTCGTTCTCGACGAAGGCGCGCGTCGTCTCGACGATCAGGCGCTGCTCGTCCGTGAGCCCGAAGTCCAAGGCCCGCTCCCTAGCGCGGATCGCCGACCGCGCGGCCGAGGCCTTCAGGCCTTGCCAAGCGGGCGTGGTGGGTGGCGATCTCGTCGAGGCGCCGGCGGACTGGAGGGCCGGGCTCGCTAACACGACGTGTCTCGAGCGAGACGTGGAGCAGCAGGTGCTCGCCCGTGGCGAGGCACTGACCGTTGCCGTCGAAAAGCTCGTGGAAGAGGTGGAGGCGCTTGCCGCTGCCGTCGATTACGCGGGTGAGCGCGTGGATGGGCTCGCCGACCCGCGCTTCGGCGAGATGGCGGATGTGGGTTTCGACGGTGAAGTAGGAGCCACCATTGGCGAGGTAGTCCGCGTCGACGCCGATCAGGCGCATGAGAGTGTCCGAGGCGTCGCAGAAACAGGTCAGATAGTGGGCCTCGTTCATGTGGTTGTTGTAATCGGCCCATTCGGGCGGGACGCGGCGTTCGAGGGTCCGGATCGGTTGCGTGAGGTCGGGCTCCCTCGTCGGTGCGGCGGCGTCGTAGAGACGGCGCTCGTGGCGGCGAAGTGTCCGGCCAGCACCCCAGTCATTGGCCTTCAAGGCCTGGAGGATGCCGACGAGGTTGTCGTCGCGAATGCGCTCGAGTTCGGCGATGCTGTGAGCACCGGACTGGGCGTCGGACTGGCCGGCGATCGTCTCGATCAGGTCCAGGTCGAGGTCGGGGACGTCGGTGAGACGGGTCCAGGGCCAGTTCAGGCAGGGGCCGAACTGGGCGAGGAAATGGCGCATGCCGGCCTCGCCGCCGGCGATCCGGTAGGTCTCGAAGACGCCCATCTGGGCATAGCGCAGCCCGAAGCCGAAGCGGACGGCATCATCCAGCTCCGCGGTGGTGCAGATGCCGTCCTCGATCAGCCAAAGCGACTCGCGCCAGAGGGCTTCGAGCAGCCGGTCGGCGATGAAGGCCGGGATCTCACGGCGGACGTGGAGGGGGTGCATGCCGAGCGCTTCGTGGAAGGCGATGGCGCGGTCGAGCAGGTCGGGTGCTGTCTGCTTGCCGGGCACGATCTCGACGAGCGGCAGCAGGTAGACGGGGTTGAAGGGGTGGCTGACGAGGAGACGCTCGGGGTGTCGTAGCGGCGCCTGGAGGTCGGACGGCAGAATGCCCGAGGTGGAAGAGGCGATCGGCAGGTCGGGGGCGGCTGCGGCCTCGATCTCGGCGTAGACCGCGTGCTTGAGCTCGAGACGCTCGGGCACGGCCTCGAACAGCCAGTCGGCATTGTCGGCCGCTTCGCCGATGGTCGACGAATAGATGATGCGGCCGCGGCGTCGAGGGGGGGCCATGGTGAGCTTCGCCCAGGCGCGCTCGGCGTTGGCGATGACGGTCTCGACCCTGGCGGCGATGCCCTGTGCCGGGTCGTGGAGGTGCACGTCGATGCCGTTGAGGGCCAGCCGCACGGCCCAGCCGGCGCCGATCACCCCGCCACCGATGACGGCCGCCGTGCGGATTTCCTCGAATGCGGCGTCGGCCATCAGGCCCAGCGCTTCTCTAGGCGGAGGCGCTCGCGAACCTCGGCCGGGCCGAGGATGCGGCAGCCCATGTTCCGGAGGATGGCGACCGCGCGCTCGACCAGCTGGCCGTTGGTGGCGAGCACACCCTTCTCCAGCCAGATGTTGTCCTCGAGGCCGACCCGGGCGTTGCCGCCGGCAAGGGCCGCCAAGGCCACGTAGGGCAGCTGGTTGCGGGCGATCGAAAAGGCCGAGAAGGTCCAGCCCTCGGGCAGGTTGCTGGTCATCGCGGCCAGGGTCGCCAGATCGTCCGGTGCGCCCCAGGGGATGCCCATGCAGAGCTGGACCAGCACCGGATCATCGATTGCGCCGATCTCGTGCAGCCACTCGGCGAGGCGAAGATGGCCGGTATCGAAGACCTCGATCTCCGGACGGACGCCCAGGGTTTGGATCTGCCGGGCCATGGCCTCCAGCATCTCGGGCGTGTTGGTCATCACGTAGTTGCCGCCGCCGAAATTCATCGAGCCGCAGTCGAGGGTGCAGATTTCGGGCAGGAGCTCGGCCACGTGGGCCAGACGCTCGGTGGCGCCGGCCATGTCGGTGCCGTCCTCGGCGGGCGGCAGTGGATGCTCGACCGAGCCCAGCGTCAGGTCGCCGCCCATGCCGGCGGTGAGGTTCAAGACGACGTCGACGCCGGCTTTGCGGATCTCGTCGACAGCGGCGCGGTAGAGCGCGGGGTCGCGGGCGGGCTTGCCGGTGGCGGGGTCGCGGACGTGGAGATGGGCGATGGCGGCCCCGGCTTCGGCCGCCTCGATGGCGGCGGCGGCGATCGCCTCGGGTGTCACCGGCACCTTGTCCGAGCGGCCGGTGCTGTCGCCGGCACCGGTGACGGCGCAGGTGACGAAGACCTCGCGGTTGACCTCGAGTCCCATGCCGACTGCTCTCCCCGTGGCGGCGGTTGCGACAGCGATCGAAGCCGGAGTGCCCCCGCGACGCAAGCGTTTTCAGTGGCATCGGAGTCGGTGTGCCGAGTGGTCATGGCACCGATGACGCGCTGGTCGACGTCGCGGCTGATGCTGCCCAGGTCTGCTCTGTCCTGCAGGTCGATCAGATGGGCCAGGGCCGCCAGCTCGACCTTCGTCATCGCGCTCATGCCGTGCTCGCCCACGGTAACCCGCGCATCATCGTTCAGTTCATGCAACAGACGCGTCGTGTCGCCGACGCTGATCTGGGCGGGAGGCAAGACCCGACCGACCAAATCAGCCCCTGATCGCGACGCTTTCGAGCACGGTCATGGACGGCGAAGCTCGCCCGACATGGATCGACGGCAACGGCCAATCCGCCGATGCTGTCGATCGACCAGCGTCGCGATTGCCCGGTCAGCCTCAGACGGTAGCCCGATCGCGCTCGATGCGGCGGATGACGACGTCGCGGCCGAGCAGGCGGGTGAGCGGCAGCGAGCGTTGCAGCGTGCCGCGCACACCGGCGATCTCGAGCGGCTCGCCCTGGGGCGAGGTGACTTCGGTCACCGTCACCGTGTTGAGTAAGGGTGCGAGCTGCAGGCCGATCCAGCTGCCGGTCGAGCTGCCGATTTCGGCCATGAGCCACGGCCGCAGGTCTTGGTGCAGCGGCAGCGAGCCCCAGACGTAAAGGGCGCCGTCGATGTGGTAGGCGCGCAGTCCGTCGATCGGATCGGCCAGGCGCACGAGATCGTGCCACTCGCGGCTGGCGGGGTTGCGAAAAATCTCGACAAGACCGACGCCGCGCGCCTTGATCGTCGTGAAATGGGCCATCGATCGGCTACCTTCTCCATCAGTTGCGGGCGCTGCTCCGAATGGCTCTCGACCCTCGGATGGAGCATCGCCTTGCCCGAAACTTAACCGCGGCAGGGTTAAGAACCGCTTAACGACGACGTGAAAAGGCGCCTTGCCATGGATTTCTCCAACTACCGCCGGCACGACGCGATGGGCCTCGCAGGCCTGGTCGCGGCCGGCGACGTGACGCCGGCCGAGCTTTTGCAAGCGGCCCTCGACCGGCTCGCGGTGGTGCAGCCACTGCTGCGACCGCTCACCCTGATCGAGACCGATTTCGCCGAGGCCACCCTCGGGGCCGGGCTGCCGGACGGCCCCTTCAAGGGCGTGCCGTTTCTCTTGAAGGATCTCTTCGCCTTTCTGCCCGGAACCCGGCTCACCAATGGCAGCCGGCTGATGGAGAGAATGGAATGCACCTTCGAGACGACGTTGATCGCCCGGTTTCGTCGGGCCGGCCTCGTCGTCTTCGGCAAGACCGCGAGTCCCGAATTCGGCATCAACGTGACCACCGAATCGGTGCTGCACGGGCCGGTACGCAACCCCTGGGATCCGAGCCGGAGTGCCGGCGGCAGCTCGGGCGGGGCCGCTGTTGCCGTGGCCTCGGGAATCCTGCCGGCGGCGCACGCCTCGGACGGTGGCGGGTCGATTCGCATCCCGGCTTCGGCCTGCGGCCTCGTCGGCCTCAAGCCCAGCCGGTCGCGCAATCCCGTGGGGCCTGCCGTCGGCGAGGCCTGGAACGGGCTCGCCACTGGCCACGTCATCAGCCGGTCGGTGCGCGATACGGCAGCCTTCCTCGACGTCACGGCCGGGCCCGAGCCCGGTGATCCCTATGCCTGCCCGCCGATCCAGGGGACTTTCCTCGAGGCTGCCGACCGCGACCCGCAGCCCTTGCGGATAGCACTCGTCACCGAGGCCCCGGGCGATTATCCGGTCGATCCGGCCTGCATTGCCGCGACCGAGGCCGTAGCCCTGAAGCTGCAGCGGCTCGGCCACCACGTCACGCCGGCCCGCTTCGCCATCGACGGGGCGGCGGTGGCAGAGCTCATGGCGACCATCGTCGCGGTCAACGCCGCCAACGATCTCCTGACCTGGCAGCAGGTGCTCGGGCGCCGGGCCGACGCTACGACGGTCGAGACCTGCACCCGGCTCTTGGCCGAGCGCGGCCGGGCCATCCCGGCCACGGACTACGCCAAGGCGGTCTCCGGCCTGCACCAGACCGCACGGCGGTTCGCACGCCTGTTCGCCACCGCCGATCTCGTGCTGAGCCCAACCCTCGCGGCCCCGCCGCCGCCCTTGGGCGTGCTGGATCAGAACATGGCCGATCTCGACCGGTTCCTCGAGCTCAACGCCGCGCTGATCCCCTTTACGCCGCTCTACAACATCACCGGCTGCCCGGCGATCAGCCTGCCCTTGGAGCACGCCCCCGACGGCTTGCCGTTGGGCGTGATGCTGGGCGGGCCGCTCGGCCGTGAGGACCTGCTGCTCGAGGTGGCGGGCCAGCTCGAGCGGGCGCATCCATGGTTCGATCGGGTGCCGCCGGAGCCGGCGTAGCTCAGCCCTGCTGCGGCAGCGCCGATGCCGCCGACGATGCGGCACGGGTCGCCTGGTACTGCCAGAGCGCAGCACCCCAGCCGAGCGCCAGGGGCACGATCATGATGCGCACGATGAAGTCGGCGTGGATGTAGGTGTGGGTGGAAAACAACACGACCCAGGCGAGAACGGCCAGAGGACCGGAAGTGAAGGCGAGAAAATCGCTCCAGGCCTCGGCCGTGCGCCGCCGCCAGGTGAGCCAGAAGGCGATGAGCCAGCCGATCCCGCCGATCAGCCACAAGGCCGCAGCACCGAGCCTGCTGCCATAGGTGAGCGTGACGCCGCGCATCAGCAGCGTGACGAAGAGCTCGACGAAGGTGAAGGTGGGTGCCGGCACCGGTGCTGCTGCACCCGCAGTTTCGCTGCCACTGCCGAGATAGTGAAGGAGAAAGGTCGAGAAGACGCCGAGCGCCTGCGGATCGGCGAAGAGGGCGCCCAAGAGCTGGTTGATGACGACCGTCATCGCCCCGCCGATCACGAACGCGATCCAGCTGGCGATCGCGAGCAGCCAGGCGTTGCGGTGCCGATCCGATTGCGCGGCACCGGTCACCACGGTCAGGTAGACCAGGGGAAAGAGGAAGCCCGCGGCAGTCGGCAGGAGACCGATGAAGTACTCGAAATAGACGAGGCCGGCAGCGAACACGGCGCAAAACGGCAGCAGCAGCGCTGGCCGGCGCAGCCGTTCGCCGAACAGCAGGACGCTGGCCAGGCCGAGCAACAGCCAGGCCTCGCCGGGGGCGTGGCTGAGCGACGGGGCGAAGAAGGGAAGCGCCCAGAAGACCAGCATCACGGCCAGCATGCAGCCGGTGACGGCGACGAGACGCCGCCGGAGGATGGCGCCGACGGCAAGCAGGCCGAGGCTGAGATAGACGCCGATGGCGAGCGTCGTGCGGACTTGGCCGAGCTCGAGGCCATGCAGCAAGACCGCAGTTACCGGGTTGTAGCCGTGCCAGTGACGGACATAGATGTCCGGGACATAGGAGGCTGGATCGCCGCCGGTCTCGACGATGTCGCGGAGCAGGGGGCACATCCCCTCCCGGCCTTCGTCGGCGTAGTAGAGCAGCGGGCCGGTCGCCTGCGCGAGCAGACCCTGCTCGTCGTTGACCAGCATCTGCAGGATCGAGCAATCGGCATAGTGGTGAAAGCCCAGTCTGGTATCCCACCAGTGGTAGTCACTGTCGGTGAGATCGCCCGAAGCGAAGGCCTCCTTCACCCGATCCGCCATATGCGCCGGGGCGACCGAAGCGCCGACGAGGTTGAAGGCCAAGAAGGCCGTGTTGGCGATCAAGGTGACGAGCACCACCAGGAGCCACGGGCGCAGCCTGCCCAACCCTGCCAAGGCGTCGTTCATCGCCGCGGGTTCCGGCCAGCCTGCATCAGACGTTCCATTCGAGCCCTCGGATACCTTTGCAATGATCGATCGGGAACGCGACCGCGCCGTTGCCGCGCGGCTGCGTCAGGTCGACCGAGACAGCCCCGGTCGTCGTTCAGGAGAACCGCTTGACCAGCCGCAGCACCTGCTGGCGCAGTGGTGCCCGGTGCGGCGAGGCCGAGCTCTGCCCGCCCTGCTGGTCGCGATTGGCGACGAACCAGTCGTAGCTTTCGCGCAACATCGCGTCGTTGGAGTAGCGCGGTTTCCAGCCGAGGTCGAGCAGTGGCTGCACATCGAAATAACAGGCCTTGTGGTAGGTCATGTAGTGCCAGGGCACGAGCGGCGAGAGGCCCATGTAATAGAGGACCCGAAGCGCATTGACCGCTGGCCATACCGGCAAGCTCACCACCTTGGACGTGCTGCCGGCATAAGCGATCAGCTTCTCGAGATCGCCACGCAGCGTGCCGAACTCGTCGGTGCCGACATTGTAAGTGCCGCTCCGCCCGAGATCGAGGGCGGTCATGTAGAAATCCATGAGATCGGCCGCGTGGATGAACTGAAAGCCGATATCGCCGCTGCCGATCACGTAGACGTTGCGATTGTCCCTGATCCACTCGAACAGCACCTGAAAGATGCCGAGCCGGCCGGCGCCCAGGGTGGCACGGGGCCGGATGGTGATCAGCGGAATGCCGTGCTCGGCACAGATCTCGTCGACGACGTGCTCGCCCTCGAGCTTCGAGCGACCGTAGGGCTCGAAGGGCAAGGTCGGCGTGTCGTTGGTGATCGGCATCTTGTCGGGCGCGCCGAAGATCGAGGTCGAGCTGGTGTGGATCAGCGCCTGGACGCCGGCCTTGGCCGCTGCCTCGGTGACGACCCTCGAGCCCTCGACATTGACCTCGAAATATCTCTTGCCGGCGGCGGTCTGCGCCACGAGGGCAGCATTGTGGTGGACGACGTCGACGCCCTGCATCGCCTCGCGCACCCGCTCGCGATCGGTAACGCTGGCCTCGATGTACTCGATCTCCCTGGGCCGCGACGGGTCCTCCCAGATATCGAGGATGCGCACATCCTCGCCCCGCTCCAACAGTCGCCGGGCGACCAGATTGCCGACGAAGCCGGAGCCGCCGGTGACCAGATGCTTCATTCGTCCCTCGTCCTTGCCAGTCCGTTGCCCGAGGCCAACGGGCGTTCATCTATCCAACGATGTCGCGCGTGCCCGTCACCTAGGGCTCGGCCAGCGCCCGCTCGGCGCTCGACGCCGGCGCGGCGCTCCGGCTACCGCGACGGTCCCGCTCGATAAAGTGCATGGCATTGCGCCAAGCGAGCGCCATCACCGTGCCTTGCGGGTTGACCACGGTCGGGCCGCACAAGAGCGAGGAATCGGCGATATGCAGGCCGTCCACCCCGTGCACCCGGCCGAAGGAGTCCGCGGCACTGCGATCCTCGTCCTCGCCCATCGGGCAACTCGAGAAGAGATGCAGGGCGGAAAGGCCCGACCGATCGCTCGGCAACACCTGCGGCAGGTTGGCGAGATCCGCCGTGTTGTGCAAGGCGGGAGCACCACCGATTCCGGGATCCAGGGTCGTCGCCCCTGCGGCCAAAAGGCATTCCGCCAAGCGGCGCAGCCCGAGGGCGAGCTGCTGCAGATCGGCGGGCGTGTAGCGCACCCGAACGAGCGGATCGGCGAAGCCGGGCAGCGTCCGCACCGACGCCTGTCCGCCGGTGATCTGGGCATAGTAAATGCCCATGCGCTGCCAGTCGCGATCGATCTCGGCGATGCGCTCCGGCCGGTCGGCCAAGGTGAGCGCCAAGACCGCCCGGCTGCTCATCGAGCAGCCCATGCTGAAGCGCGGATCGAACTCCTTGATCTGGTGCACCGGATCGAACTGGCCCGGGACGTTGACCACCTCGTCGAAGCGCGCGACCATCTTGATCATCGTGTGAAAGCGTAGGTTGTCGCCGACGTTGCGGCGAATGCCGGAGCGGCGCAGCAGGGCCGGGGTCTGGACGGCGCCACAGGCGACGAAAACCCGGCTAGCCCTGATCTCCAGTGTCCGCTCGCGTCCGTCGGCATCCTGCTGCCGGCCCGCCAGCCGCCAGCCGCCAGCCTCGCGCCTGAGCCGCTCGATTCGGCAATCGGCCCGCAGCCTGCCGCCGGCGGCGAGAAAGCGCGGCACGAAGGTCTCGCTCATCGACTGCTTCTTGCCGAAAGCGCCGGGCTCGGGGTTCGCGGCATAGGTGAAGAGCCGCGGCACCTCGACCGATTGCCAGCCCAGGCTTTCGGCGCCTTCGTGCAGTTTCAACGACAGCTTGGCGGCGGGGCCCGGCAGATAGGAGACTTTCGCCGTCGCTTCGCAGGCGTCGAAACCCGGCTCGAGGTCTTCGTAGCGCAGCGCGTCCACCTTGTACTCGCGGCGCCAGTTATCGAGCACCGTGTCGGGGATGCGGTGGTAGAGGCCGCGATTGATCTCACTGCCGCCGCCGACCACGCGACCCTCGACATAGGTGACCTTGGCCTTGCCCATGGCGACACCGATCCCGCCGCCGCGATATTTCTGCGTGATCTCGTCGCGAGAGAAGTGCGGGGCCGAGTCGAGGCCGAGATGGCCGCCTTCCTCGATCATCAAGACGTCGTAGCCGGCCTCGGCGAGCAGGGTGGCGGTTACCGCCCCACCCGGTCCGGAGCCGATGATCGCGATCTCGGCCTCGAGGCGGTCGCTGGTCGAGCCGGCATTGTCGGTCATGAAAAATCCTCGTGTCGGTGGGCTCGGCCCGAGCATTCCGCGGCTGGGCTCACGCTCACTCCTCGCCGTAGGCTTCGGCGTACCAAGCAAAAATAGTCAGCCCTTCGTAAAAGCGAATGAGGTCGCGACGTACCCCGAGTCGGGAGCCGCGCCATGCTCGAATTTGCCGCAGCCGCGCCTCGTGCGGCAGGCTGTGAAAACTTCTGCCGGTAAACGGCAACGCCCAGGCATCGAAGGCCAGCGTCAAGCAGCGCATCGGCAGACGCAAATAGTCGGGCATCCGGCGCTGCTGCTCGAGCAGGAACCGGCCCACCGATTGGCGCGCCTCCTGCCCACCATCCGGGGTATTGGCGCAGCGTTCCTGCGCGATCGACTCCGCCAAGGCGAACACCGTCCGGTCGAAGCTCGGCAGCATGGGCGCTGATTTCTCCAGGCAAAGCGAGGCCGACGGGCGACGCAGGTCGCAGGCTCGTCGACGATGGAGCCTACGCCGTGGCGCCATCACGCGGGCCTCTGTTATGTCCACGCCGATCGATGCCCGCAACCGTCGTCGAGCGTACCCGAGGGCGGCTCTATACCGACCCCGCGTCGAGACTTGTGGTGGAGCGCTATGATTCCCACCGACCATGCGCTAGGCAACCAGCGAAAATGATATCATGCAGAGCCGACGACAGCCAGACGGGGATGCTCGAACCGGACTCGAGGCCCCCTGGTCCGGGGTGATCGGTGCGATGTGGATGGTGCCGAAAATTCGGCTGCCGGCTCCGCGGATTTGCCTGTGGCTGCGCGTGGTAGCTGTTGTAACCGAGCAACGGGGTGAAGAATGTCGATCGAGAAACGTTCCCGTCCGTCGCCGGAACGCCGGCTGGAGGCTCGAGCCACCGCGTGACCCAGGCCTATATCTTCCTCGCCCTAGCGATCGCATCGAACGCTGCCGGTCATTTGCTGCTCAAGGGCGGCGCCTTGGCGGGGGCGGACTTGCTCCGCGCCCTCCTCCATTTCAAGACGATTCTCGGCATCGGGGCACTCGGTGGCTCGGCCGTCGTCTATGTCGCGGCGCTGCGCACCTTGCCGCTCAGCGTCGCCATGCCGAGCTTGGTCGCGGGTTTCTTGATGACCGCCCTGATCGCGCATCTGGTCTGGGACGAGCCGTTCGGCTTGCGCCAGCTCACCGCCTTCGGGTTTATCGCAATCGGTCTCTATTTGTTGCATCGCTAACGACATGAAGCGCCCGAGCCGCTCGATGATCGAGGTGAACGGGACACTCTTCAGCGGGCGTAGTCCATGCGCGTGAAACCACCGTGCCATGGCAACGCTTCTCCACCTCGTCGGATGATCAGCCCACCGCGGCGCAACGGGCACTCGGCACCGCATAGGTCATTCGTCATCATCGACCCGATGTTCAGCTAAGGAGTCCGCAATGCCGCCCGTTCGCTGGGAAGCGATCAGGGCCGTCGTCTTCGATGTCGACGGCACCCTCTATGATCAGGGGAGCATGCGTCGGCGCATGGCGACGGCCCTGCTGCTCCACTGCCTGCGACATCCCCGTGACTTCGGACTCCTGCGCACCGTCCAGGCCTTCCGCCAGATTCGCGAGGCATTGGGCGAGGAGGAGGTGGGCGACATCGCGACGCTGCAATACACCCGGCCGGCCGAGCGGCTGAACATTCCCCCGGAAAACGTGCAGCGGATCGCCGAGTACTGGCTCGGCGAACGGCCGCTTGCCCATCTGCCGGCCTGTCGGGCCCCCGGCATCGACACCCTGTTCGCGGTGCTGCAAGCGACCGGGCGCCGCATCGCGGTATTCTCGGACTATTCGATCGAAGACAAGCTCGCGGCGCTGAGCCTCGAGGCCGATTTGTGCGTGTCGGCGCTCGACCCGGACGTCGACCGCCTCAAGCCCAATGCCCGAGGGCTCGAGCGGATCCTCGAGCGTCTCGACCTGCCGGCCGAGACCTGTGTGATGATCGGCGATCGCGACGACCGTGACGGCGAGGCGGCGCGGCGGGTCGGCATGCCGTATCTGCGCAAGATTTGGGGCGGGAAGGCGGGCGACGGGACGGTGAGTGACTATGCCGCGCTGGCGTCGACGTTGCGCGTCGGTTCGATGTAGGGCGACTTCGTCATGCATCGCGGCGCTGCTGACCGTGCCTGAATTCACGCGTCGTCAGCAGCGGGACTAGCGCACCCCCGAGCAGTCGATACAGGGCGCAACTTGGAGAGTAATTTTGGGCACACTACGCTGTTTTCTTGCCCTTATGGTTGTTTATTATCATGCTGGTGCCAGCACCTTATTTGGCGTGCCCGTGCCCGACGGCTGGCTTGCCGTGCAGATGTTTTTCATGATTTCCGGCTTCTACATGGCGCTGGTGCTCAACGAAAAATATACCTCCCCCGACAGCAACTGGGTGTTCTACAGCAACCGCGTACTGCGCCTTTGGCCACCGGCGTTCATCGTCAATATTTTGGTGATCATCAGCTTTCTCGTCTATGGCGAGGTGTTGCTGTTCGGGCTGACCATGGGGCTCGGCGAGTTCATGGACCTCTTGCGCTCGCTCGATGGCCTGACAATCGCCTATCTCGGCTTCATCAACCTGTTCATCGTCGGGATGGACAGTATCTGGTTCGTCGGCATCACGCCCGAGACCGGCATGGGTTTTTCGCGCCGCGGCACGTTCGACTACAGTGCAGCGAGCCTGGTCCTCAATCATCCACTGTGGACCATCGCCGTCGAGGCGCTCTACTATCTCGTGTCGCCGTTTCTCTTGCGGCGCGGTCCTTGGGTGGCGGCAGCCCTCGTTGTCATCGGTGGTTTGGTCCACGTCACCATCGTGTTGAGCCCGCTCTCCTACCCTTACTGGAGCTACTTTTTCTTCCCGGGCGCCGCCTACTTCTTTTTCCTCGGTGCCTTCACCTACCACGCTTTCCGCTGGTATCGGACATCCGCCTTGCGCACCGCGTTCGAGAAGCGACCATTGACCCTGCTCGGCGTTCTGATCGGCTTCAGCCTGCCGGCGCATCTCTTGATCTGGAACTTGCTGCCAGCGTCCAGCCTGTTCAGTGCCCTGATCCTGGCACCGCTCGTCCCGATCCTCTTCGGCCTCACCGAGCGCAACCGTGTCGACCGGTTCATCGGTGAATTGTCCTACGGCACCTATGTGGTCCATTACCCGATCCTGGTTTTCTTCCTCGGCGAGTTCACGCCGTTGCCGACCTTCCTGATCGTCGGCAGCCTCTCCGTTCTCGGCGCCATCGGCCTCTATCTCCTGGTCGAGGCGCCGATCGATCGCTGGCGCCAGCAGCGTGCTCGCGAACAGGCGAGAGGCGCATCACCCCCCTATGCCGGCAGCGCTTCGGCCGGTTGAGAGCCTTTCCGAAAGCTGGGACAGGTCTCGGCCGGCGGGATGTGACCGGTCGTGGTTGCCGGCTGTCGAGTGGATGGCTAACGTCCAGCATGAGGGTGGTTTCGGGCCGCTCCGGGGATCGAGAGCGGGGGTAGCGTGGACGGGTTCGACTATATCGTCATCGGCGCGGGCAGCGCCGGCTGTGTGCTGGCCAACCGGCTGTCGACCGATCCGAGGAACCGCGTTCTGCTGCTCGAGGCCGGCGGTCACGACCGGCGGTTCTGGATTCATGTGCCGATCGGCTACCTCTACACCCAGAACAATCCGAAGACCGACTGGTGCTTCAAGACCGAACCCGAGCCCGGCCTCGGCGGGCGCGCCTTGCACTATCCGCGCGGCCGGGTGCTGGGCGGCTGTTCCTCGATCAACGGCATGATCTACATGCGCGGCCAGGCCGCCGACTACGACCACTGGCGCCAGCTCGGCAATCCCGGCTGGAGCTGGGACGATGTCCTGCCGTTCTTCAAGAAATCCGAGGATTTCGTGCACGGGGCGGACGACCTGCACGGTGCCGGCGGCGAGTGGCGGGTCGAGGAGCCCAGGGTCGCATGGCCGATTCTCGATGCCTTCCGCGAGGCGGCGGCCGAGGTCGGCATCCCGGCGACCGCCGACTTCAACCGCGGCAGCAACGAGGGCTGCGGCTACTTCCACGTCAATCAGAAGAGAGGCGTGCGCTGGTCGACCGCCAAGGCGTTCCTCAAGCCCGCCCGCTCGAGAAAGAATCTCCTGGTCGTCACCGGTGCCCGGGTGACCGGGCTGCGCTTCGCGGGCAAACGCTGCACCGGGGTCGACTATGTCGAGAACACAGTGGCAAAATCGGCCAGTGCGGCGCGTGAGGTCATTCTCGCCAGCGGTGCGATCGGCTCGCCGCAGCTGCTGCAGCTCGCCGGGATCGGCCCAACGGACGTGCTGGCCGAGCACGACATCGAGATTCGCCACGCGTTGCCGGGCGTCGGCGGCAATCTGCAGGACCACCTGCAGATCCGCACGGTCTTCAAGGTCGCGAACACGCTGACCTTGAACCAGCAGGCCTCGAGCCTCGTCGGCAGGGCCAGGATGGCGCTGGAATACGCGCTCTATCGCTCCGGCCCCTTGAGCATGGCGCCCTCGACGATGGGCGCGTTCGCCAAGACCGATCCGAGCTTCGCCACGCCCAATGTCGAATACCATGTCCAGCCACTGAGCCTCGACCGCTTCGGCGAGCCCTTGCATCCCTTCCCGGCGATCACCGCCTCGGTCTGCAATCTCCGGCCGACCAGCCGCGGCACGGTGCGCCTGAAATCCTCGGACCCCAAGGCAGCACCGGCGATCGCCCCCAACTACCTCGGCACCGACGAGGACCGGCAAGTGGCGGCCGACGCCATCCGCCTGACCCGGCGGATCATGAGCGCTTCGGCCTTGGCGCCCTTTGCCCCCGAGGAGTACCGGCCGGGTCCGACGGTCACCGAGAAGGCGGATCTGGTGCGGGCCGCGGGCGAGCTCGGCACGACCATTTTTCATCCCGTCGGCACCTGCAAGATGGGCCCGCCCGAGGATCGACAGGCCGTGGTCGACGCCCGGCTGAGGGTGCACGGGCTGGACGGCCTGCGGGTGGTCGACGCGTCGGTGATGCCCACCATCACCTCGGGCAACACCAATTCGCCGGTCGTCATGATCGCCGAGAAGGCGGCGGCCCTGATCCTCGGGGATGCCCGATGATGATCCTGGAGGATGTGCGCGGCTGCCGGGTGAGGCTGCTGGCGTGGTCGGCGCTAATGCGGTACCCGAAGGCTCGCTAGAAGAGTCTGGAGGAGGCACGCAATGGGTCCGGTGTTGAGCTTCGTGTTGGGCGTCATGGTGGGTGTGGTCGCCGCCTGGTGGTTCTTCGAGCGGCGTGATGCCGCGAGTCGCGAGACGATGGAGGCCGGCTGGAAGAAGAAGCTGGAGCATGTCGAGGCCGAGGTGAAGCGGGCCGACGCGGCGCACGACGAAACCAAAGAGCGACTGCGCCGATTGCAGCAGGAGCAACTGCCGCCACCCGCGAGCGAAAAACCCGCGACGCCCGCCCCCGCGTCGCCGGCACCAACGCCGCCGGCGAGCCAGTCGGCAAAGCCGTCGCCGGCAGTCGAGCCGGCGACCAGCGAGGCCGAGCGGATCGCCCAGGCCAAGCGGCGGATCGATGCGAAGCTGGCGCAGTTGCCAGCAGGCTCGTCGGCCCGCCAGCGGCTGATGGCCGAACGGGCTGCGCTCGACAAGTCGGCGGCGCCCGCTGCCGGTGGTTCCGAGCCGGGCGCCGAGCCGCAGCTGTTCACGCCACCGCCCGAGGCGCCCGATGATCTCGAGCGGATTCGCGGCGTCGGCCCGGTCTTGCGGCAGCGCTTGAACAAGCTCGGCATCACCACGTTCGCCCAGATCGCGGCCTTTACCGAGGCGGATCTGGCGCGGCTCGACGAGGTGCTCGATTTCAAGGGGCGGATCGCTCGCGAGGGCTGGGTCGAGCAGGCGAAGGCGCTGAACGATCGGGCCTGAGGGGCGCGTCGCCGGGCCGGCTGTTCATTTTCGAAAAAAACTTTGCCCTTCGTGCGCTGCCTCGTGATCCGCCGTTGCACCGCCGGCGTAAACTCGCATAGCCAGCCGGCTGAAAAGCCAGTGGCAATAGCCCGCCGGTCTTTCCTCCCCCGGGACCGGCGGGCCCCGCCACTCGATCAAGAAGGCTGGGCCCGGCAACGACGCGACGGCGGCTCGGATATTTTTACGCTCGATGGTGCCAGCGTTCAGACCCCCCTCCCATTTTGCTTCCACGGAGACAGCGCTTGCACATCGGCATCGTCGGCACCGGCATTGCCGGCCTTTCGGCTGCGTGGCTGCTCGGCCGACAGCATCGGGTCACGGTCTTCGAAAAGGAGGCGCGTCTCGGCGGTCACAGCAATACGGTACAGGCGACCGTCGCTGGTGAAACCGTCGATGTCGACACCGGCTTCATCGTCTACAACGAGCGCAATTATCCCGAGCTGACGGCCTTCTTCCAGCATCTCGATGTGGCGACCGAACCGAGCAACATGTCGTTTTCGGCGAGCATCGACGGTGGGCGACTGGAGTACTGCGGTGCCTCGCTCGGCGCTCTCTTCGCGCAGAAGCGCAATCTTTTGCGGCCGAGCTTCTATCGCATGCTGGCCGACGTCGTGCGCTTCAACAAGCTCGGTATGGCGCACTTGGACGCAGCCGAACGTCACGATTGGACCCTCGGCCGCTTTCTCGAGGCGCACCAGTTCGGCAAGGCTTTCACCGGCGCCTATCTCCTACCGATGGCCGCCGCCATCTGGTCCTGCCCGACCGCCACCATGCTGCATTTCCCGGCGACCAGTTTTCTCCGCTTCTTCGCCAATCACGGTTTGTTGACCGTGGCCGACCAGCCGGCCTGGCGCACCTTGACGCATCGCTCGCGCGATTATGTCGCGACCATTCGCCGTTCGCTCGGGCCGAATGTCCGCAATGCCGCGCCTGTGGTCGCTGTCGAACGGGTGAACGGTGGTGTCGAGATCGTCGACGGGCGCGGCGGCCACTTTCGCTTCGATGCGGTGGTCATGGCCGCGCATGCCGACCAGACGACGGCCGTGCTGCTCGATGCCGACGCGGAGGAAAGGGGCATCCTGGGCGCTTTTCAGTTCCAGCCCAACCGCGCCGTGCTGCACAGCGATCCGTCCCTGATGCCGAAACGTCGTGCTGCCTGGGCCGCCTGGAACTATAGTGCCGGGGATCTGCTCGAACCCGGCGCCCGGGTCGCCGTGACCTACTGGATGAACCGCCTGCAGAATATCGACGAGCGCCTGCCCCTTTTCGTCTCGATGAACCCGATCGAGGAGCCCGATCCGGCTCTGGTGCACGGTGAGTACGCTTATGATCACCCAGTCTTCGACGCGGCGGCGATCAGGGCGCAATCGGCAATGGCGCGCATCCAGGGCCGCGGCGGCGTCTACTATGCCGGCGCTTGGCTCGGCTACGGCTTTCACGAGGACGGTCTGCGCTCCGGCTTGGAGGCTGCGGCACGGCTCGGTGTAGCGGCCCCCTGGAAGACGCCGACCGACGCGTTGCGCCAGCTGCCCGCGGCGGCATCGCTCGGCATTCCCGAGCATGCCGCGGCGCAATCGGCATGACGGTTCGAACGATCGGCCGAACCTCGTGACCGCAAACGACCCGGCGGACAGGCTGCGCTCCCGGATCTACGAGGGCGTCGTTATGCACCAGCGGCTACGACCGGTGCGGCACGCCTTTCGGTATCGGGTGTTTTCGCTCATGCTCGATCTCGACGAGCTGACCGATATCGCCCAGACCTCGCGACTGTTGCGCATCGAGCGGCCGGGCATCCTGTCGTTTCGCGCCAGGGATCACGGGGCCCGCGACGGCTCACCGTTGAAACCTTGGGCCGAGGCGCAGTTCGCCGTCGCCGGTATCGACGGCATCGCCCGCATCGAGCTCTTGTGCTTCCCCCGGCTCTGGGGCTTCGTCTTCAATCCCTTGAGTGTCTACTTCGCCTACGACGCCGCAGGCACGCTCTTGGGCATGCTCTACGAGGTCAAGAACACCTTCGGCGGCCAGCATGCCTATGTCCTGCCGGCCGACGCGGACAAGCGCGGCACCGATGGGCGCATCCGGCACAGCGTGGACAAATCGTTCTACGTCTCGCCCTTCATCGACATGGCCGCCGCCTACAACTTCGTCGTCGAGCCACCGGGCGAAACGTTGGCGTTGATCATTCGCGAGACGGATCGCGACGGGGTCTTCTTCACCGCCAGTCAGACCGGCCGAAGGCGGCCGCTGACCGACCGCCGACTCGCCGCCTGCCTCGCGCGAAATCTCGCGATGACGTTCAAGGTGATTGGTGGCATTCATGTCGAGGCCCTTCGCCTCTGGCTGAAGGGGGCACCGTACCACCCGAAGGCCGCTGGACATATCGACGGCTAGCCGTCGCGGCCCGCAAAAAGCGGCAAATCGACGGAGGAAAACGCAAAATGGGCACGAGCCAGGATCACCTCGGCACCGCTTTGCCCGACCGGAGCACGGCAGCCGATCGACTACGCATCGACACCATCACGCGAATATTCAGGCGGCTGCGGCACGGCACCCTCGAGCTCGGCTTGCCCGACGGCACGACCGAAGTGATCGATGGTGACGACAGCGGCCCCGTGGCGGCCCTGCACATTCGTGATGCACGTGTCGTCGATCGCTACCTCAAGCACGGCAGCGTCGGCTTTGCCGAAAGCTACATCGCCGGCGAGTGGGAGACACCCGATCTGGCCAATCTGCTGGAATTGCTCGACCGCAATTACGATGCCTGGAGCGAGGGCTATTTCGGTCCGGTTCTGGCCCGCGTGGTAGCCCGGTTGCAGCATTGGTTTCGGCACAACTCGAAGATGGGTGCGAAGCGCAACATTCACGCCCACTATGACCTCGGCAACGAGTTCTTCGCGGCTTGGCTCGATCCCTCGATGACCTATTCGGCGGCCCTTTTCGGTGAGCAGCCGGGGACCTCCGTAGCCGATCTGGAGGCTGCCCAGCGGGCGAAGTACCACAATCTCTGTCGGATGATCGATCTGCAGCCGGGCCATCGCCTGCTCGAGATCGGCAGCGGCTGGGGCGGCTTCGCGATGACCGCGGCCCGGGATTTCGGCGCCGAAGTGACCAGCATCACCATCTCCGAGGCCCAACACGAGCTGGCGTCCAAACGCGTCGCCGAGGCGGGCTTGCAGGACAAGGTGGAGATCCGGCTCGAGGACTATCGCGACGTCGCCGGCACCTACGATCGGGTGGCCTCGATCGAGATGTTCGAGGCGGTGGGCGAGCGCTACTGGCCGACTTATTTCGGCAAGGTGCGAGGTGTGTTGAAGCCCGGCGGCATGGCCGGTCTGCAGATCATCACCATCCAGGATGCCTATTTCGACAGCTACCGGCGGGGCGCCGACTTCATCCAGCAATACATCTTCCCGGGCGGCATGCTGCCGTCGAGCACGGCTCTGGCCGAGCAGACGAGGCGGGTCGGCCTCGAGATCACCCAGAGCATCGCCTTCGGCCGCGACTATGCGCGCACGCTGGGGCTCTGGGGCGATCGCTTCGATGGTGCGTGGGACCGGCTCAAGGGACTCGGGTACGACGAACGCTTCCGTCGCCTCTGGCGCTACTATCTGGGCTACTGTGAGGCCGGTTTTCGGACCGGCAGCACCGATGTGCTGCAACTGGCGCTCAAGCGGAGCTGAGTGGCGTCACATGCAGCACAGAGACGCATGAACGAGGTCGGCGCGCATGAGAAGCGACTGGGGTTCGCCGACCTCGTGGCGTTCGGCGGGCTGGCGCTGCCGCTGGCGGCCCTCAACCTGCCATTTTATGTGTATCTCCCGACCTTCTATGCACGCGATCTGGGCGTCGAGCTCGGCACGGTCGGCGTCATTCTCCTTCTTGCCCGGGTGCTCGACGTCTTCACCGACCCCATCGTCGGCACGCTGGGTGATCGCACCAGCACCCGCTTCGGCCGCCGCCGGCCGTGGGTGCTGGCCTCGATACCGCTCCTGCTGTTTGCGAGCTGGCGGCTGTTCCTGCCGCCCGAGGGTGCCGGCGGCTTCTACCTCTTTTTCTGGAGCAGCCTCGCTTATCTCGCCTGGACGATGATCCTCTTGGCCTACAGCGCCTGGGGCGCCGAGCTGTCGGCGGACTACAACGAGCGCTCGCGCATTTTCGGGGCGCGTGAGAGCTTCGTCATTCTCGGCATTCTGGTCGCCGCGGCCTTGCCGACGCTGATCGGCAGCGATCCCGGCAGCCGTGCCACCATGGCCTCGATCTTTTGGATGATGGCCATCGCCTTGCCGATCGCGACGGTCGTCTTGTTCACGCGGATACACGAGCGGCCCTACACCGAAGCGCACGCCATTCCCTTCGTCGTGGGGTTGCGCACCGCACTCGCCAACCGCTCGTTTCGCCAGTTGATCGGCGCCTATCTCCTCAACGGCGTCGCCAATGGCCTGCCGGCGACGCTCTTTCTGCTCTTCGTTCAGCACGTCATCGTCGCCCCGGATGCCGGCGGACCGTTGTTGCTGCTCTATTTCGCGAGCGGGCTGGTCGCCATCCCGTTCTGGCTCAAGGTCAGCTCGCGGATCGGCAAGCACCGGGCGTGGTCGCTTTCGATGCTCTGGGTTTGCTGCATCTTCGTTTTCGTGCCGTTCTTGGGCGAGGGCGACGTCTGGTGGTTCGCGCTCGTCTGCCTGTTCAGCGGGATCAGCCTCGGCGCCGATCTGGCGCTGCCGACGGCCATGCAGGCGGACGTGGTCGATGCCGACAGCGTCGAGACGGGCAACAAACGCGCCGGTTTCTATTTCGCGCTCTGGAGCATGGCCACCAAGCTCTCCTTCGCGCTCGCCGTCGGCATCGCCTTCGTCGCCCTCGAGCAGGTCGGCTTCGTCGCCGATGCCGCCAGCAACGACGACGTCTCGCTCTTCGCCCTCGTCTCGCTCTACGCCTTGCTGCCGCTCGTCATGAAGCTCGCCTCGATCGGTCTCGTCTGGAATTTCGAGATCGACGCGGCCCGCTACGGCGAACTGCGGAAAAAATTGGCTGCTGCCCAAGGAACGACCTGACATGATGATCCGCACTCTCCTCATGGCCGTAACCCTAGTGTTGATAACGGGTTGTTCTGCCATGAAGATCGATGACTTCACCGATACCGGTCCCGAGTTCGTTCCCGAGGAGTACTTCGTCGGGCGGACCAAGGCCTGGGGCTTCTTTCAAGACCGCTTCGGCACGGTGCGGCGCGAATTCGTGGTCGACATCCATGGCCACCTCGAGGACGGCGTTCTCGTCCTCGACGAAGACTTCGTCTATGCCGACGGCGAGATCGACAAGCGCGTCTGGCGTATCCGCTACCTCGGCGATGGCCGCTACGAGGGTGAGGCCGACGACATCATCGGCACCGCCAAGGGCGAGCGGCGCGGCAAGGCGTTGCGCTGGGGCTACGATTTCGACCTGGAGGTCGGCGACCGGACTTGGCGCGTGACCTTCGACGACTGGATGCTGCTCCAGGACGAAGACGTCATGATCAACCGGACGACAGTCTCGAAATGGGGCTTCACGCTCGGCGAAATCTACATCTTCTTCCAGCGACAACCCGACGAGGCGGTCGGCTCCGATGCCGACGAGGCGTCAGCCTGGGACGGCAAGACGATGGCGTATCATGCGGAGCAGGCCGCCGAGTAGAGGCAGCTTTTCGTAGAGCTGTCCGGCGGCGTCCCAGTAGTCGATATGCGCCGTGATCAGCCCAGCATCGTCGAAACGCACCTCCGTCACCCCGTCGATGGTCATCGGCTTGGCGTAGAACCGACTGTTGATGGTGCATGTGAAGCGCCATTTGATGAAGGCGGTGTCGCCCGCGACGATCGGCGGTTCGGTGACGAATCTCGGCTCTCTGGTCGTTTCGAACATGTGGTCGAAGACGGCCAGGAGCTTATCGATGCCGCGTACGTCATTGAACGGATCGACGAAATGGACGTCCGGGTGGGCGAGCCGTATCAGGTCGGCCTTGCTCGCCGGCGACAGCTCGTCGAAATAGCGGGCATAGGCCTTCGCCCTGTCGAGGGTCGTCATTTGCCCGTGCTGCGCCCGACGAGCGGGAAATAGAGCCGATAGGGCAGCATCCGCAGAAATTTGAGGATGAGAACGAACGTCGTCGGAAACGCGATTTCGAACTTGTTGCCAGCAAGCCCCTCGGCAATCACGTCAGCTGCATGCGCGGCCGTCACCAGGAACGGCATCTCGAACTCGTTCTTGTCGGTGAGCGGCGTCTTGACGAAGCCCGGATTGATCAACTGCAGCTTGACCCCGGTCTTGCGCAAATCGAAGGCCAGGGATTCGACCATGTTGATCACCCCGCCCTTGGTGCAGCCGTAATAGGCGCTGGTCGGCAGGCCCGCATAGCCGGCGACCGAGGCCACGACCGCGAGCCTGCCGGCATCACGCTGCAACATGCCGGGCAACACCGCCTCGATGCCGTTGGCCACGCCCATGACGTTGAGCTCCATGAGCTTCCGCAGGTCGTCGGCCTTGAAGTCCTTCGCTGCCACCGGGTGATGGCTGCCGGCGTTCAATACGACGATGTCGGGCGGCCCGCCTTCGGCTTCGATTTCGGCCAAGGCTGTGGCCACCGCCGCCTTGTCGGTGACGTCGAGCGGCAAGGCGTGCATCCGGCCCGCATGCTTCGCCGCCAAAGCCTCGAGCTTGTCTCGGCTGCGCGCACTGGCCCAGACCTCCTTGCCGTCCCGGGCCAGCCGCTCGGCCAGGGCAGCACCGATGCCGTAGCTGGCCCCGATGATCCAGACGCGCTGGCTCATTCGGCGCCCTCGCGCTGCCAGGGCTCGAGCCCGGCGAGAAAGCGCTCGGCGTCCGCGACGATAGCCTCGCGGCGGTCGTCCTTCATGCGCTCCAGGGTCTTGAAGATCGGCCCCATGCGCGGGTTGCGGCGCAGCTTCTCGCGGTTCTCGATCATGAAGTTCCAGTAGAGATAGTTGAAGGGACAGGCATCGGGCCCGAGCTTCTCCTTGACCTTGTAGCGGCAGGAACCGCAGAAATTCGACATCTTGTCGATATAATTGCCGGAGGCGGCATAAGGTTTCGAGCCGAGATAGCCGCCGTCGGCGTGCATCACCATGCCGAGCGTGTTCGGGAGTTCGACCCACTCGAACGCATCGGCATAGACGGCCAAGTACCAGGCGCAGATCTCCTCCGGGATGACCCCGGCGAGGAGCGCGAAATTGCCGGTGACCATCAATCGCTGGATGTGGTGCGAGAGCGCCTCGCGCTTGGTTTGGCCGAGGCTGTGCGCCATGCAGCGCATGTCGGTCTCGCCGGTCCAGTAGAAAGCGGGCAGATGCCGCTGGTTGCCGAGCCCATTCAGTGTCGCGTAGTCCGGCATTTTCAGCCAGTAGATGCCGCGCACGAACTCGCGCCAGCCGAGGATCTGGCGGACGAAGCCCTCGACGCTGTTGAGGGGCAGGCGACGCTCGCGGTGCGCGTCCAGCACCGCCTCGCAGACCTCGCGCGGGGTCAAGAGACCGCAATTGAGATATTGCGACAGGCTGGAGTGGAAAAGCCAGTCCTCACCATCGACCATCGCATCCTGGAAATCGCCGAAATCCGCGAGCGCGGTGTTGATGAAATGCGCCAGCGCCCGCCTGGCATCGGCGCGACTGACGGCGAACCAGAAGGGCTCGATGTCGCCGAAGCGGTTGCCGAACCGCCGGCCGACCAGCTCCAGCACCGCCCGGGTCGTCTCGTCCGGCGTGAAGCGCATCGGCCGGGGAAAAGCCGTCTCGGGATCCACCGCCTTGCGGTTTTCCGCGTCGTAGTTCCACTTGCCGCCCTCGGGCTCGCCTTCTTCGCCCATCAGCCAACCGGTCCGCTCGCGCATCCAGCGATAGAAAAGCTCCATGCGGAGCTGCTTCTTGCCGTCGGCCCAGTCGCGAAACTCGTCGATCGAACACAAGAAACGATCGTCGGCGCGGATTTCCACCTCGACGCCGAATGTCTTCTGCCAGCTTTCGATGTCGTCGAGGACCCGGTACTCGCCCGGCTCGGTGACGATGACGCGGTCGGGCTTCAGCGCACGGATGGCGCGCTCGACCTCGCCCTCGAAGCTGCCGCTGTTGGCCGCGTCGTCGAGGGTGACGTAGCGGACGGTGTTGCCCTCGGCCTCGAGCTCGGCCGCAAAGTGGCGCATCGCGGCGAACAGGAAAGCGATCTTCTTGGGGTGGTGCGGCACGTGGTCGGTCTCGGCCGCCACCTCGGCCATCAACACCACATCGCCCTCCGACATGTCGTCGAGAGCCGACAGCTCGTGGCTGAGCTGATCGGCGAAGACGAAGCGCAGCGTGCCGGTCAAGTGCTGCTCGACTCGCCCGGCCGGAAGGAGAGGAAGCGGTAGGCCTCGGCGTTGGTCAGGCGGTAGTCGATGCGCGAGCCGTCGGAGACGTCGAAGGCGAGCTTCACCCAGCGCTCGTCGTGGTACCAGAGATCGACGTCGAGATCGCCGCGGACCTTGAAACGTTGGGCGTCGACCATCTTGCCGGCCGACTCGATCGTCTCGATGCCGGCAGCCTCGACCGAACTCTCGACGATGCGGCCGTTTTGCGTGTCGATCCAGCGCTCGCGATCCATGAAGTTCCGGTGCCAATAGGTCGTCGGCAGCAGCGAGACCGGGCCCGTCAGTCTGCCGTCGGTGCCCTGGATCAACAGCTGATCGCCCTCGCGCCGAGCCTCGACCGCATGCCGCGTGCCGTTGTCGTTCGTCCGGCTCTTGAACCCGATCAATGCACCAGCGTCCCACTCCTCGCGGTTGCGATGCTCGTAGCGATAGGCGGTGATGAAGGCGAAGCGGACGCGAAGCTCGATGTCGATGTCGACGGTCAGGCGATCGCCGTCCTGGGCGAAGCTCAAGACGTGATAGCCAATCTCGCTGCCGTCGCGGAACACCTCGAAGCGCAAATCACCGCTGCTCGCACCCGCCGGGGTCCCGCGCGCACCAACCATGCCCATTCCTACCAATAGTCCAACGCTCTGCCGCAGAAACTGCCGCCGCAGCATGATCCACCACTCCTGTTCGGTTTCAATGACGTACGCAAGGTGGCCCTTCAGGGATCAATCGAGCGGAACCGGCGCTGCCAGCTCGTGCAGGCGGGCATCGATCTCGGCGGCCCTGGGCTGCGACGATTGCGCACCCATGGCGAGACAGGCGAGCCCGGCGGCGAGGCTGGCGCGGTGCAGGGCCTCGGCCATCGGCTTTTCGGCATCGAGCGCTGCCGCCAGCACGCCGACGAAGGCATCGCCCGCGCCCGTCGTGTCCACCGGCTCGATCGCCAGGCTGCCGACCCGCCACCCGCCATCCGGGCCCACCGCGACCGCCCCTTGCGCCCCCAGCGTGACGACACAAGTCAGGTCGTGCGCTCGCGCCAGCCGGCGGGCGAGATCGAGCGGCTCGCCGGTGTCGGTGCCCGCCGCCATCCGGGCCTCGATCTCGTTGACGACGAGGACATCGAGGCTACCCAGCACCTCGGCGCCGAGCGGGCCGGCGGGGGCGAGGTTGAGGATCGTTCGGCCGCCGGCCGCCTTGCCCCGGGCGAGGATGGCCGCCGTTTCGGCCATGCGGATTTCGTTCTGGCAGAGGACCGTGGTCAGAGGCCCCAGGAGATCGTCCGGGACCTGATCGCTCGCGGTATCGAGATTGGCGCCGCTGGCGACGATGATGGCGTTTTCGCCGGCCTCGTCGACGCCGATAACGGCGATCGCCGTAGGCCGCTTCGAGACGGCCAGGCGTTCGCAGTCGATCCCGGCGTCGACCAGCAACTGGCGCACGACGGGCCCGTAGGCGTCGTCACCCAAATGGCCGATGAAGCGGGTATCCGCACCCGCCTTGGCCGCGGCCGCGGCTTGATTCGAGCCCTTGCCGCCAGGCGCCATCGCATAGCCCGCGCAGAGCACGGTCTCACCCGGTGCCGGCAGCTTTTGCACCTTGAAGAGAAGATCGGCGTTCACCGAGCCCAGGATCACCAGCATCTGCGTTTCCTCCCCGACCACAGCGCGTTTCGTCGGCCGGTATGCGGTCTGGATCCGGGCCTGTCCAGACGACGCGTGCCGGCACCGTCAGGCGGCGAGCTGGTCGAGCAATTGCGGCAGCGGCACCGGCCGGCCGAAGAAGTAGCCTTGCGCCTCGTTGCAGTGGAGCTCGTCGAGAAAGGCCAGCTGATCGGCTGCTTCGACCCCCTCGGCCGTGGTCTTCTTGGCCAAAGCCTCGCTCAGGCCGACGATGGCCCGGACGATGGCCTGCGCGCTCTTGTCCCGGCCCACCGCGTGGACGAAGGAGCGGTCGATCTTGATGCGATCGAAGGGAAAGCGGTTGATGTAGGCGAGTGACGAGTAGCCGGTGCCGAAATCGTCGATCGAGAGATGGACGCCGAGGGAAGCGAGTTCGGCGAGCCTGCGGCCGAGCATCGGCAGCGACGGGTCCAAGAACAGGCTTTCGGTGACCTCGAGCTCGAGCCGATCCGGTGCCAGTCGGTGGCGGGCCAGGGTAGCGCGGACGAAATCGACGAAGCCATGGTCGCGCTTGAGCTGCACCACCGAGAGGTTGATCGAGAGCCTGAGGTCGGTGTCGCGCAACTTGGCACCGGCGAGGTCGGCGCAGGCCCGGGACACCACCCAGCGGCCGAGTTCGACGATCGAGCCGGTTTCCTCGGCAAGCCCGATGAAGCGCGCGGGCGGCAGGAAGCCCTGCTCCGGGTGGTGCCAGCGGACCAGCGATTCGACCCCGGCCGGACGCCGGTGGACGAGATCGATCCGCGGCTGGTAGTGCAGCTCCAGCTCGTCGCGGTCGATGCCCTGGCGCAGGGCCGCATCGAGGAGCAGGCCGCCGCTTTCGTCGCCATGCAGCGTGGCATCGAAGAACACCACCTGGTCGCGGCCGCCGCTCTTGGCCCGGTACATCGCGCTATCGGCGCGGCGCAAGAGTTCGTCCGGGCTTTGACCGTCATGCGGAAAGCAGGCGACGCCGATGCTCGCCTTGATGTGAAACCGTCGGCCGTCGACCACGACGGGCTCGGTCAGCGAGCGCCGATACCGCGCCACGGCGGCCTCGACCTCGCCGCGACAGCGCAGATCGTCGAGCAACAGCACGAATTCATCGCCGCCGAGCCTGGCCACCGTGTCGCTGGCACGACCGAGGCTGCCGAGCCGGCCGGCCAGCTCGACCAACACGGCATCGCCCACCGCGTGGCCGAGCGCGTCGTTGATGCTCTTCAGGCGATCGACATCGAGAAAGGCCACGGCCACAAGTCGATCGCGGCGGCGGCCACGCTCGATCGCGCTGCTCAACCGGTCGATCAGGAGATGCCGGTTGGGCAGCTTGGTGAGCCCGTCGTGGGTAGCGCGGAACGCCACCTCGTCGAGCAGCCGCTGCTCTTCGGTCACATCGTTGAGCGCGATCACATAACCACTTTGCTGCGACCGCCCGAGCCGACGGACCGCGGCCTTGACGATTCGCGCCCGCCCGCCCACCCCATCGAGCTGCAACGTGCGCCAGTCGTTCGTCGGGTCGGGGTTTCGTTCGGCGGACTGCCGGCTCGGCGCCGGTCCCTCGGCTTGCCGCTCGAGCAGTGCTGCGATCGCCGGAGCCACGGCATCCACCGAGCACCCGATCAGCTTGCCGTGATCGGCCGCCAGCAGGCGTTCCGCCGCCGGATTGGCATAGTCGACGACCTTGGCCGCATCGGTCGTCAGGACCGCGTCGGCGACGTTGGTCAAGGCGGCGTGCGCCAGGCCGCGCTCCAGCCGCGCCTGGCGCAGGCGTTGGCCCAACGAGAGCAGCAAGGCCACCGCGAAAACCAGAAGGATGGTCACCACCACGCTGCCGAAGGGCAGGACGACCCGCAAGCCGACGAGGGCCGCGAGACCGACCGCGAGCGGGACGGCGGGTGTCAGCGCCACTAGCGCCAACGGCGCGCGGCGGCGGAAAAAGGCGCTCCATAGCCACGGCATGAAAGCCCCGGCTGCCAGCAGCGCCGCCATGGGTCCCGGCCGGCGGATCGGGGTCAGCATCTTGCCGGCGAGGAGGGCCTCGATCGCGAAAGCGTTGAAATAGACTGCGGGAATTCGGGTCGCGGCGTTGGCCGGGCCGACATCGACCCAGGCCTTCAGACCGCGAGCGGTCGCACCGACGATGACCACGGTATCGGCGAGTTCGCTCGCCAGCTGGCGGTTCAGCACGTCGAGGGCGGAATAATGCCGCAACTGCAGCGGTGCGGCCGGAATCGGCACGAGGACTTCGTCGGCGCTGGTCCAACCGAGAAAATCGGCGGCGGCCGATGCTCCTGGGCCGGCGGCGGTCCCGGCCGCTGGCATTGCCTGCTCGGCGACACGCTGGACCGCACGCGCCAAGGCGGGCCAGTAGGCGTCGCCGACCCCGGCCCGCAGATGCAGTCGCCGCAGCCGGCCGTCCGCGTCGGTCGCGAGATGGCTGTGGCCGAGGGCGGCGGCCAATCGCGGCAGCTCGCCGAACGGCAGGATTTCCAAGGGCGGCAAGCCGCGCGCCGGCGGCTCGGCGATCAACGGCAGGACGACATTGCCGGCTCGTGCGATGGCCGAGCCGAGCGCCGCATCGCCGTCCAGCTCGCCGCTCGCGGGCTCGGCGAACAGCACGTCGTAGCCGATGACCCGAGCTCCTGCCGCCGCCAACCGGTCGATCAGTTTGGCATGCAGGTGACGCGGCCAGGGCCAGCGGCCGAGCCGCTCGAGGCTTTGCTGGTCGATCTCGACGACGACCAGCCGATGGCTGTCGGCAGCGGCGAACCAAGGCGCCCAGCAGTCGAAAAGCAAGAGATCGATGCGCTCCGCGAGCCCGGTCCGCTGCAGACCACCGGTGACGACGACCGCCAGCAGCATGAGGGCGAAACCCGCGCGGATCGACGGCACCGGCCCGAATGGCATGCTAGAGAAGGATAATGAGGAGGGCGAAGGGGATCAGCAAATAGGGCCACCAGGACACCGGCGGCACGGTGATCCGCTGTGGCGTGCTGAAGTCGGCGACGTAGCCGTCGGCCTCGATGATCTGGGCGCGGAACCAGTAATCGTCGGGCAACAAGCCGGGCACGACCAGCTCCGGCTCGTCCACGGTCTGGTCCGAGAGGATGTCGTCGAACGCGGCGTCGCTCGCGATCTGGAAGCGCACGCGCTGGCCGGGCTCGAGGGCGGCGAGGCGAATGGTGAAGCGGCCGCCGTCGCGTTGCGTCTCGTCGATCGTGGGCTCGGCCGGCGGGGCCAGGATCTCGAAGCGCAGCACGTCGCCCCAGGGTCCGCGCCGACCGTCCGCATCGATGGTCCCGACCCGCCAGTAATAAGTGCCGAGCGGTAGCTGCGCCGCGGGGGTGAAGCCGGGGCTGGTCAGCGTGTCGGTCTCGACGAGGGGTGCTGTGAAGTCGGGATCGGTAGCCAGCGCGAAGCGATAGCCGCGGGCATCCAAGGGCTCGCTCCAGCCGAATTGCGGCAGCGGGTCACGCAGGCGGCCGTCGCGCTGCGGGGCGAGCGGCGTCGGCGGCTCGGGCCGGGCGAAGATCTCGAGCTGCCAGACCTGGTCTCGGCCCTCGAGCCCGTCCGCCTCGATGCCGCGCATGCGGGCCACATAGCTGCCATCGGGAAGGTCGAGCCGGGCGGCGCTGCCCGCCGCCACCACCTCGTCGAACAACAGCCGCTGAAAACTGGCATCTTCGGCCAAGGCCAGACGGAAGCGCTCGGCGCCGACCAAAGGCGGCATCGGCAAGCGCAAGGGCAGCCGCTCGAGGCTGAGCGGCAAATCCGCTGCCGCCGGCGGCTCGAGGAGCGGTCGCGGTGGCGGCGGCGGCTCGCCTTGCCGGGTCACGGTACCGAAGCCGCCCAGGACGCGCCGCGCGGTGGCGAGGGCCGCCACCTCGACCGTGCCGTTCAAAACTTCGGTTGCACTCCGCGCGCCAACCTCGTCGAGGCCGACGCGAAGATCGGTGCCGCGCACCGAGCTGACCGCCGGCGGCGTCCAGACCTCGAAATGCGAGCCGCTGCCGACGGCCGGCTGGACCGCGGTTTCCAGCCGGCCGCGCTCGAGCCTGAGGCGGGTATCGACCATGCCGGTGCCGCGATACTGGCCCAGGCGGTCGAGAACGAGCTCGCTGTCGCTGCCGAGGACCACCGTCGAGCGATCGGCGAAGCGAACGAGCGCACTCCCGTCGCCACCGGTAATCAGGCGATCGCCGAGCCGCAGCTCGGCGCCCGGGGCCACAGCGTGCTCGGCGCCGTCACGGACGAGGGTGAAGGGGCCGCTGACATCGGCCAACGTGGCCAATGCCGGGTCGAGACGCAACAAACGGAGCGGAATATCGAGCCTGGTGCCCGGCGGAATGCGGCGCGGCTCGTCGATCCCGTTGAGTTCCTGAATCACCGTCCAGTTGCGCCAGTCGGTGAGGTAGCGGCGGGACAGGTCCCAAATGTTGTCGCCCGGTCGGACGCTGTAGCGCCAGACGCCCTCCTGGGCCGACGCAGGCAGCTGACCAGAGAGGAACACGAAGAGAACAAGCGCTACGACGCGGCGCCAACGAGACCGAACCCCATGGTTTCCGCGCGAAATTCGCAACAGAGTGCTCTACCAGAAGTTTAATTACCTGCTATCGAACATCACCACATTATTAGCTACAGGCGGCAAAATAAAGCCCTGTCGTTCTACTCTGAATTTGCGCCCGACAGCCGCAAAGCAAAACGGGCACCGGAGATGCTCCGGTGCCCGCTCAGACAATGTCGATCGCGATGGATCAGCGCTTGGAGAACTGGAAGCTCCGCCGCGCCTTGGCCTTGCCGTACTTCTTGCGCTCGACCTGGCGCGCATCGCGGGTCAGGTAGCCGCCGTGCTTCAAGGCGGGACGCAAGGTCGGCTCGTAGTTGATGAGAGCCCGGGCGACGCCGTGCCGGACGGCACCGGCCTGACCCGAGAGGCCACCACCGGCGACGGTGCAGACGATGTCGTATTGCTGCAACCGGTTGATCGCGACGAGCGGCTGGTTGATCACCATCTGCTGGGTCGGCCGCGCGAAATAAGCGGGCATTTCCTTGCCGTTGACGGTGAAGCGGCCACTACCGGGCTTGACCCAGACACGAGCCGCCGATTCCTTGCGGCGGCCGGTGGCATAAGCGCGACCGAACTTGTCGATCTTTGGCTGGACGGTCTCGACGTCGGGCTCGCTGGCGAGACCAGGCTTGAGCTTGTCGAGGTCCTGAAGGGAGGTGACGGTTTCAGCCATGCGCAGATCCGAGCTTGCTGTTCTTGGCGTTGAGGGCGGCGATGTCGAGCTGCTGCGGCGACTGGCCTGCGTGCGGGTGCTCGGTGCCGGCGTAGATATGCAGCTTGCGCATCACCTGTCGACCCAGGGGCCCACTCGGTACCATGCGCTTGACCGCCAGTTCGATCACCCGATCGGGAAAGCGGCCGTCGAGCACCTTGTCGGCCGTGGTTTCCTTGATCCCGCCCGGAAAACCACTATGACGGTAATAGGTTTTCTGCGTCCGCTTGTTGCCGGTCAATGCCACCTTCTCGGCATTGAGGACGACGATGTGGTCGCCGCAATCCATGTGCGGCGTGAACATCGCCTTGTGTTTGCCGCGCAGACGGTTGGCGACGATGGCCGCGAGCCTTCCCAGGACCAGGCCTTCGGCGTCGATCACGTACCAGTCCCGCTTGATGTCGCCGGGCTTGGCGGAATAGGTTTTCATCGGTTCAACTGCTCATCTGCTGCAGCCGGCTTCACCACGACGACATCGAGGCGCGGCGCGGGGCTGCGCGATGTCGGGCGGCGAAGGCTGGCGGACGACAAAAAAGAGCGAGCAGCCGTTGCTGCCCGCCGGTGACCCGGGGATGTAGGGCAAAGAGCCGGCCCGTGTCAATCGTCATTCGCCCCCCGCCTGCTCGCCGGTCGGCCGCCTCATGACCCGCCACTGCAGCCAGACATAGACGACGAGGAAGACGAGGGCCGCTGCCAGCATCGCGGTCCTGAGCCCGACGACCTCCGCCAGGGCACCCAAGGCCAGAGCGCCCAGCGCCGGCACGCTTCTGAAGACGAGGCCGAAAAAGCTCATCACCCGGCCGCGCAGCGCCGGTTCCACGCCCATCTGGATCGCCGTGTGGAGGGCAACGCCGCAGGCGACGAGCACGAAGCCGAAGGCGGCGATCGCCGGGATGGCGAACCAGATGGTCGGGCTCAGCGCAAAAGCCGCGGCGGTCAGGGCAACCGCGATCTGCAGTCGCAGCGCGGTCTCGAGGCCGAGGCTGGCCGCCCGCCAGGCGACCCAGAGCCCCCCCAGGACGGCGCCCAGGCCCATGGCGGCGCTCAAGGTGGCCAGGCCCTCGACGCCGGCGCCGAAGACCCCCTCGGCAAAGCCCGGCAAGAGGTCGCCCAAGGGCCGAACAGAGAGCGAGAGCGCGATGAAGAACGCGAAGATCGGGCCCAGGACGGGGCTTTTGGCGATGTAGAGAAAGCCGTCCTTGAGCGCCCGTCCCGCCCCTTGCCATTGGCCCGGCTTCACCGCCTCCGTCAGCACGAGCCCGGGCAGGACGATGATGATCGGAACGTAGCTGAGCGCGTTGACCAAGAGCGCCGCCGGCACGCCCGAGAGGACGATGGCGAAACCGGCGAGGGCCGGACCCACGAAGCGGGCGCCGTTGAAGACGACGCTGTTCAAGGCGATCGCCGTCGGCAGGTGCTCGCGGCTGACCAGGGAGGGCACGAGAGCGAGGCGGGCCGGCTGGTTGATGCCGATGATGGCCCCCATCACGCCGACCATGCCGACCAGCCCCAGGATGCCGATCGCTCCTGCCATGATCAAGAGCGCCAAGGCCAGGGTCACCAGCGCCAGGGCGGTCTGCGTCCAGACCATGATCCGCCGTCGGTCGAAGCGGTCGGCCAGCACGCCCGCCAGCGGCCCGACGAGAACGGCCGGGAAGAGATCGGCGAAGGCCACCATGCCGAGCCAAAAGGGCGACGCCGTGAGCTCCCAGGCATACCAACCGACGGCGGTCCGCTGCATCCAGGTGCCGATCACCGACACCGCATTGACCGACATGTAGGCGCGAAAAGCGGGCTCCCGCAGCGCTGCCCGGATCGGTCCCAGGCCTACGGGCAAGGTTGCCGCCCGAAGCCGATCCCACCACCCGTCAACCGCACAGCCCAACTCTCCTGCTCGAGGTGCCGGCCGGTATGCACGCGCCCACCGCCGTTGACCAGGGGCCACCATTGCCGAAAGCGATTGCCATGGCGGTCGGGCCTCGGCAGGTTCCGCGAGCCGCGATCGCCGCCCGGAGACCCAGCCTTGCGCCTCTCGATCACCACCTGGAACGCCAACTCCGTGCGCCTGCGGGAACCGCCGTTGCGCCGGATCGTAGCCGAGATCGACCCCGACGTGCTCTGCCTGCAGGAGACCAAGGTCGAGGACGGCAAGTTCCCGCACGGGCTGGTGACCGAGCTCGGCTTCGAGCACCGTTTTGTCCACGGGCAGAAGGGCTATCACGGCGTCGCGGTCTTCTCGAAGCTGCCGCTCGCCAACTGTCGGACGCACAAATGGTGCGGCATCGAAGATAGCCGGCATGCGGTGTGCGAACTAGCGGGCGGGATCGAGCTGCACAATCTCTACATCCCGGCCGGCGGCGACGTGCCCGATCCGGACGAGAACCCGAAATTTCGCCACAAGCTGCAGATGCTGGACGAGCTCAGCGACTGGTTCGCCGACAATCGCGATGACCGCCGGCGGGCGGTGCTGTTGGGCGATCTCAACATCGCCCCCTTGGAGACCGATGTCTGGAGCCACAAGCAGCTCTTGTCCGTGGTCAGCCACACGCCCGTCGAAGTCGAAAGGCTCGGCCGGCTGCAGGCGAGCCACGGCTGGGTCGATGCAGTGCGCGAGATCATCCCACCCGAGCAAAAACTCTTCAGCTGGTGGAGCTATCGCAACCGCGACTGGAACGCCTCGGATCGCGGCCGCAGGCTCGATCATATCTGGCTGACCCCTGCCCTCGCCCCAGCCTTGCGCGACGCGGCGGTCAAGCGCGAGGCGCGGGGCTGGGAGCAGCCGAGCGACCATGTGCCGGTCACGGTCGAGCTCGAGATTTAGAGCCGCTCGACGATCACGGGTGCAGGCGCGGGTGCTGTCTCGGCGATCGTGAAGGCGGCGGCGAGGCGGGTGGCGATGGTGCGAGCCGCATCGTCGTTGCGCCCGTGGACGAAGGCCAATGGCTGGCCCGCCTCGACCCGCTCGCCGAGGCCTCGGACATCGGCGAGGCCGACCGTATGGTCGATCGTCTGCTCGGGCCGCGTCCGCCCGCCGCCGAGCTCGATCACCGCAAGTCCGAGACTGCGGGTGGCGATCTCGGTGATCCAGCCGCTGGCGGCGGCCGGGACCGGGACCACCACCGGTGCCGGCGGGGCAGCCCACGCGAGAACATCGCTGGGACCGCCCTGGGCGGCCACCATTCGCGCGAAGCGTTCGGCGGCGCTGCCGTCGGCGAGGTGGCGCTCGAGCCTAGCGCGGGCGTCCGTTTCTC
>JAABSG010000205.1 GCA_011390475.1 Geminicoccaceae bacterium | reverse complement strand
CTGGCAGCGGAATTGGCCGAGGTCGCGATCCTGGCGCGGGCGGAGGCGGTGCCGCCCGGGTTCGTCAACATGACGTTCACCGATGCGTTCGTGCAGGCGCAGGTCGCGGTGGTACTCGAGGCCGGGGCGGATTACGGCCGCTCGACAGCCGGGCGGGGGGAGCGGGTGAATGTCGAGTTCTGCTCGGCCAACCCGACCGGGCCTCTGCATGTGGGCCACGGGCGGGGGACGGTGTTCGGCGATGCGTTGGCGGAGGTGCTGGCGTTTGCCGGGTTCGCGGTCACCCGGGAATATTACATCAACGATGCAGGGGCGCAGATCGAGATCCTCGCCCGGTCGATCCATCACCGCTACCTCGAGGCCCTGGGCGACGCGCCGGGGCCGGTGCCGGAGGGGCTCTATCCGTTGCAGGAATTGGTGCCGGTGGCAGAAGCCATTGCCGCGCGTGACGGGGCCAAATGGCGGGGGGCGGCGGAGACCATGTGGCTCGACGCCTTCGGCCGCGAGGGCACCGTTTACATGCTGGAGCGGATCAAGGTGGATCTGGCGGCGCTCGGCGTCGTCTTCGACGTCTTCAGCTCCGAGCGCGATCTGGTCGAAGCCGGCAAGGTCGATGCTGCGCTGGCGCATCTGGAGCGGCTCGGGCTGCTCTATACCGGCACGCTGCCGCCACCCAAGGGCAAGCAGCTCGACGATTGGGAGCCGACGCCACAGCTCCTGTTCAAATCCAGCGCGTACGGCGACGATATCGACCGGCCGCTGAAGCGCTCGACCGGGGCCTGGACCTATTTCGCGGCCGATCTCGCCTATCACCTCGACAAGTATAGCCGTGGCTTCGCCCAGCAGATCGATGTCTGGGGGGCCGACCACGGCGGCTACGTCAAGCGGATGCAGGCGGCGGTCAAGGCCTTGTCCGAGGGGCGGGCCGCGCTCGACGTCCGGCTCTGCCAGCTGGTCAATCTGATGGATGCGGGCCAGCCCTTGAAGATGTCGAAGCGGGCCGGGCGGATCGTCACGCTGAAAGACGTCATCGATGAGGTGGGCAAGGACGTCTTTCGCTTCATCATGCTGACCCGGAAGAACGACGCGGCGCTCGACTTCGATCTCGCCAAGGTGGTCGAGCAATCCCGGGACAATCCGGTCTTTTATGTTCAATACGCGCATGCGCGGATCTGTTCGGTGTTGCGCAACGCCGAGGCGGCGGGCCACGGACATTGGCTCGAGCAGCCGAGCGGGGCCGAGATCGGGCTTCTGGTCGATCCGGCGGAGCTGCAGCTCTTGAAGACCGTGATGCAGTTCCCGCGCCTCGTCGAGAGCGCTGCCGTGCACCATGAGCCACACCGAATAGCTTTTTATCTGCATGACTTGGCAAGCGACTTTCATGCATTATGGAACCGTGGCAAAGAGGATGGCAGTTTGCGGTTCTTGATCGACGACGAGCCGGCGCTGAGCCGGGCGCGGCTCGCCATGTTGATCGCCGTGCGTCAGGTCGTTGCCAATGGGCTCGGGCTCATGGGCGTAACGCCGGTGACGGAGATGCATTGACCTCAGTGGGCCGGGCGGCTGTCTGGCCCGGCTTTGGCCATGGAAGGAAGCCCTGTCTTGCGATCGCCAGATCATCCAGTCGACCGTGATCTCGATGTCGCCGATCTGCGGCGGCAACCGCCGTTGGGCTCGGTCAAGCGGGGGCATGGCAACGCGCGCGGCCGACGCGGCCTGCGCCGTTATCTGGTCAGCTTCATGGTCGCCCTGGTCCTGGTCCTGTTCAGTGCCGTGGTGTGGTTCGCCTATCAGGACCTGATGCCGGGCGGCGACTCGGTGCCGCCCTTGATCAGGGCCGATGCCGGCGAGCTCAAACGCGATCCCGACGAGCGCGGTGGGCTGCCGGTGGTCAATGAGGAATCCGCGGTGGTCCAGGCTCTCGACGAGCCGGAGAGCCCGGTTCGGGTGGAGCGCATCGTGCCACGCGAGTCGACGGCACCGCGTTCGACGGCGGACGTGATCCCGGAAGTCCTCGAGGCCGAGCCGGCGCCGCTGACAGAAGACACGGCGGGGGTTTCCGCGCAGATCGGTGAGCCGGTCGTGGCCGATGCCGGCGCCACTCTCCTTGGCTCGGCCGATGGTGGCACGGCCGATGGTGACACCGCCGATCGTGACGGGGCGGTCGGCGGCGATCCGCTCGACACGCTGCTCGCCGAGATCATCGAAGGGCCAGACGATCTGGCCGCGATCGAGCCGGGTGCCGGGCCCTTGGGCGAAGACGACACGGCGCTGGCCGAACGGGTGCCGATGCCGGCCGACGGGATGACGTTGCCGAGCGACGTCGCAGCCGAGACGGCGCCGGGCGCGATGATCGAAGAGCTCACGGCGCTCGACGCGCCAGCTACCGGCAACGCCGCCGCGACGCCGCAGGTTGCCCCGGCGCCGACGAGCGAGCCGACGACCGGGCCGGCCACTGCCGCCGCCCCGCCAGCACCTGCACCGACAGCCGCACCGCCGGCGGCCCAGGCACCCGCCGTGACCCAGGCACCCGCTGTGACAACAACGCGTGCCCCCACCGCACCGGCCGCGCCGCCAGCCGCGCCAGCGGCTGCAACGGCGCCGACTGCGGTGGCGGCGCTGCCGAGCCCCGCCTTGGCGCCCACGTTCAACGGGGCTTTTCGCGTGCAGCTCCTGGCGGTGCGTGACGAGGCGGCGGCGGCGGGGGCCTGGACCGGCCTGCAGCAGCGTTTTCCCTCGGCCCTCGGCCCCTTGCGCAGTCAGGTGCAGCGGGCGGAGATCGGCGGCAACACCTTCTACCGGCTGCATGCCGGGCCCTTTGCCGACCGGTCCGGGGCCCTCGCCGTCTGTGACGCGCTGCAAACCCAGGGCGCCGATTGCTTCGTGGTGGCGCCCACCTCTTGAGCGGCTGCCGTGCTGCCATCGTCGGCATCGCCGGGACCTCGCTCGCCGCCGAGGAGCGGGCGCTGTTCCGCGCCCGGCCGCCCGCGGGCTTCATCCTGTTCAAGCGCAATTGCCTGGAGCCTGCCCAGCTTCGGGCCTTGACCGCCGAGCTGAAGGCACTTTTCCCCGAACGCTGGGTGCCGATTCTGGTCGACCAGGAGGGCGGCCGGGTGCAGCGGCTGACAGCGCCCTGTTGGCCTGCCGTGCCGGCCTTGCGCCGCGTGGGTGACTTGGCCGAGCGGGACATGGCCCGGGGCGAAGCAGCGGCCCGGCTGCACGCGACGGCGATCGCCACCATGCTGACCACGGCCGGGCTCGATGTCGTTTGTGCGCCCTGCCTCGATCTGTTGCGGCCGGAGACGACGACCGCGATCGGCGATCGGGCGCTAGCCTCCGACCCGGCCTTGGTGGGCGCACTCGGACGGGTCTACGCCGAGGCGCTCCTGGCCCGAGGCGTGGTGCCGGTGATCAAGCATTTGCCGGGACACGGGCGGGCGACCATCGACAGCCATCTCGAGCTGCCAAGAGTCGACGCCACGCGGCACGACCTCGAGGCCACCGACTTCGTGGCGTTCAAACCCTTGGTCCAGCCGCCGCTCGGGCAGCGGATCCTGGCCATGACCGCCCATATCGTCTTTCGGGCGATCGATCCGGATCGCCCGGCCACCCAGTCGCCCATCGTCATCGAGAACGTCATCAGGGGGACGATCGGCTATCGGGGCTTGCTTCTCAGCGATGATCTGAGCATGGAGGCCCTGGCCGGGCCGATCGAGACGCGGGCCCTGGCTTCGCTCGTGGCCGGTTGTGATCTGGCGCTGCACTGCAACGGCAAGCTCGAGGAGCTGGTCGAGGTGCTGCATGCCGTGCCGGACCTCGACGCCGCCAGGCTCGAGCGGTTGCAGGCGCTGGCCCCGTCGAGTGCTCTGGAGGTCGCCGCACTCGATGATGTTCTGGCCGAGCTCGAGGCCTGTCTCGGGCATGGGGTAGTGGGTGTTTGATCTAGCGAGCTTCGGCCACACGCTGTCGATCTGGTTCCTGCCCGTGATCTTCGCGATCACGCTGCACGAGGCGGCGCATGCCTGGGCCGCCTTCAAGCTCGGCGACGACACGGCGAAATCGCTGGGCCGGCTGAGCTTCAATCCCATCCGCCATGTCGATCCCTTCGGCACGCTGGTGCTGCCCGGCATGCTCCTGGTCGTCGGCGCCCCCTTCCTCTTCGGCTGGGCCAAGCCCGTGCCCGTGGCCTTTCACCGGCTGGGCAATCCGAAGCGCGACATGATCTTCGTGGCGCTGGCCGGACCGGCCATCAATATCGCCCTGGCGCTCGGGGCTGCGGTCCTCATGCATCTCTTCGTCGGCCGCGAGGGCGACGTGGCGATGTGGATCTGGCAAAATCTCGACAATGCGCTCCTGATCAATGTCGTGCTCGCCTGCTTCAACATGCTGCCGCTCTTGCCGCTCGACGGCGGTCGCGTGTTGACCGGGCTGTTGCCGTTGCCGCTCGCCCGGCGTTACGCCAAGACCGAGCCTTATGGCCTCTTCATCCTGCTCGGCATCGTCTTCGTCCTGCCGCTCTTGGCCCGCGAGCTGGGCTTCGCCTTCAATCCGCTGGCCGCCGTGCTCTTTCCCATGGTGCAGTCCGTCCATTCGCTCATCCTGCTCCTGGCCGGCTGGTGAGGCGCTGATGCAGGAGCCGGCCGCCCATCGATCGGGGCTCCACGACGCCGGCAGCGCCGCGTTCGTGGTCGATCTCGACGGCTTCGAGGGGCCGTTGGACCTGCTCCTCGATCTGGCCCGCGCGCAGAAGGTCGATCTGGCCCGGATCTCGATCCTGGCGCTGGTCGAGCAGTATCTGGCCTATCTGGAGGATGCCCGGGCGCGCGAATTGACGCTGGCCGCCGAGTATCTCGTCATGGCGGCCTGGCTCTGTTTTTTGAAGTCGCAGCTTCTCCTGCCCCAGGAGGAGCGGCAAGACGAGGATGTCGAAGGCTTGGCCGCGGCCCTCGCGGCACGGCTGCGCAAGCTCGATGCGATCCGCCGAGCGGTGGTCTGGCTCGAGGAGCGGCCGCAATTGGGCAATGCACGGTTGGTCCGGGGCTCGCCGGAGGAGCCGCCAGTACGGCACGACGACCAATGGCGGGCCGATCTGGCGGGGCTCTTGGAGTCTTATGCCCGGATCATGGGCAGGCGGCGGCAGCAGAGCATCCGCCTGGTGCCGCGAAAGGCGATGAGCGTCGAGGCAGCGCTCGACCGACTCTCCAGGCTCTTGGCGGGGCGGGACTGGCAGGAGCTCTCGAGCTTCTTGCCGCCCGGGCTCGACGACGCGTTCTTGGACCGCTCGGCCATGGCGGCGTCGCTGGTCGCCAGTCTGGAGCTCACCAAGCGCGGCACCATCGATCTGGAGCAGTCGCGGCCCTTCGGGCCCATTCGGATCCGGCGGCGATGACCGAAAGCGAGGATCAGGAGCCGCTGGAGGCGGCCGAAGACGTGTCGACGCCGCTGGAGGCGATCGAGAGCCGGCTGGTGATCGAGGCGCTGCTCTTTCAATCGGCCGAGCCCTTGGACGAGACGCTGTTGCAGGCGCATGTCCAGGACGGGCGGCCGGTGCGCGACATTCTGGACGAGCTCGCGGCCGACTATGCAGGCCGGGGCATCCGGCTCGAGCGGCACGGACGGCGCTGGGCGTTTCGCACGGCCGCCGAGGTGACGCCGCATCTGGAGCGCACCGAGGCCAGGCGACGGCGGCTCTCGAAGGCCGCCATGGAGACCTTGGCGATCATCGCCTATCAGCAGCCGGTGACCCGGGCCGAGATCGAGGCGGTGCGGGGCGTGCCGGTTGCCAAGGGGACACTCGATCAGCTGGTCGAGGCCGGCTGGGTGATGCCCAAGGGCCGGCGCGACGTACCCGGGCGGCCGGTCACCTGGGTGACCACGAGCGCGTTTCTCGACCAGTTCGGGCTCGCCGCCCTTGACGACCTGCCCCGGCTCGACGAATTGGAGGCGGCGGGATTGTTTCGCTCGGCAAGGCCGGGTGATGTGCTAGAAGACCAGCGGTCCGGCAGCGAGGTCGCGTTCGAGAGCGACGGGTCGCCGGGCGAGGGTGACAGCCAGGGCGCGCAGCCGCCGACCGACAACGACCGGGCGGGCGACGAGCAGCCTGGGTCGTGATTGCGTGGCAGGGCCTTTTTTGCCACACTGAGTCAACATCTGCGGAGCAACCGTCGCCCGATGCGGGCGCTGGCTGCAGCACAAAGAGGGTTATCTGATGAGCATCGGTATCTGGCAGGTCGTTCTGATCCTCGTGATCGTCCTGATCCTGTTCGGCGCCGGCAAGCTGCCCAAGGTCATGGGCGACGTTGCCGCCGGGGTGAAGAACTTCAAAAAGGGCATGAAGGACGACGAGGACGACGACAAGGCCACCAAGTCGCTTTCCGAGAACAGCAGCGACGGCGAGGTGACGATCGAGCGGCCGGGCCCCGTCAAGGACGAGGCGGCGAAGAGCTGAGTTGCGCCGCTCGCCGGCGCTGGAGTGACATCAGCCCATGTTCGATCTCGGCTGGGCCGAAATGGCCATCATCATGCTGGTGGCGCTCATCGTCATCGGCCCGAAGGACCTGCCCAAGGTGGCACGCACCATCGGTCAATGGACCGGCAAGGCGCGCGCCCTCGCGCGTGACTTCCAACGGTCGCTCGACGACATGGCGCGCGAGGCGGAACTCGACGAGATCAAGAAGAGCATCGACAAGGCCGGCCGCTTCGACCTGAAGAAGTCGGTCAAGGACATGGTCGACCCGGAGGACGAGTTCGACCGGGCCTTCGACATGGACGACAACACGAAGAAGACGAAGCCGGCGTCCGCCACTACGAAAGTCGCCAGCAACGTCAAGCCGAAGTCGATCGCGAAGGCCGCGGATGGCGAAGCCACGCCAAACGCCGCCACGCCGGCCTCGGGCGATGCCGCGCTCGGCCAGGGCTCGAGCGACCGGTCGGCGGCCGAAAGGTCGCCCGCCAAGGTCGAAGCGGATGCAGTGACCGACGAGGCGGCCTCGTCACGTGGCTGATGCGATCCAAGCCTCCAGACCGATGAGCGGATACCGGCGGTGATCAAGGATATCGACGATCGCGAGATGCCGCTGCTCGATCACCTGCTCGAGCTGCGCAATCGCCTGATGTACAGCGCCGCCGCCATTCTCTTGGGCTTCATCGTCTGCTATTTCTTCGCCGAGCAGATTTACGCCTTT
>JAABSG010000204.1 GCA_011390475.1 Geminicoccaceae bacterium | reverse complement strand
CGCGTCTCGGCGCCGCCGAAAAACCCGAGAGGGTCGCCCGCGTGGCCGTCGCCCGCAAGCTGCCGACCATCCTCGACGCCAGCGTCCGAGACCGAAAACCGTGGCAAACCGCTGGGCCGCCACGACAGTCGCTCCCCGCACTCGACCGTTTTTCGTGGAGCAGCGTGTTTTTTTGGGAGTGGTTCGATCCTCGCGCAACTCGACCTGATTTGGATTGTCGTCGTCTTCGGCTCGGCTGCCGGCGTCATCGCCGTGGCCGGCACCCGGTTGGCACGGATCGCCGACGAGCTGGCGGCGCGGACGGGGCTCGGCGAGGCGCTGGTCGGCGCGGTGCTGGTAGGTGCCAGCACCTCGCTGCCCGGGATCGTCACCTCGGTGGTCACCGCGTTCGAGGGCTATGCCGGTCTGGCGATCGGCAACGGGCTCGGCGGCATCGCCGCCCAGACGGCGTTTCTCGGCATCGCCGACATCGTCTACCGCAAGGCCAATCTCGAGCACACCGCAGCCTCGGTGGCCAATCTGATGCAGGGTGCGCTGCTGCTGGCGCTGCTCTCGGTGACGCTGATCGCGACCAGCCTGCCTGCGGTCGCGGTCTGGGGCGTCAGCCCGGCGAGTGTGATTCTCTTCGCCGGCTACCTCTTCGGCCTGAAGCTTTTGCGCAGCACCGGGGCCGAGCCGATGTGGCGGCCGACAAGCACCAGCGACACGCAGCGGGAGAGCGTGGAGCCGGCGGGTAAGGTCACGGGCAGCACACTCGCGCTCTGGCTGCGTTTTTTCATGCTCGCCATCGTGCTCGGCGGCATGGGCTGGGTGGTCTCGCGCACCGGCATCGAACTCGCCCAGCGCTCGGGACTCTCGGAAACGGCGGTGGGCGCGCTCTTGACCGCGGTCGCCACCTCGCTGCCGGAATTGGTCATCGCCATCGCCGCGGTGCGCATCGGTGCCTTCAACCTCGCGGTCGGCAACATCATCGGCGGCAACGCCTTCGACATCCTGTTTCTCGCCGCCGCCGACGTCGCCTATCGCGACGGCTCGCTCTACGGCCGGTTCGGCGCCGCCGATCACCTGCTCTTGGGGGCGTCGATGCTGATGACGGCGATCCTGCTGCTCGGCCTCTTGCGCCGCGAACGGCACGGCTTTGTCGGCATCGGCTTCGAAAGCACGGCGATTCTCGTGATTTATGCGCTGGTCATCCTGGTGATGGCGACCTGAGGCGAGGTAGCGCCACGCGGCGAGCGGAGGCGTGGCTCGGTGCGCGGCGCGATGACGGTAATCGTGCCGCGGTCGCCGAAAGCGATCGGCAGACGCGCCCGTTTCTGCGACAAGAACGGCAAGCGATGGGAGATGGGTCGTGCGAATCGTCGAGTGTGAGGTCTTCGTCGTCGGCAACCCGCCGCCGGGTTTCGGCGGCCGGTATTTCATTTTCGTCAAGTTGACCACCGCTGACGGGATCGTCGGCTGGGGCGAGGTCTATTGCGCGACGTTCGGCCCGCAGGTGGTGGCGCGAATGATCGAGGACGTGGCGGCCCGCTACGTCATCGGCGGCGATCCGACGGCGATCGAGGCGGTCTGGCGGCGGGTCTACTCGGCGGGCTACGGGCAGCGGCCGGACATCACGGTCTGTGCCGTGCTCTCCGGCCTCGAGATCGCGATGTGGGACATTGCCGGCAAGGCCGCGGGCAAGCCGGTCTGGGCGCTGTTGGGCGGCCGGGTGCACGAGCGGCTCAGGGCCTATACCTATCTCTATCCGGGCCCGGACGAGGGCGACGACTTCTACCACGACGCCGAACGCTCGGCCGTGGCCGCCGCTGCCGCGGTCGAGCAGGGCTTCACCGCGGTCAAGTTCGATCCGGCCGGCGCCTATTCGGCGTTCGATCCGCGCCAACCGTCGCAGATCCAGCTCGAGCGCTCCGAGCGGTTCTGCCGGCTGATCCGCGAGGCCGTGGGCGCCCGCGCCGATCTCCTCTTCGGCACGCACGGCCAGTTCACGGCCAGTGGAGCGATTCGGCTCGCCAAGCGGCTCGAGCCCTTCGATCCCTTGTGGTTCGAGGAGCCGACGCCACCGGAAATGCCGGAGGCGATGGCCCAGGTGGCCCGCGCGACCTCGATTCCGATCGCCACGGGCGAACGGCTGGCGACCAAGTACGAGATCGCCCGGGTGCTGGCGCAAGGGGCGGCCTCGATCGTCCAGGTCAATCTCGGCCGCTGCGGCGGCCTCTTGGAGGGCAAGAAGATCGCGGCGCTGGCCGAGGTGCATTACGCGCAGATAGCCCCCCATCTCTATTGCGGTCCGGTGGTGGGTGCTGCCAACATCCAGCTGGCCACCGCCTCGCCGAACTTCCTGATCCTCGAGAGCATCCGGGACTGGAGCGGGTTTCACAGCCAAATCCTGAAGCGACCGATCCGCTTCGAGGCCGGCTGGGTGCTGCCGCCGACCGAGCCCGGGATCGGCGTCGAGGTCGACGAGGCCGTCGCCCGGGCCAACCCCTATGTCGGTGAACGGCTGCATCTCGAGATGGCCGACCAGCCGGTCGAGGAGCTCGGGCAGGGCTAGGAGCGCTCCGTCAACCGACCAGGCGCAGGCGCTTCTCGCCCTCGTATTCCATGACCGGGCAGCCGACGATCAGGCGGATGTCGTCGTAATCGCGGTCGGTCCAGCCACGGCCGGGCGGGCGGTCCTCCCAGCCGTAATACATGAACTTCCCCGGCTCGCAGGCCTCGCGCGCGCGCTCCGGCACGCGGTTCCTGCCCTCGGGGATGATTCCACCCTCCGAGGTCGGCCGGCAGTCGTCGAGGGTCGGGCAGAGGACGGTCTCCAGGATGTTCCAGCCGCCGAGATCGTGCCGCTCGACCCCGTTGAGGATGACCGTGTCGGTATGGTAGACGTAATGCTCCTGCAGGTTGTCGTCCCAGAGACGCGGCCGGGTCCGCGCATCGCGAACGTTCAACAAGCGGTAGCTCAAGACTTCGCCGGCGGCGCAACGCGGCATGGTGAAGTCGTAGCTGGTGCCGGCATTGTCGGCAATGACGGTGAACTGGGAGCGGCCGTCCTCGCCGGGCGTGCGGGCCGCGACCCGATCGAAACAATAGGCGGAGATGCGGTTGTAGTCGCCGGCCTCGGGGTCGAGCTGGGCGAGTTCCGGCTCCTCGTAGACCAGGCGCGGCAAGGCGAGTTCGGCCACCGCCCGCACGCGCACCTCGACGGTATCGGGAACGCCCGGCAGCACGCGCACGAAGGCGAGGTCCACCGCGGCGCTCGCCTCGGTGGCGAACTGGTCGTCGCTGATCCAGGTCCCGCTCACCACCATGGTCGACGGCCAGCCGCTCTGGGCGAAATGAGCCCGTGTCGCCCGTTCCGCCCGCTCCAGCCACCGCGCAGCGTCACCCTCCGGGCCGGCGCCGGCGCCGCCGAGTGCCGCCGCATCGACCTGTGACTGGAGGAACTGCCGGGCGGAGGCGAGCTGCTGGTAGTCGACGGCGAGCCCGACCGCGCCCACCATCGGCACCGAAAGCAGGGCGAAGACGAACCCGATATTGCCCGCTCGCTCTCGCCAGAAGCGGCCGACGATCGAACGGCTCGCCACCCGCAGCGGGCGGCCACCCCGATTGGACAGGCAACTCATGACGGTGTCTCCCAGAGCACGCGGTCATTGACGCGCGGATAGATGAAATGACGGTCACTGAACTGTCGCAAGCCGGGCATGGCAAAGGCCAAGGGCGACGTGTAGTCGAGCCAGGCCTCGGCCATGACGAGGCCCTCGTTCGCGATCATGAGGTTGGCCGGAACGGCGACCGGGCTGCCCGCTACCAAACCCTCGATGCCGGCACCCACGCTCCAATCGACCCGCGGCGTGCCGTCGTCGTCGACGATGATCGCGGTAACCCGCTGGGTGAGCGACATGGCGTCGAACGGCTCGAGCATTGCGCTCGAGGCAGCGAAGATATTGGCCACCGTTGCCGCGTCGATGGTCTCGCTGTAGGAGGTGAGTTCGGCCGTGGCGGCCGCCGAGAGGCTCAGCTTGCGGTTCGCCATCAGCGCCAGCGAGACCTCGATCGTGCCGAGATAGAGGATCACGAGGACGGGTGCGACGAGCGCGAACTCGAGCGCCGCAACACCGCCCTCGGCGCTCGTCAACAGCCGGCGAAGCGAGCGCCACATCAGCTCCCCTCCAGACGAAAAGCGCTCGTGGCGATAAAGGAAAGACTGCCGTCACCGCTCGGCAGGGCACGGCCGACGAGCGGACTGAGCAAGGGCCAGGCATAGACGGCACGGATCACGATGATGTCGCCGGAGGCGCCGAGCTCGCTCGAGCTCACCTCGAGGGCGGTGTCGCAAGCCCGCCCCAAGCTCGGCATGGCAGTGCAGATCCGCTCTGCCACGGCGGCCGCCGTCGGCCGGGTCCCGAGCAAGCTGCTCTCCCGCGCGGCAGCGGCGGTCGCCGTATCCAGGGTGCCGGAGACGAGAAAGATCAAGGCCAACTCGAGAATGCCCAGGACCACGACGAGAAACGGCACCGCGACGAGGCCGAACTCGACGGCGGTAGCCCCGCTGCGATCCCCGAGCAGAGCGAACGGTGTTTTCGGTCGTCGTAGCCGGCACGGCATGTCCGCGTCCTTGCGATTCCTGCTGGAACGACCCGCAGTTTCGCAAGAAGGGTTTAAGAATCCCTTAAGGGCCGATCACGAAATACGACGAAAATTCGTGATGAATTCGCCCTGTTGTCGACCGGCAGGCCCCCCGGCTCAGCCGGCGCGCTCGGCCTCGAGCGCCATGATCCGCTTGGTGCCGAAGCCCTTGAGCTCGCGTTCGCCGACCTCACTGAAGCGGAAATCGTCACCGATCAGCCCGGCCGTCGCGGCACAGGTCAGGATCTGCATGGGCAGGGCCTCCTGCTCGAGCCGGGCCGCCATGTTCACGGCCGGCCCGAAGACGTCGTAGACGTATTTCTGCAGCCCGACGAGCGAGCCGATCACGGGCCCCGTGTGGATGCCGATGCGGCAGCGCCAGGCGGTGGGATGGGCCTGGTTGCGCCGCTCGAGGTAGCGCCGGGCGCGGAGCGCCAGCTTGGCGATGTTCTGCGGGTGGTCGGGGTTGCTGTCGGGAATGCCGGAGACGGCGAGATAGGCATCGCCGATGGTCTTGATCCGCTCGCAGCCGAAGAGCTCGGCGATCCGGTCGAGGGCCATGAAGATGTCGTTGAGCTCGGCGATGGTGGTGGCCGGATCGCGGGCCACCGCCATCTCGGTGAAGCCCACGAAGTCCAGCATCAAGATCGAGGCCTGGTCGAACTTGTGCGGGGTGGTCGTGCCGAACTCGCGCAACTCCTGATAGACGGTCTTGGGCATGATGTTGAGCAGCAGCTTTTCGACCCGCTCCTTCTCGCGGGTCAGCTCACGGGCGTTCTTCTCGGCCAGCTTGGCATAGGAATCGAGCATGTACTCGGCTTCCTTCTGCTTGGTGAGGTCACGCCCCTGGAGCAGCCAGGCCGGCCGCTCGCCATGCTCGATCTGGCGCAGATCGAGGGCGATGATCCGGGTCCGCGCACCCACGGCGACCTCGGTCTCGACCGTCACCGTCCGTCCGGACGCCAACCGCTCGCGAAACGTCTCAGGGTCCAGAAAGGGCAGCCGGGTCGCCAGGGCCTCGGGCACCTCGCCGGTCGAGGGGAAGACCTGGAAGAAGCGGGCGTTTTCCAGGAGAATCGTGCCGGTCGCCGCGTCGGCCAGCGCCACCGGCAAATCGAGGGCCTGCAGTGCGGCGGTGCCGGCGTCGTTCGCGGGTAGATGGTGCCGATGCTCGGTCATGGGGCGTCTCCGTCAGTCGCGCCGGGCGACGATGAAGGTCTCGCGCTGGCGAAAGGCCTGGTCGACGGCGGCGATGTCGTCGGCCGGCAGGGCGAAGTCCTCGAGCGTCTCGACCAGGAGATCCGCCATCAGGGCGAACTCGCGCATGGTGATGCCGAGCCGGCTGTGCGCCCGCTGCAGCTGCTCGTCGGTGAAGGCGGCGGGCCCACCCGTCACCTGGGTGATGAACTTGGCCTGATGATCGATCAGCTTGGCCATGTTCAGGCCCGCGAAGTGCCGCGCGAGGATGGGCTCGTCGAGCACCCGGTCGTAGAAGGCCGAGACGATGCGGCGGATCTGGGCGAAGCCGCCATGCCGCTCGAAGATGCTCTGCTTCATGGTCCTGGCCTTTCGGCTGCCGCCCGCAGTGGCACGGTGTAGGTAGTGGCAGTGCCCGAAAGGCAGATCTCGCCCGCCTCGTTCAGCACGGTGGTCTCCATCGTGCAGATCGGCTTGTCGTCGCGCCGGCTGGTGATGCGCACCCGGCCGGTGATGGTCTCGCCGAGCAGGACGGCTTTCGAGAAGCGCCATTCGACCCCCAAGAAGACCGTGCCGGGTCCGGGCAGGTCCTCGGCGACGACGGCATTGAGGATGCCCGAGGTGACCCCGCCCTGGACGATCAGCCCGCCGAAGGGCGAGGCCAGGGCCAGCTTTTCGTCGAAATGCAGCGGGTTGTGGTCGCCGGTCATCAGTGCGAAGCGCTCGACGTCCTCGAGCGAGGTCCGGCGGCTGCGTTCGGCCACGGCGCCGATTTCGGGCCGACCGGCGAGCGTGGCATCCCAGATGGTGTCCTTTGTCATCGTTGCGGTGGTCATGGCGTGGTCTCCGGATTTCGGGGGGTCGGTCGAGCGGCGGCCGCCGCCTGCCAGGCGGGGATCGCCGGGTAATGGTGGTCCTGAGCGGCCGTGGTGGCGGGCAGGCTCGCCAGGTGCTCGACCTCGGGCTGCATCGCCCGGTTGAGCTCCAGATGCAGCGCTTGCAGGCGGTCCAGATCCCAGTCGAAGGCGGCGATCTGGTCGGTGACCTCGAGCAGCGGCAGCGAGAAGGCATCGCGCAGCGTGCGGTAGAGGCTGAGCGCCGCCTCCGTGCCGGTGGCCACGGCATTCGCCAGCAGTTCGGCGTCGCGCAGCGCGTCGGTCAGGCCGTGCGCGGTGATCGGGTCCTTGAAGTAGCCGGCATCGCCGACCAGCGCCCAGCCGGGGCCATGCGTCCGCCGGAGAAAGCCGGGCCGCCCGGCGAAGGCGGTGAGCCGGCTCTCCAGCCTGGCACCGGCGAGCATGGCCTCGAGCTCCGGCGCGCACTCGGTCAGCACCTCCCGGTAGAGGTTGGCACCGGTATGCCCCTTCAGGCGCGCGG
>JAABSG010000203.1 GCA_011390475.1 Geminicoccaceae bacterium | reverse complement strand
CCGATCTGCACCCAGAGGTCGAGCTTGAACGAGCGGTATTGGACGTAGACGAGATCGAGGGCCAGCATCTTGCGCATCGAGAGGCGATTGCGGCCGCAGACCTGCCAGATGCCGGTGATGCCCGGCCGACAGTCGTGGCGGCGGCGCTCCTCGGGCGTGAAGAGGTCGACCTCGAAGGGCAAGGCGGGGCGGGGCCCGACCAGCGACATCTCGCCCTTGAGGACGTTGAGGAGCTGCGGCAGCTCGTCGATGCTGCTTTGCCGAAGGAAGCGACCGACCGGGGTGATTCGCGGATCGTGGGCCGGCTTGAAGAGACCGTCCTCGGCGACGTCCTCGCCCGAGAGCTCGCGTTTGTTCATCTCCTCCTGCAGCCGATGGTCGGCATCGACGTACATCGTGCGGAACTTGAGCATCCAGAAAGGCTGCTCGCCGCGGCCGATACGGACCTGGCGAAAGAGCACCGGGCCACGGCTGCTGACCCCCACTGCGATGGCGGCGAGGAGGAGCAAGGGGGCGATGAGAATCAGGATCGGGATGCTGAGCGCCAGGTCGAAGAGGCGCTGACCGTCGATCCGGCGACCCGGGCGGCCGGTTGCGTGAGCGGACGATGCGAGCGGTTGGTCGACCCCGGACTGCTCAACCATTGCGCAGGCCGTTGACGAAGGCTTTGAGGCGAGGGTTGCCGGCGAGCCGGCGCCAGGCGAAACGGACGACGGGGCGGAGCACGGGGTTGAAGGTTCGCTGCGAGGCCTCGGGCAGCAGCAGCACGCTGCCGCCGAAGCGGGCCTTGAAGGCGGCGGGGTTGCGCTCGCCCAAGGCCTCCTTGTCGCGATCACCTGCCACGAGATGGGCCGCGGCGGTACGGTGGATGCCGCCGAGATCGAAGCGGCGAAAGCCCTCGGCCTTGGCCCACACGATCGCCTCCCAGATACAAGCGACGTTCGGTTGCAGGGCCGGGGCCTCGCCGGTCCAGCCCGGGATCTTGTCGGTGACGGTGCCGGCATAGGCGGTCACCAGGGTGCCGGCGATCGGCCGCTCGGGCGCGTCGGGTCCGGCTGCCAGGAAAATCTCGATGGCGCCCATGGGCCGCAGCGCCCGCCACTGCGCCTCGAGATAGGCGAGCGAGAGCGGGCGGAAGCCCTGCCGTTCGGCGGTCGCGGCATGCAGCGCCTGGAAGGCCGGCAGATCGGCCTCGGTGCCGCGACGGACCTGCACGCCGAGCTTTCTCGCTTTTCTGAGGTTGCGCCGCTGCGAGGCCGACATCGCGGCGAAGAGGCTGTCCTGGTCGGGCGAGAGGTCGAGCACCAGGGTACAGGTCGGGGCCACGGCCGTGGCATCGGCGTCGTAGCCGCGCCGGGCCAGCGCCGCTTCGACGGCGTCGCCGCCGGCGGGCGGTTGGATGATCAGGTGCATGACGCCGAGCCGGCGCGCCGTCTGCTCGATGGCGTCCAGGACCCGGTCGACGGCTGCGGCATCGTCACGGCGGACCAGTGGGCCGCGGGCGACGTAGCCCACCGTGGCGAGCGGCAGCCGGCCCTTGAACAGGGCCACCCGCCGGGCGACGACGAGCCCGCCCCCCTCGATCGTGCCGTCGGCGCCGTGGCTCACCGCGATCGCCGTGGCGAAGCCCATGGCATCCTTGCTCCGACCCCAGGCCGCCGTCTGCACCACGTCGCCACCCGGGGCCGACTCGACGAAGCGTTCCCAAGCCGCTTCGGCGGGGCTCGGGGCGATGCCGGCGCGCGGCCGGAGCAACGCTTCGGCGTCGCCGCTCGCGAGCGCGGCGGCGGGCGCGGTGGTCGGCCGGCCGGCGACGGTGGCGGTGAGCTCGGCGCTCATGCGGCGCGATCGGTCGCGTGAGCCGCCCGAGCCTCGGCGTGGGCTGCGGTAATCGCCGGGTCCATGGTGGCGAGAACCGCCGCCAGCGCGTCGATCACCCGGCGCACCTCGACGCTGGTGAGCTGGGGAAAGAGCGGTAACGAAAGCAGGCGGCCGGCGCTGGCCTCGACCACCGGGACCTCGGGTGCGTGGCGCGCGGTCGCGACGAGATCGGCGCAGGCCGGCTGGCGATGGCAGGGAATGGCGTAGTGGATGCCCGTCGCGATGCCGGCCGCGGCCAAGCGGCGGCGCACCTCGTCGCGGTCGGGGACGAGGGCGATGGCGAGATGGTGGCTGCTGGCCGCCCCGTCGCGGATGGTGGTGAAGGTGACACCGGCATCGGCGAGCTCGGCCCGGTAGCGGTCGACGATGCCGGTGCGCGCGGCGTTCCAGCGATCGAGATGGCGCAGCTTTACGCCGAGGATCGCCGCCTGCAGCGCGTCGAGGCGGTGGTTGCCGTCGAGCACGTCGCAGCGTTCGGCCGCACCGGCAGGCCGGCCATGATTGGCGCGGCTGCGGATCTCGGCCGCCAAGGCCCCGTCGTCGGTGGTGACGGCCCCGGCATCGCCGAAGGCGCCGAGATTCTTGCCGGGATAGAAGCTGAAGCAGCCGATCGTGCCGAGCGACCCCGCCCTGCGGCCCCGCCAGGTGGCGCCGTGCGCTTGCGCCGCGTCCTCGACCAGCGCCAAGCCGTGGCGCTCGGCGAGGGCTCCCAGGGCATCCATGTCGCAGGGCTGGCCGTAAAGGTGGACGGCGATGATCGCCCGGGTGCGCGGGGTGACCGCGGCGGCGGCGGCCCTGGCGTCGAGCAGCAGTGTGTCGGGCTCGACGTCGACGAAGACCGGCACGGCGCCCACCTTCACGACGGCTTCGACGGTGGCGATGAAGGTATTGGCCGGAACGACGACCTCGTCGCCGGGGCCGATCCGCAAGGCGGCGAGGGCCAGCTCGATCGCGGCGGTACCGTCGCTGACGCCGATACAATGACGGGTGCCGCAATAGGCGGCCCAGTCTCCCTCGAAGCGCTCGACCGCCGCCCCGCCGATGAACCCTGAGCTGTCGACCGCGTCGTGCCAGGCCGCGTCGAATTCGTGACGCAGCTCGGCGTGCAGCCGGCCGAGGTCGAGAAAGGGGACGGTGTCGATCATCGAGCAGAGCCTTCCAGGCGAGCGGGGCTGAGGCGGGCGGAGCTTGTTTGCTTGGTTTCGGGCAGGGTCGCGTGGCCGGTGGTGGCGGGAACGTCTGGTCGGGCGCGCGCTGGTCAGGCGACCCGATGGATGGGCTTGGACACGGTGGCGGGCTCGGCGAAGGTCGGTCGGCCGGGCGCATGGGCCTGCGGCCGCTCGGGAAGCGGGGCCACGGCGACCGTCCCACCCGCGGCGATGGCGCGATCGACGGCGTCGAGCACGGCGACCACGGCGAGGCCGCTCGAGCCGTCGGCCAAGGGCTCGGCCTCGCCGCGGATGCAGTCGACGAAGTGGCGATTCTCGAGTTGCAACGGCTCCTCGCCGGAGAGACGCGGCGAGACGATGTCGCCGTGGCGGTAGGCGAAGGGGCGCTCGTAAGCGACCAGCGGATCGGCGCCGCCGACCGGCTCGCCGGCTTCCACGCCGCAATCGAAGATGCGCAGGCGCTCGTCGGCGACGTCGTCGTAGATCGCCATCTTCTGGCTGCCGACGACGGTGACGGTCCTGACCTTCCTGGGATCGAGCCAGGAGACGTGGACGTGCCCGGTCACGCCCAGGCGATCGTAGTGCAGCTTGATGTAGGCGAGGTCGTTGACGTCGCTGCAGGCATGCGCCGAGCCCCAGGCCGAGACGCGCTCGGGCACGGCGCGCAACAGATAGTTCATGATCGAGATGTCGTGCGGGGCGAGATCCCATACGACATCGACGTCGGAGCGAAAGAGGCCGAGATTGAGGCGGGCGGAATGGATGTAGTAGGGCTTGCCGAGCTCGCCCCGATCGAGGCGCCGACGCAGCTCGCGGACCGCCGGATTGAACTCGAAGGTGTGGCCGGCCATCAAGACGACACCGGCGGCGTCGGCCGCCTCGACCAGGCGGTGCGCCTCGGCCAGGGTCGCGGTCATCGGCTTTTCGATCATCACGTGCTTGCCCGCGGCGATGCCGGCCATGGCGACGGCGGCGTGGCTCTGCGGCGGGGTGGCGATGACGAGGGCGTCGACCAGCGGCAGCGCCGCCTCCAGGTCGGCGAAGCCCTGGACCGCCGGGAAGGCCGCCGTGATGGCCGCGCGGATCGCCGGATCGCGGTCGATGACGACGACGCCCGCGACGTCGGCGAGGCCGCTCAGCACCCGGACGTGCTTGGCCCCCCAATAGCCACAGCCGACCACGCCGACCCGCAGGCCGGCCGCCGCGACGGCGTGGTCGTGCGATCCGGCATTGCGCATCGCGACAGCACCGTTGGCGGCATTCTGACCCGCACCGTTCATCCCATCGTCTCCCAAGATGTTCCGCTCCCATCGATGATGGCGGCAGCTTGCCCCGGTCGACCGCTCCTCGTCTTGCGAGTGCGTCGTCGGCAAGCCATCGTTTTCAGCACTTTTGCGCCGATTCTCAAGTAATCACATGCACAATTATCACCCGAAAACCCAACACCCTGCCGAAACCAATCCGAAGATACCTCAATCGGCTTACTTCCTTCAACAATCACCGGCACGATCACCCTCAAATAAGTCACACCGGGATATGCCAATAGAAAATTGCCCGGTCAAGAAGGATTTTTATTAACTATTATCTGTAAGAAAATCCGACATATTTAGTTAACGCATGAAGAACGCGGTCATCCACGGCCGATCGCCGACACGGCGTCGAGCAGGTGGCCACCAGCGGCAGCTGGCCGGGCCATGACGGCGGGCCACCCGACGCGGTGCCGCGTGGGCGGTGGGCTCGGCTGATTTGTAAACGCTGTCGACAGGCCGGCGCGGCGCCCGACCGGTTCCCGCATGGCGTGGATGTGATTCGGCCGGCCGATGCGGACGGGGCCGGCAGCACCGGCCGTGACCTCGTTCTTGCGGTATCGATCGGTCGAGGATGCCGCGCCGGGCGCGTTCAGTCGCTCGCCAGCGGCACCATCAGCACCGGTCGGCGGGCGGTCTCGCAGACGGCGGCGGCGGTGCTGCCGATGAGCAGGCTCTCGACCCAGCCCTGACCGTGCTTGCCGACGATGATCAGGCTGGCATCGATGTCGGCGGCGACCTTGGCGATCGTGGCGGCGGGCTCGCTCTCGGCGAGGCGGGTGGCGGCGAGGCGGGTGTCGACCGTGCCGCCGGCGGCTTCGATCCGGCCCCGGATGGTCGCCAGCGCGGCCTCGGCCATGACCTGGAGATGCGGCGTCTGCTCGACGTCGGCCTGCCGGATCACATGCACGATGGTCGTTCGGCCGGCCGCTGCGGCCAGCGTCTCGGTCGCAGCCTCGGCGGCTGCCGCATGACTGGAGAAGTCGGTGGCGAGGAGGACGTGGCGCAGCGTGTCGGTGCAGACGGCTTCGCAGGTCTCGGCGGTGGCTTCCGCAGTCGGCTCGATCCATTGCAGCAGCAGCGGCAGGCTGGTTTGCTGGATCACGGCGCGCGCCACGCTGCCGAGGAACAGGGTCTTGACCCGGCTTTCGCTGCGCGAGCCGATGACCACGAGATCGGCCTCCACATCCTTGGCCGCGGCCAGGATCGCGTCGGCCGGGACCCCGGCGGCGCGCACCTGAACCTCGACCGCGAGGCCACTTTTGCGGAGCGGTTCGGCGCGTTCTTCGAGCCAAGTCAGAAGCTTGGCCTCGTGGTCGTAGCTGGCGGCGTGGGTGTAGCCGACGTGGATGACGTGGTTGAGAACGAGCTTTCGAACCCCCCATTTCCGCAGAGCAGCGAGGCAATCGACGATCGGCGCCTCGGCGGGGGCGAGGTCGAGGGCGACGAGGGCGGTCTCGAACATCAGCGTTCTCCTTGCCCAGCGGTGGGCCGAGCGGTGGCCGATCGGCCGGCACCGATCGCGGTCTCCTCGGCCGGGAACCAGGCTTGCGTGCGGTTGGCGAAGGCGACGAGCGAGAGCATGACCGGGACCTCCACGAGCACGCCGACGACGGTGACGAGTGCCGCGCCCGAGTTCAGGCCGAAAAGGCCGATGGCGACGGCAACGGCGAGCTCGAAGAAGTTGGAGGTGCCGATCAGGGCGCAGGGTGCGGCCACCGGGAACGGCACGCGCCAGGCCCAGGCGGCGGCATAGGCGATGGCGAAGATGCCGTAGGACTGGATGATCAGCGGCACGGCGATCAGGACGATCAGGAGCGGCTGGCCGAGGATGACGTGGCCCTGAAAGCCGAAGAGGAGGACGACAGTGGCCAAGAGGCCGAGGATCGAGAAGGGCTTGAGCCGGGCGGTGAAGCGGATCACCTCGGCCTCGCCGACGGCCCCGGGCCCGGCCTTGCCGACGACCCGATAGCGGGTCCAGGCCCCGGCCGCGAGCGGGATGACGACGTAGAGCACGACCGAGAGGAGCAGGGTCTCCCAGGGCACCTCGAGGTCGGTGACGCCGAGCAGGAGGGCCACGATCGGGGCGAAGGCGAAGACCATGATGACGTCGTTCAAGGAGACCTGAACGAGGGTGTAGTTGGGATCGCCACGTGTCATCTGCGACCAGACGAAGACCATGGCGGTGCAAGGGGCGGCACCGAGCAGGATCATGCCCGCGATGTACTGCCCGGCATTGGCCGGGTCGATCAGGTCGGCGAAGACGTAGTGGAAGAAGAGCACGCCCAAGGCCGCCATGGTGAAGGGCTTGATCAGCCAGTTGACGGCGAGCGTGATGATCAGGCCCTTGGGGCGTTCGTGGACGCGGGCCAGGCTGGAGAAGTCGACGGCGACCATCATCGGGTAGACCATGGCCCAGATGAGCACGGCGACGACGAAGTTGACCGAGCCGTATTCGAGCGAGGCGAGGAACTGGAAGGTGCCCGGCAACAAGCTGCCGAGGACGATGCCGGCGGCGATGCACAAGGCCACCCAGACCGAGAGGTAGCGTTCGAAGAGGGACATTGCGGGGCTTTCTGGCTGGGTGGCGAGGTGACCGGCGGGCCTCAGGCGGCGGCGTCGGGCGGCTGGGCCGAAACAGCTCGGCGGCGGGCGACGCCGATCGGCGCCGAGACTCGCACGGCGACGACGGCGTGGCGTGGGTCTAGGAGCATGCTCGCACCGCGGTCGGCGGGCGGGCGGCGGCTACCGCTTCGAGCAGACCGGCCAGCGGCGCCAGGCTTTCGGGGCGCAGCGCGTAGCAGACGCGCGGCCGCTCGATCTCGCCCTGGATGATGCCGGCCTCCTTGAGAATCCTGAGATGCTCG
>JAABSG010000202.1 GCA_011390475.1 Geminicoccaceae bacterium | reverse complement strand
GGAGGCTGTCGGAGTCTGCACATCGGCTCGACCCCGAGCGCGCGTCGATGAACTGCCATGAACGCAATCACTTCCGTAGCAGGCGGTCGAGCTCCGCCTGTGGGAAAAAAGGGCTGGCCTTGCGCAGGATCTCGTTGACCCAATGCCTGATCGGGGGCGCAGCTCGCCGTTCTCGCGCTCCAGACCCTTCGGCCGATCGGCCATCTCCGCCGGGGTGTGCCTATTCTCGCGCCCGTCGCTACGCTCAGCCTTGCTGACCCAGCGCCGCAGCGTCTCGGCCGTACAGCCGAGCCTGCTCGTTATCGCCACCAATGCTGCCCAGCGAGAAGGATGGTCCGTCTCGTGCTCCAACATCAGCCGCACCGCCCGCTCGCCGAACTCGAGTGCAAATCTCGGTCTCTTGCCGTCTTCTATGGTTTCCTTCTCTCACAGTCGGAAGCCTCCGGAAAACCGGGGGCGGCTCACCTCTCGTCGACTTATGAAATTGATTTTGATTTTTCCGCATCTCGGGGCGGTCATGTCCCCGGGTGTGGGCAGCGGCTGTCTCGGCGCTCGGGCGGTCTGCCACGGCTTTTGGGCCCGGATGACGGCGTCGAGGATGGTGTCTGGCTCGCGGGCGGTAGCGATCAGGCGTCCGTAGCAGGCTTCGAGGACAGGGTTGCGGGCACGGACGAGAGGAAGTCCTCGTTGTGGTACCACGAGAACGAGCCCTCGCTCGTCGAGCCGCCGACAGAGTTGTCCATCCGAAGATCTCCTGGTCGCTGACCGCGAGCTCATTCTGCCGCACTTTTTTTCAGCCGCCGGATGCTCTTCTTCATTCACGCCGAGGCGCGTTTCTGCGGCTGGCCCTCGGCTGTGTCCATCTCGATGCTCTGCCGCCGGCACGCTATCCGCTCGGTCAACGCCGTGCTTTCGGCATCGGCCAGCAGCCTGATCGGCGGACGGGTCGCTGCCGCGAATCGGGCGATCACCCGTGGATTGGCGTGGAAAAGGAACCTGTCTTGGAGTGGCTGCCTTGGGCCGGGCATGCTGCCGCAAAGGAATTGACCGGGGTGTCGGGCCCTTGAAGGACGGAAGCAAGGGTGAAGCGCCGATGTCCGTGATCGCCGGCACTGCGGCCTCCCCGTCGCCGAAGGCTGTCGGCTGATGGGGATCGCCCGCTCCACCTTCTGACCACGACGAGTCGACCAGAACGCGCGGCAGCACTCGGGTTCGCTGCCACCACGCTCTCCAGCCCAGCCGTGGCCACGATCACCGGCGCAATCGGCAGGCCGGCTCAGTACGATGCAGGCAAGTCACGAGGACCGTCTTCGCCCCGATCGGCGGCTGAGATGAGCTGCTCGCGCGAGCCGTCGCTGCGCCGCAGCAGCGTGACGACGCCGCCTCGCACCGTTCGACGGGGACAGCCCCCGATAACCGAGCGGTCGCGCAAGCGTGGCATCGCCGTCATCAGGCAAGCAAGCCATGACCGACTCGCCGACGCCGCGAGCAAAGGATGGAATGCCTCCGGTCCACGACCTCCCCGCGCCGCTCACGACGGCGGCGCGGGGATGCCTGTTTCGGCTCAGGCGAGATCGAAACGACCCGCGTTCATCACCTTGGTCCAGGCGGCGACGAAGTCGTGGACGAACTTTTCCTGGTTGTCGTCCTGGGCATAGAGCTCGGCATAGGCGCGCAAGACCGAGTTCGAGCCGAAGACGAGATCGACCCGGCTCGCCGTCCACTTGACCGCCCCCGTCCGGCGGTCACGGAGTTCGTAGAGGCCGCTGCCGACAGGGTGCCAGCTATAGGCCATATCCGTGAGGTTGACGAAGAAGTCGGTGGTCAGTGCCCCTTCGCGGTCGGTGAAGACGCCGTGCCTGGTGCCGCCATGGTTGGTGCCGATGACCCGCATGCCGCCGACGAGCACGGTCATCTCGGGCGCAGTGAGCCCCATGAGCTGGGTGCGATCGAGCATGAGCTCCTCCGCACTGACCGTGTAGTCCTGCTTCAGCCAGTTGCGATAGCCGTCGTGGACGGGCTCGAGCGGCGCGAACGAATCGCCATCGGTCTGCTCGGCCAACGCATCGCCCCGACCCGGCGCGAACGGCACGGTGACCGAAAAGCCCGCGGCCTCGGCTGCCTGCTCGATGCCGACATTGCCGGCGAGCACGATGACGTCGGCGATGCTGGCCCCGGTCTCGGCCGCGATGGGCTCGAGGACGGCCAGCACCCGGGCTAGACGCTCGGGCTCGTTACCCGCCCAGTCCTTCTGCGGGGCCAGGCGAATCCGCGCACCGTCGGCACCGCCACGCAGGTCCGAGCCGCGGAAGGTGCGGGCACTGTCCCAGGCGGTCGTGACCATGTCGCTGATCGAGAGCCCGCTGGCGGCGATCCGGGCCTTCACGGCCGCCACGTCGTAGTCCTTCGCACCTGCCGGCACGGGGTCCTGCCAGATCAGATCCTCGGCCGGCACGTCGGGGCCGAGATAACGGATCTTGGGGCCCATGTCGCGATGCGTCAGCTTGAACCAGGCGCGGGCGAAGACCTCGGAGAGGTACGCCGGATCCTGATGGAACCGCTCGGAGATCTTGCGGTAGATCGGGTCCTTGATCATCGCCATGTCGGCGTCGGTCATGATCGGGTTCAAGCGGATCGACGGGTCCTCGACGTCGACCGGCTTGTCCTCCTCGGCGATGTCGACCGGTTCCCACTGCCAAGCGCCGGCCGGGCTCTTGCGCAGCTCCCACTCGTGCTTGAAGAGCATGTCGAAATAGCCACCGTCCCACTTGGTGGGGTTGGTGGTCCAGGCTCCCTCGATGCCGCTGCTCACCGTCTCGCGACCCACGCCCTTGCCCTGCGGGTTGTGCCAGCCGAGGCCCTGCGCCTCGAGGCCGGTGCCCTCTGGGTCGGGGCCCAGGATGCTGGCGTCGCCGTTGCCGTGGCACTTGCCCACGGTGTGCCCGCCGGCGGTCAAAGCCACCGTCTCCTCGTCGTTCATCGCCATCCGGGCGAAGGTCTCGCGCACCTGGGCCGCCGTCTTCAGCGGGTCGGGCTGGTTGTTGACACCTTGCGGATTGACGTAGATCAGGCCCATCTGCACGGCGGCCAGCGGGTTCTCCATCGTCGATGGGCTGTCGACGTCGGCGTAGCGCTCGTCACTGGGCGCCAGCCATTCCTTCTCCGCACCCCAGTAGACGTCCTTGGCAGGCTGCCAGGTGTCGGCCCGGCCGAAGCCGAAGCCGAAGGTCTTCAGCCCCATGGACTCGTAGGCGATGTTGCCAGCAAGAATGATCAGATCGGCCCAGCTCAGCTTGTTGCCGTACTTCTTCTTGATCGGCCAGAGCAGGCGACGCGCCTTGTCGAGATTGACGTTGTCGGGCCAGGAATTGAGCGGGGCGAAGCGCTGATCACCCGTGCCGCCACCGCCGCGACCGTCGGCGATGCGATACGTGCCGGCCGCGTGCCAGGCCATGCGGATCATCAGGCCACCATAGTGACCCCAGTCGGCCGGCCACCAGGCCTGGCTGTCGGTCATGAACGCGTGCAGGTCCCGCTTCACCGCGTCGTAGTCGAGTTGCTCGACCGCCTTGCGATAATCGAAATCCTTGCCCATCGGGTCGGTCTTGGTGTCGTGCTGATGCAGGATGTCGAGGTTCAGCGCGTTCGGCCACCAATCCATGACAGAGGTGCTGGTAACGGTCATCGCCCCGTGCAGAACCGGGCATTTGCCGGCGCTGGTCATGCTGTCTGCGTCCATGATGCTCTCCGCTTTATGGCATTGTTCGCCGAGGCCACGGCCGTTGGGCGCTCGATCGCGTCCCTCGCTACCTGCCCCGTTCGTGTTGCGATGCCCGCTGATCCCGCCATCCAGCAGCGACGCTGCCGCAGGCCATCCCCCACTCCGATGTTTGTCTAGCATCGAAAGCTCATAATGAAAATTTGCATTTTCTGATCGCTACGATAAGCTTTTCCGATGAACTCCATCTCCATGAAACACCTTCGCTATTTCGAGGCCCTGGCGCAGCACGGCCATTTCGGCCGGGCGGCCGAGGCTTGCGCCATCTCGCAACCGGCGCTCTCGGCACAGGTCAAGGAGCTCGAGGAAATCCTGGGGGCCGCATTGGTCGAGCGGGGGCCGCGGCAGATTCGTCTGACCAGTTTGGGCGAGACCTTCGCCCGTCGCGCGGGGGACATCCTGCGCTCCGTGGACGACCTCGCCGATCTAGCCCGGGCCTCGCACAGCCCCTTGGTCGGCCGGCTCCGCCTCGGCGTGATCCCGACCGTGGCCCCCTATCTGCTACCCAACGTGATCAAGGCGTTGATGCTGCACTACCCGGGCCTGGACCTCCGGCCACGCGAGGCGGTGACGCAGAAACTGCTCGAGGGCCTCATGGCGGCCCGCCTCGATGCGGCGATCGTGGCCTTGCCGCTGGCACAACCACACTTGAGCGAGGTCGCTCTCTTCGAGGAGGAGTTCGTCCTGGTCCGCCCCGAGGAGGATGCGCAAAAGCCGGTCCCCAGCGCGCAACGACTGCGCGAGATGCGGCTCTTGCTGCTCGAGGAGGGCCATTGCTTTCGCGACCAGGCCATCTCTTTCTGCAAGATCGGCCCTCCCCTGCCGCGCAACATGATGGAGGGCAGCTCGCTCTCCACCCTGGTGCAGATGGTCGGCGCCGGCATCGGCGTCACCCTGATCCCGGAGATGGCCGTGCCCATCGAGACCCGCTCGGCCGCCGTCTCGATCGTCCGCCTGCCCCGCCCCCGCCCGGCGCGGACCATCGGCATGGTCTGGCGCAAGACCAACCCGCTCGCCGACCAACTCGTGCAGATCGCGGCCATCGTTCGCAGGGCCGGCAAGACAGAGGACGACGATACCGAACGCGCCCCGAGCCCCGTTGCCCGACAGGTTGCCCGGTCAGGAGTCCAGCAGCCGACCGAGCGGCCCTCCGCAGCCCCGGCGGCCGACGGCTGAATGGGCCTCAGCCGGTCCGCCTTGGCCCGACGCCTCGGCTTTCCCGCCGAAACGCTACGGCAACATCCGGCTCACGACACTCTTCTGGAACGAGGTGGAACACGTCGTTTATCGATCTCGGACGGCCACTTCAGCCCGCCGGACCTTTGTTCGCCAGTACCTGTCAGACTGTTCTGCGGATTCACGCCTCGCATTGCGATCGGGATCAATGGAACACACCGGGACGGCATTGCTGCGAGGCCGGGCCGGCTCTGACGATCGTCACATCGGTGGCGCTCGGGCTCGAGCTGTGCGGCATGAAAGCCGCCTCCCGCATGCCGATTCGGCGACGCATCGCGGGGCAATCGTCACCCGGGCGGGCCGCCACCGCCGAGCGGGCCCTGGTCCACGCCGATCAGTGGTATCGGTTCCATGCCGATCCACACACGCCAACCAATTGCACTTTCGCGCCAACCACCCTATCCCGCAGCGCATGATCGCGTTCTCGAAAATGCACGGCCTCGGCAACGATTTCGTCGTCCTCGACGCGAGGCGGGGAGACCTGCCGCTCGACCCGGAGCTGATCGGCCGCATCGGCGACCGCCATCGCGGCATCGGCTTCGACCAGCTCGTCGTTCTTCTGCCCAGCGAGACCGCCGACATCGGCGTGCGCTTCTACAATCCCGACGGCGGCGAGGCCGGCGCCTGCGGCAATGCCAGCCGCTGCATCGCGGGGCTCGTGGCCGAAGAGACCGGCCGCGACCGGGTGAAGCTGGAAACGCGGGCCGGCCTGCTCGCCGCCGAGCGCCACCCCGACGGCCGCGTCACCGTGCAGATGACGCCACCGCGGCTCGACTGGAACGTTATCCCGCTCCGTGAGCCGGTCGACACCAACCATGTCGAGCTCGGCATCGAAGGCCTACCCCCCGCCGTCTGCGTCGACATGGGCAACCCCCACGCCGTCTTCTTCGTCGACGACGTGGACCGCATCGAAGCGCTCGGCCCCACCCTGGTCCACCACCCCATGTTTCCGGCCGGCGCCAATATCGGCTTCGCGAAACTCGAAGCCCCGGGTCACCTCAGACTGCGCGTTTTCGAGCGCGGCGCCGGCCTCACCCTGGCCTGCGGGAGCGGCGCCTGCGCCGCCATGGTGGCTGCCGTCGGGCGGGGCCTCGTAACCGAGCGGGCGACCCTTATCTTGGATGGTGGAGCACTCGAGCTCGCCTGGCCTGGGGTAGGCCCCGTCGCGATGACCGGTCCCTGGGCCAAAAGCTTCACCGGCACCTTCGATCCCGCCACTATTGGCGCTTCAGTCAGCATCGGCCGATGACCAACAGCATCGACATCATCACCTTCGGCTGCCGCCTCAACACCTTCGAATCGGAGGTGATGCGCCGCCACGCCCAGAACGCCGGCCTCGCCGACCTCGTCATCGTCCACACCTGTGCGGTGACCGCCGAAGCCGAGCGCCAGGCCCGCCAGGCCATCCGCCGCGCGCACCGCGAGCGCCCGACCGCCCGCATCGTCGTCACCGGCTGCGCCGCGCAAATCACGCCCGGCGCCTACGCCGCGATCGAAGGCGTCGACCAACTCGTCGGCAACGACCAGAAGTTGAAGCCCGAGACCTGGGCGCTGCTCGCCGCGGGCCGGCCCGAGCAGTCCCTGATCGGCGACATCATGGCCGTCGACGTGGCCGAGAACCACTGCATCGACGGCATCGCGGGCCGCACCCGCGCCTTCTTGAGCATCCAGAACGGCTGTGACCACCGCTGCACCTTCTGCGTCATCCCCTACGGCCGCGGCAACAGCCGCTCCTTGCCGCTCGGCGACGCCGTGACTCAAGCCCGTCGTCTCACCGAGGCCGGCCACCAGGAACTGGTCCTGACCGGCGTCGACCTGACCTCCTGGGGCAGGGACCAGGACGGCCAACCGCCCTTGGGCCGGCTTGTCGGTGCCATCCTGGCATCCGTCCCCGACCTCCCGCGCCTGAGACTCTCTTCCCTCGACCCGGCCGAGATCGACGACGAATTGTTCCGGCACCTCACCACCGACCCCCGGCTCATGCCGCACGTCCACCTCAGCCTCCAGGCCGGCGACGACCTGATCCTCAAGCGGATGAAGCGCCGCCACACGAGAGCCGACGTCATCGATCTCTGCGCGCGCCTGAGGAAGGCACGCCCCGACATCACCTTCGGCGCCGACCTGATCGCCGGCTTTCCGACCGAGTCCGACGCGATGTTCACCCGATCCCTGAACATCGTGGGCGAAGCCGACCTCACCTTCCTTCACGTCTTT
>JAABSG010000201.1 GCA_011390475.1 Geminicoccaceae bacterium | reverse complement strand
CCGAGACCATCACCGTCGATCGGGACTATGTCCGCCGCCAGGTGGGCGACCTGATCGAGGGCGCCGACCTCTCCAAGTTCATCCTCTAGCCCGGCCTCGTTGCCGTGGGCAGTGCCGCGACCCAAGCCCGGGTCATGCTGGTCCTGACCACGGCCTTTTGGGGCGGCAACGCCGTCGCCGGCAAGTTCGCCGTGGGCGAAATTTCGCCCTTCGTGCTGACCTTCCTCCGCTGGGCCGCGGCAGCGCTCATCGTGACGACCGTCGCCTGGCCGCACCTCCGACGCGACTGGCCGACGATCAAGGATCGCCTGCCCTATCTCGGGGGCATGGGGGCCATGGGCTTCGGCGTTTTCGCCGGGCTCCTCTATCTGGGCCTGGTCACCACGACGGCGATCAACGCGACGATCATTCAGGCCGCCATGCCGATGTTCATCTTTGCGCTCAACTTCGCCTTTTTCAGGACGTCCGCCACCCCGCTCCAGGTCCTCGGCTATTCGCTCACCCTGGTAGGCGTCGCGGTCGCCGCTGGCCGGGGTGACTTCTCGGGCCTGATCGCGCTCGAGCTCAACCAGGGCGACCTCTTCGTGATCCTGGCGGCCATCGTTTATGCCGGCTACAGTGTGGCACTTCGCCAGAAGCCCAAGATGCACTGGCTGAGCTTCCTCACCGTCCTCTTCGTCGCCGGCGCTCTGGCCTCGATCCCCTTCGTCATCGCCGAGACGCTGACCGGCAACGCCATTTGGCCGCACAGCACCACCGGCTGGACCGTCCTCGCCTTCGTCACGCTCTTGCCCTCGATCCTGGCCCAAGCCTTCTTCATTCGCGGCAACGAGGTCCTCGGCAGCAACGCCGCCGGCCTCTTCTTGAACCTCATCCCGATCATGGGGGCGATCTTCTCCGTGGCGCTGCTCGGCGAACGCTTCTACCTCTTCCACGCCACCTCCTTGGCGCTCGTCCTCGGCGGCATCGCTTTGGCGCAGCGGCGGACGGGGTAGCGACGAGCAGGCCACCACCAGACTCTTCCGACGATGACCGAAGAAGGGGAGAAATCCAGAAAATGACCGTCCTCGATCGCTTTCGGCTCGACGGCAAGCGCGCCTTCATTACTGGCGGCAGCCGCGGGCTCGGCCTCGCCATGGCGACCGCTCTTGCCGAAGCCGGCGCCGATATCGTGCTCGCCGGCCGGGACCAGGCGAGCCTCCAGGCCGCGGCCTCTACCATCCGCGCGCTCGGGCGCGAAGCCTGGACCATCGAGGCCGACATGGCCGATCCCGCCACTTGCGAGGCCACGGCCGAGCGGGTCACGGCCGAGCACGGGCCCATCGACATCCTGGTCAACAATATCGGCGGCAGGCGCGATCCTCGGCCGACGACGGAGCTGCCGCTCGCGGCCTGGCAAAATCTCGTCGACCTCAACCTCACGAGCTGCTTTCTCTGCACCAAGATCATCGGCGGGGCGATGCTCGGGCGCGGGCAGGGCGGCCGGGTCATCAACATCAGCTCGATCAATGCCATGGTGGCCGGTCGGGATATCGGCGGCCGCCACTACGAGACCGCCAAGGCCGCCGTCCTGCAGTTCAGCCGGGCCACCGCCGCCGACTGGGCGCCGCATGGGGTGACCGTGAATGCCATCTGCCCCGGCCTCTTCATGACCGAGGCCAATGCCCGCTGGTCGCGGGAGAAGCCCGAGGTGATCGACGGCATCGTCGCCCGCACGCCGATGGCGACCACCGGCCAGCCGGAGGACCTGGGGGCGCTCGTCGTCTACCTCGCCTCGGATGCCAGCCGCTTCATGACCGGGGCGGCGCTGGTGATCGACGGCGGCTACACGCTCTGGTGAACCCTGACTGGTGTGCTGTCACCCGGCTGCCGTCTCGCGACCGGCCCAGTCGCCGCCCGGGATCCATGGCCGGCCGGCAGCCGCTAGCGGCAACAGCCGCTCGACATGGTGCTGCAGCACGCCCACGGCAGCCTTGGGATCGGCCGGCAGGTCGGCGGCATCGAGCGCCGGCCCATAGGACAGCCGAAACCGCCGGCCGCGCTTGTTCAAGAGCTCGCGAAAGAGGGTCACGTCGCGCAATTCCGCCGCCAGCATCGACAGCGCGTAGAAGGTGGGCGAGTTCCTGGCCTTGATGTGCAAGGGCACGATCGGCAGGTTGTGGCGTCGGGCGATCGAGAGCACCGACGGCAACCACGCCCGCTCCTGGAGCCCCCGCCAGCTGAGATAGGCGAGTCTGCCCGAGGGAAAAACGACCAGCAGCTGCCCCCGCTCGACCGCCTCCTCGAGGTGGCGGAACGCCTGTCGCGACGCCGCCCGGCTGCGTTTGGCGGCTGACAGCTCGATCGGGATCATGACGTCGATCAGACCCGGCGCCACCCGAAGGGCGTCGCCATTGACCAGAAACCGCATGTCCGGGCGCCGTCGCTTGCCGCTCTGCCAAACGGCGATGCCGTCGGCCAGCCCGGTCGGATGGTTGGCGACCAGGATGGCGGACCCGCGCTCCGGCAGATAGGGCAGGCCGGTGTCCTCCGTGTCGAGGGCGAGGTCGGTCGCCAGCATGTCCATGATCCGGGCCCCCGGCAGATCGGCCACGCGATCCGCCATCGCCCGCGCCTCCGGGTAGCGTAAGGGCCCGAGCAGGAACTTCGTGAAAGTGGCGCGCGCGAAGGGCTCGGCCAGTAGCCGCGGGGCGCGCTCCAGGATCAACTGATCGACGATATGCGGCTCGGGGCCGAAAAGGGCGGCATTCGACACTGGCAGGCTCCGCTCACCAATGCCGATCAATCTAGTCGATCATTGCGACAATCCGATGGCAGGCATCGCTGACCTCAAGCAACCGGTGTCGGCAGCTTCTCGCCCTTGAAGTGCGCCTGCAGATTGGCGACCACGAGTCCCGCCATCGCATCGCGGGTCTCCTCCGTAGCACTCGCGTTGTGCGGCTGGAGGACGACATTGTCCATCGTCAGCAACGCCTCCGGCACTCGGGGCTCGTCGGCGAAGACGTCGAGCCCGGCGCCCTTGATCTGGCCCGCCTGCAAGGCCGCGACCAGAGCCGGTTCGTCGACCACCGAGCCGCGGGCGATGTTGATCAGCCAGCCCTCGGGGCCCAAGGCCGCCAAGACCTCGGCGTCGACGAGGTTGCGGGTCGCTGCCCCGCCCGGGCAGGCGACGGCCAGGACATCGGCCCAACGCGCGAGCTCGACCGGGCTCGATTTGTAGGGCAGCGCCACATCCGCCCGCTCGGTCCGGTTGTGATAGGCGACTTCCATGCCGAGCACCTCGGCTCGCTTGGCGAGTTCGAGCCCGATCCGGCCCATGCCGAGAATGCCGAGCTTCTTGCCCGCGGCACAGGTGCCGAGCGGATGCGCGCCCTCGATCCACCGTCCGGCCCGAACGTAGCGGTCCGCCTCGGCCATCCGCCTGAGCGTCATGAGGATGAGACCCAGGCCCATGTCCGCCACGTCCCGGCTCAAGACATCGGGCGTGTTGGTGACCCGGACCCCCCTGGCCTTGCACGCTTCGACATCGATCCCGTCATAGCCGACGCCGAAGCAGGCGACGATCTCGAGCCTCGGCAGCCGGTCCATGAGCTGCGCACTCGCCCCGCGCTCGCCCGTGGTGACGATCGCCCGAATCTCCGGCCCCTCTTCGTCGAGCAGCGTCTCGGGCTCGCTCGCTTGCCAGAGATGGATCAGGCGATAGGTGTCTTCGAGCTCGGCCATCGCTTTGGGTCGGTTCGGCCAGACGACGAGCACGGACGGTTTTTCGGTTCCTTCGGACATCGGCATTTCCTTGTTTGTTGCAGTGGTTCTAGGCGCCGAGGCCTCGGCCTTACAAGCCGTGGCGGCGCAGCGTCCGGTCGATCGGTGCCAGATAGCCGGAGCCGAAGAGGTGTGCGTGCACCAGAAGCGGGTAGAGGTTGTAGAGCGCGGCCCGGTCTGCGAAGAAGCCCGGCGCAATCCCGGCTCGTTCGGCATAGGCGGCATAGAACGTCTCGCCGAATGGGCCGAAGAGCGTGGTGAAGGCGAGCTCGATTTCGGGATGACCGAAATAGACGGCGGGGTCGACGAAAGCCGCGACCCGCTCGCCGCGGAAGAGCAGATTGCCCGACCAGACATCGCCGTGGAGGAGGGCAGGGGAGGCAGGTTCCGCCAGCAGGTGGTCGAGCCTCCCCGCCAGCTGCTCCAGCCGACTGGCGAAGCCCTCGGGCAGGCGACCGGCATCGCCGGCGAGCCGCGTCATCGCCAGTAGCCGTCGCTCGCGAAAGAAGTCGACCCAACTCGTCAGCTCGCCATTCGGCTGGGGCAGGGGGCCGATCAGCGTGTCCCGCTCGAGCCCGAAGCGCTGCCCCCTGACGCCGTGCAAGGCTGCGAGTTTTTCCGCCGCATCGACCTCCGCCGCCGCGGACGGCCCGCCCACGTCGTGCGGCACGTAGCTCATCAGCAGCCGGTCGGGCGAGGCCTCCAGCACCTCTGGCACCGGCAGGTCCGACCGTTCGGCGAGAAAGCGCAGCATCCAGCCCTCGAGCGAGAGATCGGTCGCAGTTCCGGGCCGCGACCGCTTCTCGACGACGCTCCGACCGTCGACGAGATCGAGCCTGGCCACCAGCGCGATGCAGCCGCCGTGCAGCGGCGTCCGCCGCACTACCGTCTGGCCCAGCCCGGTATCCCCTGCCGTTGTGCTCACCCGGCGGCCCGCAAGGCGCGCAGCAGCCCCTCGACCCCGGCCTCGATCAGATCGAGCGCCTGTTCGTAGTCGGCGAGCCCGCCATACCAGGGATCCGGCACATCGCTCACGCCGCGCTCCGGCGCATAGGTCATGAAGCGCTCAAGCCTGGCTGTCGTTTCCGCCGTCGCCCGGCGCTCGAGTGTCCGCAAGTGCGTCTCGGTCATCGCCAGGATGCGATCGAAGGTGATGAAGTCGTTGGCCCGAACTTGCCGCGCCCGCCGGTCGGGCAGAACATAACCGCGCGACTGGGCGATTTGCCGGGCCCGCGCATCCGGCGGGTTGCCCATTTCCTCGGCGCTGGTCCCTGCACTGTCCACGATGAGCTCGAGCCCACTCTGGCGGGCGTGGTGCAGCAGCACGCCCTCGGCGGTGGGCGAACGACAGATATTGCCGGTGCAGACGAAAAGGATGCGGGGTGCCCTCAAGTGCTGCTGTCTGCATACGGGTTCTTCGCCGCCCGATCGCTCGAGAGGCTGGTCCGCGAGCGGCCGACCAGGGCTTCGATCGCATCGGCCAGGTGGACTTGGGTGATGTTGTAGTCGCCGCGCGCGACTCTCACTCTGTGCGCCTCCGTCAGCACCTCGGCGTGGCTGTGGCCCGCGGGTGGCTCGAATCGGTAGCTGGCGAGCTCGATCAGCAGGCCCAGCGGGTCGCGGAAATAGATCGAATCCATGAAGCCGCGGTCCTTCACGCCGCTATGCGAAATCCGCCGCTCGTCCAGCCGCTCCACGGCCTGATCGAAGCTGACCTTGGAGACGGCGAAGGCCAAATGATGGACCGCACCCACCACCGTCGGGGTAGGGCCGGGCTCCGGACGCCGCTCCTCGCTGGTGAATATCGTGATCAATCGGCCGTCGCCCGGATCGAAATAGAGGTGGCTCTCCTCGGCATCGTCGAGATTGGGCTGCTCGAAGACGAAGGGCATGCCGAGCACCCCTTCCCAGAAATCGATCGAGGTCTGTCGGTCGGCCCCCACCAGCGTGATGTGGTGGACTCCCTGGGACTGCAGCTTGCGCATCACCTGCTCCTGATCGACCGTCGGCGCCCGGTGGCGCTTCCTGCCGGACGCGAGTGAGCATAGCCCGAAGCCCGTCGGCTGTCAGCGCCCGGCGGATGCCGGGTGGCTTCGTGATGGCCGCTTCGACGACCGAGCCGATCCCGTCACGCGCAGGGCGGAGGTCTGTGGTCGATCCGCCCGCCTTGCGACCAGACCGTCCCTCCGGCACAGCCCGAGCCGCTCGGCCTCGGCCTCGGCCGCGACATCAGCGATCATGCCCAGCCGAACAGCATCCGAACCAACGGTACCTCGTCGACGAACGCCTGCATCGCTCAGACGTCCTCGAGGCCACGCCTGGCAGCCGCGATCGTCGCCCGGATGGCGGCGAGATCGCTCACCGTGACCGTGTATTCGAGCGCAGGGTCGGCGCCCCCCATGGCGATGCGCGGATTGCGGAAGGTCATCGCACTCGGTACCTGCCGCAGCGCCGCGAAATGCATCTCGTCCGGATCGCACGCCGCCCGAACCCGCGCGATATTGCCGGCATCGAGCCCGCCGCAGGCGATGACCCGGAGCCGTCCCGCCGCTGCCCGCATCACCTGCGCGATGACCCCGGCACCCGCCTCGGCCGTGGCATTCTGGCCGCTGGTCAGCACCCGCGCGACGCCGCACCGAACCAGCGCCTCGACGGCGAGGAGCGGATCGGCCGTCATGTCGAAGGCCCGGTGACAGGTGACCGAGAGCGGTCCGGCATCCTCGACGAGCGTTGCCGTCCGCGCCTCGTCGATCGCCCCCTCCGGGGTCAGGCAGCCGACGACGACGCCCGCCACCCCGAGCCGCCGCAAGGCACGAACATCGGCACGCATCGCCCGGAACTCGATCTCGGAATAGAGAAAATCACCTCCCCGCGGCCGGACGATGACGTGAAAGGGTACGCGAGCCAGCTCAAGGGCCAGCTCGACCATCCCCAAGCTCGGCGTGAGCCCGCCCTCGAGCAGCGAGGCGCAGAGCTCCACCCGATCGGCCCCCGCCGCCTGGGCGGCGACCAGCCCGTCGGTGTTCTCGACGCAGACCTCGATCAGCAAGGGCGAACGGTCGGCCAAAAGGGGCATCCTACGCCGCCGCCACCCGCGCCTGCTCCGGCAGGAGCCGCACGATGTGGTAGCTCGAGTCTCGGAGCTGCTTCCTGATGTCGGCATCGCCGGCCAGCACGTAGCGATCACGCGTCATGGTCGTCATTCGTCTCTGCCTCCGCGCAGCAGCGCTTTCAGCTTGGTCGCCGGGTCGCGCAGGCTCGAAGGGTCGATCCGCTTGCCGGCCTCGGCGAGCTTCTGGGCGATTTTGAACTCTTTTGCGATCGAGGCTGGCCCGAGCGCGCTTGCGGCCGCGATCCGCCCGGCATCGTCGAGATGAAAGAGCACGAGTCCGTCGTCCCCGACCTGCCGCTCGACGGTCATCATATCGTCCGCGGCGGCCCCGGCCATCTGCAGCGTGAGCTCGTACTGGTCCGACCAGAACCAGGGC
>JAABSG010000200.1 GCA_011390475.1 Geminicoccaceae bacterium | reverse complement strand
GAGCACCAGGGGCTCGATCAGATGGCGGCCATTGCCGAGATCGATATCCTCGTCCTGATAGGCCACGCCACGCAGGCGGGCCGGCAGGAAAATCTCGCGCGGCACGGCACGAAAGGCCGCCAGAATGCGCGGCTCCTCGACATTCGATGGACGGAGCTGGTTCTCGACCATGTTCTCGCGGGCAGTGGCGTATTCGGTCATCGACGGCCCCTATCGGCAGGCAGCAAGGCCGCGTGCTGCGCCGTTGCTGCGCCACGCGACGTCAGCAGCTGTATAGCCGCTGCGCTGCCGGCGGACAATCGCGCCCTCGGCCGCAGGCCCACTCAACGACAGGCGGCGGGCGTGATCCCGGCCTTGGCGAAATAGGCGAGCGCCCCCGGATGGTAGGGCACGTCCGGACACGGTGCCAAGAGCGCTGCCTCGTCGAGGTCGTCGAACGCCAGATGCAATCGGCGCAGTTCGTCGAGGCCCGTGAACACCGCCTCGGTCAGCCGCTCGGCGACCGCGTCGGGAAGGTCGCGGTCAGCGACCACGAAAGCCGTGGAGCTCAGCGTCGCCACGTCGTTCGTCTGGCCCGCATAGGTGCCAGCCGGGATGCTTCCCTGGCTGTAGTCGGGCAGCGTTTCCACCATGCGCTCCAGCGCCGCCGGCGACGGTCCGACCAGCCGGCTGGCACAACTGGCGAAGGCGTCCTGCACCACCGCATTGGGGGCGGCCGCCATGAAGGCGAAGGCGTCGCTCTGGCCGCCACACAAGGCTGCCGGCCGCTGGCTGCTGGGGTTGCCGAGCAGCGCCACGAAGTCGTTGGTCGTGAGCCCGGCCGCGGCCAGCATGCTCATCGCCACCTCGCGCGTACCGGAGCCGGGCGCGCCCATGTCGACGCGACGGCCGGCGAGATCGGCCGTGGTCTGGACCGGCAGGCCGGCATTGACGACGACATGCAGCTTCTCGATCACCGCCCCGAACAGAATGCGCACATTCGGGTTGGCGCCGTCCACGGCAAAGGCACCCTCGCCGTAAAAAGCGCGCCGCACGAGTTCACCCTGGGCGATGCCGATATCGGCGATGCCCGAGCGGACGAAGCGCAGATTGCCGAGGCTGCCCTGGGTGCTGATGATCCGGCAGAGCTGGCGGCGGCGGACGAGATCGGGCTCGACCAGCCGACAGAGCGCGCCGCCCAGCGCGGTATAGACCCCGGAGACACCGCCCGTGGCGATCCGCAACGGCTGGTCGATCGCCGTTCCGGTGGCCCAGCCCCTAGTCGCCAGGCCGAAGGCCGAGGTGCCGCCCAGGACGAGGCCGGCCGCGAGCCGGGCCGCCAGGGTCCGGCGGGTGAGGTCGCCGCTCATCGTCTGACCTCCGCTTCGCGCGCCCGGAAATAGAGGAAACGCACGAGATCGTACTCGAAGGGCGAGCCGGAATCGTAGTACCGGAAAGGCTGGGTCTCGCGGGCATCGACCGCCTGCAGCGGGTAGGGCGCCGGCGTCGTGTAGACCACGTCATTGACCTGCGCACCCGGCGGTGCCATGGCACCCAGGGCGAAGTCGACCGGGACGCCCGAGGCATCTCGGACGCTCGACGGCCCGAGGATCGGCAGCACCAGATACGGGCCGGAGGCGACACCCCACCAGCCGAGCGTCTGGCCGAAATCCTCGCGCTGCTGGTCGACGCCGAGCCTGGTCGCGACATCGAAGAAGCCGAGCAAGCCGATGGTCGAGTTGACGACGAAACGGATCGTCGCCCGACTGGCCACCTCGGGGCGAGCCTGCAGGACGCCGTTGCTGGCATTCCTGATCTCGCCCAGATTGCTGAAGAAATTGGAGATGCCGGTGCGCACCGGGCGCGGCACGACGAAGCGGTAGCCGCGCACGATCGGCAGGTAGACGTACTGGTCGAACTCGAAATTGAACCGGTACATGGAGCGGTTGAAACCCTCGAAACGATCCTCGACCAGCATCACCGGTGGCCCCATCGCCAGACCGGCAGCGGCCGTATCGGTCGCCATGCCCTGGGCGATCTCCGCCTCGACACTGCTGCCCGACAGCGTTGTCGGGCCATCGTCCGGCCTGCCGGCGCAGGCGGCGAGCAGCAAGAGAGCGACGATCGAGGCGATGCGCGGCTCGACGCCGCGCCGGCTCACGAGCGGTCTCCGCGGGCGGCAGTGCCGGCCGTGCCCGGCCGCCAACCCGACCCGAAGAACTCGACGATCCTGGCCGCCACATCGCGCTGCATGTAGTTGCCGCAATGCCCACCGGTCGGATAGACGGTCGATCGCGCCCCGGCGAAAACGCGGTCGAGAAAGTCCCAGTCCTCCGGCACCAGGATGACGTCGTCCTCGTTGCCGAGGAAGCCGACATGCTCGGCACCCGCGAGGTATTGCTCGATCGACCTCAGGCTCGCATCCTCGATCATCTGCTCGGTCGTGAGGCCGGGCTCGGCGCGGCGGAAATAAGGCTGGTAGAGCTGCTCGAAATAGTCGACGAAGCTCTTGTCGCGGGCACCGACATAGATGTCGGTCAGCCGGCGGTCGGTAGCGCCGAGCACCGTCCCGGCCGGCACCATGAAGCCGCTGTCGCTCAGCACGTCGGCGGCGAAGGCGAGGTTGACCGCCGACAGCCGAAAAGCGAGGCCCACCAGCTTTTCGACATCGACCGAGTCGGGCTCGAGCGCCGTATAGATGCGATAGACGAAATCGCCGGCGAAATCGGTGGGGCTGCCCGCGACATAGATGTTCGAGAAGGCATTGAAGGCCCGGTCGAGAAAGTCGGCGACGGCGTTCGGGTCCGCCGCCACGAAACGGTCGAGCATGTCGTCGACCAGTTGGATCGAGGTGAAGAGCGAGACCGACGGATTGAGCAGCAGGACCCGCTCGAAGTCGAAACCACCCTCGCCGGTCGCCAGCATCTCGTCGTCCAGCTTGGCAATGAAGGCCGCCAAGGTCGCACCGAGCGAATAGCCGGTGAGGTGGACCTCGGTCACCTCGATGCGGTTCTGCACCCGCTCGAGGGCCAGCCGCATCAGGCGGTGCATGTCGACCGCGTCGTCCCGGAGGCGGCCCGGCACCCCGGTGGTCGAAGCGTTGACGACGAAGTTCGCATGGGTCTGGTTCGGCAGGGCGATGACGTGGTTGCCTGCATCCCAAAGGAGGGTGGCGAGCCGCCAGTTGATGTCGGCCTTCCAGCTGCCGCCGGTGCCGGCAATCACGAACACCAGCGGCGCCGGGCCTTCTCGGGCCAAGAGGCCGAACTCGGCGCCGAACCGCTCGAAGAAGAAGACCGGCGGCACCGCCCGGTCGGGCAGTGGCTGGACCCGAAACGGCAGCGCTTCGCGGCCCTCCTCGATCTCGGGCAGGACGACCCGGTTGGCCGAGGGCGTGGCGACCACGGTGGCGACCAGGGGATCGACGAAGGGAAAATCGTAAGCCCCGACCCGCTCTGCCCGGACGGCCGACGAAGCGAGCACGGCAGTGACCAGGATGACGATGCCGACCAGTCGGCGGATGAATGTCATGGGCAACACTCTATATGAAGGCCGTGCCGGAGCGTTCGCCGCGATGTGCCTTGCGTCGACGCGGTCGGGCGTTTAACAGATGGCGCCGCCGCTGTCGCGCACGTCCGTGCAACAGTCGGTTGAAAGTTGGCCCGGTGGCAGAGTGGTGATGCAGAGGACTGCAAATCCTTGCACGTCGGTTCGATTCCGGCCCGGGCCTCCATTTCGCCATTAGCCCTTGGCACGCAGCGGTAGCGTTGCTATACGCCCCCTCGTGTTCCCCGGTAGCTCAGTTGGTAGAGCAAGCGGCTGTTAACCGCTGGGTCGCTGGTTCGAGTCCGGCCCGGGGAGCCAAATTCGTCCGAGCCGATTTCAGTATTCAGTAGTGCAGCCGACACTGGGCGATTTCCAGCGTGCGCTCGTCACCAGTGCCGGACACGCGAGAGACCAGCCTCACTCGTCGACCAAAGCCCGCTCCTGCCCCATCCCAGCATCCAACTCGCGGATGGACGCAAGCAGGCGCTCGGCATTCGCTGGCGTGGAGTGGAGGTGCAGCGTCTCCTCCATGATGTTCCAGTCGGCCAGAGAGACCATCACCACGGCCTCGCCCGTCTGCCGCGTAACCACCACCGGACAACGATCAGTGACCACGCGGTCCATGACTTGCTTCAGCTTCGTCCGCGTTTCTGCAAAGGTCAAAACGTCCACCGCGCGCTCCTCGATCGATTTGCTTGCCCCTGCGCTACACCCCACCGAGCGCCTTGAGCGTGCGATAGATGCCAGTCGTCCAGTCTTCCCGGCCATGCCCCCGGGCCTGCGCCACCTGGTAGAGTTGCCGGCTCACGGCACCCGTGGCGAGCGGCACCTTCAGGTTGGCGGCGAGATCGACCGCGAGCCCCAGATCCTTGGTCGCGAGATCGAGCATGAAGGCCGGCGACGGGTCGTCCTTCAACGCCTTCTCGGGCCAAGTCGTGGTGATGTGGCCGCGGCCGGCGGGCGTGTGCGAGAGCACTTCGGCCATGATCTCTAGATCGAGTCCGGCCTTCTCGCCCATGGCGAGGCCTTCGGCGGTCGCCAGGTTGACCACGGCCGAGATGTAGTTGTTGACCAGCTTCATCGTGGCGCCGGCACCCAGGGGGCCGCAGACCGTGACCTGCTCACCCATCGCCATCAGCAACGGCCGGACGCGCTCGATATCGGCAGCCTTCCCGCCGACCATGAAGGTCGAGGTGCCGGCCACCGCATGCGCCGAGGTGCGCCCGACCGGCGCATCGACCATGCCGACCCCTTGTTCGGCCAGCCGCATGCCGATCCGCTTGGTCTCGGCCGGCAGGATGGTGCTCATGTCGACCACCACGGCACCCTCGGCGATGCCCTCGGCGATACCGTCCGGCCCGAAGCAGGCCTGCTCGACGATGGCGCCGATGGGCAGCATGGTGAAGACGATCTCGGCTCCGGCAGCCGCCGCAGCCGGACTCTCGGCCGCAGCCGCACCGGCTTCGACCACCGAAGCCACTGCGGCTTCGTCGAGGTCGTAGACCTGCAGCGAATGCCCTGCCTTGACGAGATTGCGGCTCATTGCCCCGCCCATCTGTCCGAGCCCGACAAACCCGATTTTCTGCATTCTGGCCTCCCCTGCCATTCGCTCTGCAAATCTCGCACGGTTGATCGGCCAAGCCGCCGCTCGGGTCAACCATCGCCAGAGGCGCTGGCGGAGAAGGCAGGGGGGTCAGCCGCGGCGCTCGACCGGGACGGCCACTTCGTTGCGCCGCAAGAACGGCAAGGTCCAGGGCGGGTCGTAGAACCAGGCGGTGGGCGGGCCCGACGGCTGCCAACTGGTGGCGTCGAGGCGATCCACGAGCGCCGCCTGCCGCCGGGCGACACTCGCCTGCGTCCACCAGCCGGTAAAGGTCGATACCGCGACATGCTCGGCCTCGAGCTCGACCAGCACGACGCGCGAATCGTCGGGCTCGGGTGCCGTCGCCAGCGTGAACTCCTCGGGCAGGAAAAAGCGCATGCGGAACGCATCGTCCCGCTGCCCCATCTCCACCGGCGCCGTCATCGCGATCTCGGTCCCCGTCTGCTCGACCGGTGCCGTCATCGCGATCTCGCGCTCGCCCGCATTGGCACCGGAGATATAATCGAACAGCAGCCGAAACGCCTGGCCATCCGGCCGCGACTCGCCCGCGGCGAGCCGCACCTCGGCGGCCACCCGCGGCGCATAGCGGCGCACCTCGACGCCGTCGACCGGCCGCTCGACGACCGTGAACGGCGGCTCTGCCACCGTCCGCACGCCGAAGACGGTGCAGCCGGCGAGGAAGAGTGGGGCGAAAAGGGCGAAAATCTTGAGCATCTTACCGATACGCAGGGTGAGCGGTCGTGGTTCGCTCCAGGGCATCGCACGCCGGCTACAAGAGGTGCCTCCCGGACACGCCTGCCTTCGGGCGCTCAGTCCTCCGCCTCGCCCCTGGGTTCGAAATAGTCCAGCGGCAGCTTGAGATAGGCCCGCCCGTTGCCCTCCGGTTGCGGCTTGCGCCCGCCGCGGATGTTGATCTGCAGTGCCGCGAGCATCAGCTTGGGCAGCGGCAGCGTCTGGTCACGCTCGGTTCGCACCTTCACGAACTCGGCCTCGCTCGCATTATCCTTCAGATGAATGTTCGAGCGTTTGTGCTCGGCCACGGTCGCTTCGCAGGCAGGTGCGCGGCCGTCCGGCGCGTAGTCGTGGCCGACGAAGAGGCGGGTCGACTCGGGAAGATCCAGGATCCGTTGGATGCTCTGGTAGAGTTCGCCTGCGTCGCCACCCGGAAAATCGGCGCGGCTGGTGCCGCTGTCGGGGACCATCAGCGTGTCGTGGACGAAGGCGGCGTCGCCCGCGACGTAAGTGATCGAAGCCAGCGTGTGGCCCGGCGAGTGCATCACCCGGACCGGGATCTCGCCGACCTCGAAGGTCTCCCCGTCGGCGAACAGGCGGTCCCACTGGCTGCCGTCGGTCGGCAGGTCCGGCAGGTTGTAGATGTCCTGCCAGAGCTTTTGAACCTTGATGACATGGCGCCCGATCCCGGTGGGCGCGCCCAGCTTCTCCGCGAGATACGGGCCGGCCGAGAAGTGGTCCGCATGCGGGTGGGTGTCGAGGATCCAGACGATCTCGATACCTGTGGCGCGCACATAGTCGAGGATCAGGTCGGCATTCTGGGTCGTGGTGGTGCCGGCTCTCGGATCGAAGTCCCAGACGGGGTCGACAATCGCCCCCTGCATGGTCGCCGGGTCGTGAAAGACGTATTGCCAACTGCCGGTGGCCTGGTCCCAAAAGCTCTTGACGATGGGTGAGGTGGTCATGACGAATCTCCTAGGCGCCTTGTCGGGTTTTCTGCGAACCGGGCGGCCGCGGGCGGTGGCTCGAGCGACGCCGCCAGGGCCGGGCGGCAGAAGATCTCTTGTAGCATGGCCATGACGGCCGCCGCCCGACCGTCCTTGATGCTGTAGTAGATCGTCCGCGACTCGCGTCGCGTCTGCACCAGCCCGGAGCGGCGCAAATCGGCCAGTTGCTGCGAAAGCGCCGGCTGCTTGAAGCCGAGATCGCGCTGCATATCGGTGACCGAGCGCTCACCCTGGGCGATATGGCAGAGCAGGATCAGCCGGCTCGGATTGGCCAGATGGCGCAAAAAAGCCGCAGCCTCCGGCGCCTTGGCCTTGAGCTGATCGAGGCTCGGTGGCGGGACAGTGCTCTGGGGCTGGACCATGAACGTATCCTCGACAGGCTGGACAGTGCGGTGTCACCACACTTGCATCATTAG
>JAABSG010000199.1 GCA_011390475.1 Geminicoccaceae bacterium | reverse complement strand
CACGACCATCCTGGTCGCCATCGGCGGTGGCGGGCTGATCGCCGGGATCGCGCTCGCGGCCCGGGCGCTGAAGCCCAGCGTGCGGATCATCGGCATCGAGCCCGTGGGCTGTCCGACGCTGCAGGCGAGCCTCGCAGCCGGCCGGGTCGTGGCGCTCGAGCGGATCGAGACGCGCGTCGCCACCATGGCGGCCAGGACCACGGCCGACATCAACCTCGAGATCGCCACCCAGCATGTCGAGGATATCGTGCTGGTCGAGGACGACGCCATGCTCGAGGCCGCGCGCCATCTCTGGCTGACCTACGGGATCGCCGCCGACCTGTCGGCCGCGGCCGGGCTCGCCGCCCTGCGCAGCGGCGCCTATCGGCCGGGGCCGAACGAGCAGATCTGCGCGCTCGTTTGCGGGGCCGGCGACGAGGGTGTCGCCGCCGCCTAGCCGCGCTTTGCGGCAAGAAATCGCTGCGACCACTTGTCACCGCCGATTCCCCGCCAATTTCATTTTCCGGTCCGAGAAATTCAGTCGGTCCCAGAAACCAGGCCGCGCCTGGAAACCAGGGAGGTCGTGATGAAAGTTGCGGAACTTCGGGCTTTCGATCGAGAAGCGCTGATCACCGTCGACGGCACCGCCACGGTCAACGCGGCGGTCAAGACCATGGCGGGCAAGGCCATCGGTGCCGTGCTCATCGTCGAGAACGACAAGGTCGCGGGCATTTTCACCGAGCGCGACTTGATGAACAAGGTGGTCGGCAAGGACCTCGACACGCGCGAGACCAAGGTCGCCGACGTGATGACCCGGGAGCCCAAGACGGCGCGGGTCGATGACGAGGCGATCGATTGCCTCGAACTCATGGCGGCCGGCGGGTTTCGTCATCTGCCGGTGGTCGACGCCAGCGGCCGGCCGCTCGGCATGGTCAGCCAGCGCGATTTCGTCGCGACCACCCTGCCCCAGGCGCTATCGCTCGCCCGGCAGACCGCCAAGGCCACGGTCTCCAAGCGCTACCAACCCGTGGCGATCGCCGCCACCGTGGCGGCCTATACGCTGGTGATCGTGATCGCCGTTCGCATTTTCACCTGATTGGCGGCCGGCCCTCGCGGCCGAGGTGGCGGGCCCCTAGCTCGAGGCCCCCATCCTCAAGGTCGGGGGGCCCGCTTGCTCAAGATGCGCTGCAGCGTGCGGCGGTGCATGTTGAGGCGCCGGGCAGTCTCGGACACGTTGCGGTTGCACTGCTCGAACACGCGCTGGATGTGCTCCCAACGCACCCGATCGGCCGACATCGGGTTGGCCGGTGGCGGCGGCAGGCCGCTGCCGGTGCTCAAAAGGGCGGCGATGACGTCGTCGGCGTCGGCGGGCTTGGCGATATAGTCCACGGCGCCGGCCTTGATGGCGGCGACGGCCGTGGCGATGTTGCCGTAGCCGGTGAGCACGACGATGCGCGTCGCCGGATGCAGCTCGCGGATGCGCGCTACGAGGTCGATGCCCGAGCCGTCCTCGAGCCGGAGATCGATCACCGCATAAGCCGGCTTGATGGAGTGGGCGATATTCAGCCCTTCCTTCAGGCTCTCACCGGCATAGACCTGAAAGCCACGGCGCTCCATCGCACGCTGCAAGCTACGCCGCAAAGGCGCGTCGTCGTCGACCAACATCAAGACCGGCGGCTCGGTGCCCGAGAAGCGGTGTTGTGTCGGCTCGTTCAGCGTTTCCATTTCAGTCGTCACGGGTAGGCTCCCGTCCAAGCTGTTCAAGGGCGCCTGCTGGCCAACCGATTCTGACCAAAGCACCTTTTGTTCGGTGAGACAACTTGTCTCGGTTGGCAAAATGCACCGTGGCACCCGTTCGGGCAAGGAGCGTCTTGGCAATAAAGACTCCGAGCCCGAGCCCGCCTTCGTGGCGCCGGGTCGAGAGGTAGGGCTCGCCGAGCCAATCCAGCACCTCCGGCATGAAGCCGGGCCCGTCATCCGCGATCTCCACCACGACGCTCAGCGGATCGACGGCAACCGCGATCTCGACCCGTCGCGTGGCGAAGCGCACGGCATTGTCGACCAGATTGGCGATCGCATGGCGCAACTCCGGCGCCAGACTGACGCGCGGCTCGCTCAGCCCCTCGGCCACGTCGACCGTCACATCGACGGCGACCACCCCATTGCGATAGGCCTCGGCGATGGTGTTCAAGAGCCCCGAAAACGGCGCCTTGGTGAAGGCCGAATGCGTCGCGTCCCGCCTGCCGCTGCCGAGGCTCGCCAGGGTCTCGCGACAGCGCTGGGCCTGGGCCAGGAGCTCGTCCGCGTCCTCCTTGAGCGGGCTGTCCGCCGGCAGCTCACGGACCAGCTCCTTGGCGATGACGTTGATCGTGGCCAAGGGTGTGCCCAGGAGATGGGCCGCGGCTGCCGCCTGCCCGCCCAGCGCCGAGAGCTCCTGCTCGCGGGCCAAGGCGAGTTGCGTCGCCGAAAGGGCCAAAGCATGCCGCCGCGCATCGTCGGCGAGCCGCCAGACATAGCCCGCGACCAGGAGCACGGTGAGCGACATCGCCAGCCACGAGGCGAAGAGATAGAGCGGCGGCAAGCGCAGGCTGCCGTCGACCCAGGGCAGCTCGGTCGGCAGGGCCGCCATGGTGGCCAGCGCGAAGAGGGCGGCCGCGGTGAGCCCGGCCGTGAACAGCCGGTTCAAGGTGGCGGCACCCAGCCCGACCGGAAGTACCAGCAGCAGCATGAAAGGGTTCTGCAGCCCGCCGGTGAGCGCCAACAGATAGGCGAGTTGCAGGACATCGAAGAGCATGAGCGCGAACATCGGCCGATCGCCGAGCCGGGCCGTGCGGGCGCGCTGCAGCTGAACCGTGATGTTGACGCCGAAGGTCAAGAGCAGCGCCGGCAGCAGCCAGGCGAGCGGCAGCTCGATGCCGAGCGAGAAGTGGACGAAGAGGACGGTGAAGAGCTGGCCGCCGAAGGCGACCCAGCGCATCACGGCCAAGGTGACGAAGCGGACCCGTCCCTCGCCGAGCGGCCCGCCCGCCCCGAGATCGTCGAGCCACCAGCGCGGGCCGGCAGCCGCGCCGTCGCGCGTTCCGGCATGCGATTCGATCGTGGCCGCTCTCGGCTGATCGGCGGGCGCGGTCGATGATGCACCAACTCGGTCGGCGGGCAAAGACCTCGACAATGGTGCGGTGGTGGTCGTCTCGGGCATCGAACAATGGCTCCACGAGCATCAGCGGGGCGATCTCGCCGCCGGCCGCGTCGCCGCTTCGCGCAGACGCGGCGCGCGAGACGGGGCTCGGTCGTGTCTACGGCATAATGGCGTCAGCGGTTGTCGTGGCAAGGCCCGGCGCGCGGCCGAAAAAAAGACCCGTCCGACACGCGGCCGGACGGGTCGTGAAAATAGGGCGTTGGCGCCCTCTCGCCTGGTGGCCGGCGCGGCGCCCGCTGGCAGGTCGTCTCGGGGCGGATCGCAACGTCCCGAGACGACCACGCCACCGGGCTTTCGAAGTGCCGAGGCAGCAACCAAATCGCCCTCGCCTTGAGCACGCTGGTATGTTCAATGTCAAGATAAAGTTAGGGGACAATGCCACTTGCCACGCCAACTGTAAAAATTCTTTACAGTTTTTAAATCTCATAGCCGATACAAGTCGGCCGACCGCCCTTTATCAATCCCGCAGCCCGTGACTGCGCAGCAGATCGTAGAGGGTCGGGCGACTGATGCCCAACAGCCGGGCGGTCTTCGAAACGTTGCCGGCGGCCCGGGCGAGAGCACTGCGCAGCGCCCCGATCTCGGCGCGCTCCCGGACCTGCCTGAGATTGAGGATCGTATCCGCATCGACCTCCACGGCGAGGTCGAGATCGGCCCTGCCGATCCGCTTGGTCTCGCACATGATGATCGCCCGCTTGAGCCGGTTCTGCAGCTCGCGGACATTGCCCGGCCATTGATAGGCGTCGATGGCGGTCAATGCGTCCGGCGCCAGGGCGATGGACTTCTTGCCCAGCTCGTCACCGAAGCGGGCCAGCAAATGGCGGGCGAGCAGGACCGCGTCGCCCGCCCGATCGCGCAACGGCGGCATCTCGAGGGTGATTTCGGCCAGACGGTAATAGAGATCCTCGCGAAACAGACCGGCCTGGATCTGCTCGGCCAGATTGCGATGGGTCGCCGAGATCACACGGACATCGACCGCGATCTCCTGGCGGCCACCGAGCCGCTCGACCACGCGCTCCTGCAGGAAGCGCAACAGCTTGCCCTGGAGGTCCAGCGGCAGATCGCCGATCTCGTCGAGAAACAGCGTGCCGCCCTGGGCGCGCTCGATCTTGCCCGGCGTCTGCCGATAGGCGCCGGTGAAGGCGCCGCGCTCGTAGCCGAAGAGCTCGGCCTCGAGCAAGGTCGGCGGGATGGCGGCGCAATTGATCGCCACGAAGCGCTGCTCGCGCCGGCCGCTCGCCGCATGCAGCGCCTGGGCCGCGAGCTCCTTGCCGGTGCCGCTCTCGCCGACCAGCGTCACGCTGATGTCGGTGGGCCCGGCCCGTTCCAGCGCCCGGTAGAGCCGCAGCATGGCCGGGCTGTCGCCGATCATCCCGAAGAAGTGGTCGGGCGTGGCGCGGGCCAAAAGGCGCGCGTTTTCGGCCTCGAGCTCGCTGACATAGAAGGCGCGCTCGAGCAGCAAGGCCAGCTGGTCCGGATCGACCGGCTTGTTGTGAAAATCGTGGGCGCCAGCGGCAATCGCCCGGAGCGCGTGCTCGCGCCCCTCCTGCCCGGTCATGACGACCACCTTGGTGGCGGGGGCGATGGCCAGGACCTCGTCCAGCGTGGCCAGGCCCTGGGATACCCCGCCGGCATCGGGCGGCAGACCGAGATCCAAGAGCAGCACCTGGGGCGCCTCGGCGCGCACCGCCGCCAGCGCCAGCTCGCGATTGCCGGCCTCCAGCACCGTGAAGGCATCGAGCGACCACCGCAATTGCCGGCGCAGCGCCTGGTCGTCCTCGACGATCAAGAGACGCCGCGCCGTCATGCCGGTTGCTCCAGGAGCTCGAGCGCCGGCAGGCAGAGCGCGATGGTCGTGCCCTGGCCCGGCCGCGAGACGAGGTCGAAGCGGCCGCCGACCCGCTCGACGGTGTTGCGCGCCTGATCGAGACCGAGGCCGAGCCCACCCTGCCGCTTGCCGGCCCGCCGCTGGCTGGCGAACGGCATCGCCCGCCCGGCCGCGGCCATGATCTCGGGCGGCAGGCCCGGGCCGTCGTCGGCGACGATCAGCGCCGCCATGCCGTCGCGCAGCTCCAGCCCGAGCCGCACCCGGCCTCGGCTACCCACCGCTTCGAGCGCGTTGTCGAGCAGATGCTCGAGCGCCGACGCCAGCGCCTCGGCCTCGACCCGGACCGCCAAGGCAGGCAAGGACGCGCCGAGCTCGAGCCTCGGATCGGGACGGCGCGCGGCGAGCCCGCGCAACAGCGGGGCCAGGGCCACCCGATCGAGCCGCGGCTGCCGTTCCTGGCGCAGTTGATCGATCAGCCGGTTCATCCGCGCCACCGAGAAATCGAGAGTCTCCAGCATGTCGTCGATAAAGGCAGGGTTGTCGCGGTGCCGCTTGGCGTTGGCCAGGGTCAAAGACAGCTCGGCGGTCACATTTTTCACGTCGTGCATGACATAGGCGAAACGGCGCGTGAAGTGCTCGTATTGTCTCGCATTGCTCAGTTGCCGGGCCGCCTCGTCTTCTGCGAGATATGACGTAGCCTGGCGCACAACCAGACGTAGTAGCTCACGATCCTCCTGGTCCAGGGGCCGGGGGCGGGCCGGATTGCCGAGCACGAGAAACCCGAACAACGCCTGCTTGTGCACCAGCGGCAACACCAGCCAGACCGCGTCGCGCGGCGGCAGGAAGTCCGGCCAGTCGAGGCTCGCTGGCCAGCTATAGGCCAAGAGACGGCCGGTGCTGGGGGCGCCCTGGCCGCTCTCGCGACGCTGGCCGATGCCCCCGGCCGCGGCCTCCCGGGCGAGCAGCGCTGCCGCGAGTCCGGGCACCGCACCCGAACCGCAAGCGGCCGCCGGCAAGCCATGGACGACCAGGCGGCGGTAACGGTCGTCTCCCTCGGCGAGCCAGATCGCCCCGCCCCGGGCACCCACCGTGCCGGCGACCGCGCGGATCACCCGCTCCGGCAGGTCGTCGCTCGGCCGCGGATCGGTGCCGCTCAGCACATCGACGAAATCCGGCCAGACCTCGCGATAATCGTAGCGATGCCGGGGCCAGAGGCGGCCGACCCAGCCCTCCAGCCGTTTCCCGCCATCGGGCCCGAGCGCCACCGCGAGGACGGCCATCGCCGCCGGCAGGCCGAGCGCCAGCCCGAACACCGCACCCGAGGCAGCACCCAGCCAAGTGGCGGCGGCAGCGACCGCCAAGAGCGCGATGCCGGTAGCACCGATGACCAGCGCCACCCGACGCACCCCCGGTGCCAGCGCCGCGCCGCTGCCGGGTGCCGGCAGGCCGGCGATCCCGAGGGCCAGGAGCGGTGCCAAGAGCGCGCGGAGCAGGGGCCGGACAGTCTCGACCGAAGGCTGCAGCGACGCGTCGGCCAGAGCGAGACCGGCGAGGACGAGGTCGAAGAGGAAGCCGGAAGCCAAGGCGAGCAAGGTCAGCCGCTGGCCCAGGGAGAGGCCGGCCGAGCCGTTGCCGGCATGCGCGGTCGCGAGAAAGAGCCCGATGATGGCGACGGCCGCCATGGCCATCAGCCACGGGTCGACCGGTGCTACGAGCACGGTCACGAGCGCCAGGACGAGGGCCAGGCCGATGGCGATGCGGGTGGCCGGATCACGCAGATGACGGCCGGCAACGGCCAGCACCACGGCCCAGAGCAGCGCCTCGGCAAAGGACGCCGGCCGCGCGGCCACCGAGCCGAGCCAGGCCGAGACCATCCCACTCGTGGCAGCCGCCAGCGCAGCACCCAGGTAGAGCGCCTTCAGGCCGGGCGGCGGCTGGAGGCGCCCGGCCGCGATCAGGATCGCCAGCACCGCATAGGCCAAAAAGGCGAGGCTGCCGAAGCTACCGGCGAAGAGGCCCGTCACCGTCCCCTGCCCCGACCCGCTGGGTCACGCGTGCTGCGGTCCAAGCAACCGCGACTGACCGCACGACCGGGACACGGCCCCAGGGGTCCTGCCCCGGCACCGGTCGACGAGGTCGCTGCAAATGGCCGCTCGGCATGATCGATCCGACTTGTCACCCGGCGGTCTTAGGCTCTTTTCCAGCCGAGCGGCACGACACTCGACGCCGACCCGTATCATGCTACCGATGCGGCCCTGCGGCAGATGGGCGGTCATCAGGCGCTCGCCACCTCCGCCTCGCCAGCGACCCGCAACAGCACGATCCGCCCGGCGCCGTAGCGGCGCTCGTCTTCGACCTCGAGGCCGGCGGGCGGGCCGAACGGCTC
>JAABSG010000198.1 GCA_011390475.1 Geminicoccaceae bacterium | reverse complement strand
GTTCTGCCGGCGTCCCCAGCCTGTCCTGGTTCTCCACGCGCGCGCCTCGCGGCTGACGCTGGCGGCCAAGCTCGCCGGCAAGAATGCCGCCGAGACCGCGGCCACCTCGATGGCCATCTTCAAGCGGCTGGCGCCGGAGCTCAAAAACTCGATCACCTTCGACAACGGTAGCGAATTCGCCCGCCATGGCCTGCTGGCCAGCGTCAGCGCCATGACCACTTGGTCCTGCGACGCTTACGCAAGCTGGCAGAAGGGCAGCGTCGAGAACACCAACGGCAGGCTGCGACGACAACTGCCCAAGAGCTGGCTCGGTTGGTCTGAACAGGCTCTACGCTTCGATAAGTGGATCGTCTGCCGGGGTTGGGCCGCTGCGAGAAGCGGCTGACTGAAGTATGCTTGATCGGGCGTTTGCCGCCCCGGGCGTGAATGCGGCCGTCGTCCGTTGTAGAAATCCAGATACGGACCGATCGAGGACCCGGCTTCGCTGACGGTGTCGTAGGCGCGCAGGTAGATCTCCTCGTATTTGATCGAACTACCCATCCCAAACCCTCAGGCCGTGCCATGCACGATGCCACGGTATGTAGTGGGCGGGGTCTTGATCGCGTGCTGGATCAGCCGGGCGAAGCCGTGGCTGATGGCCTTTGCTTTCCTGCGGTTGAAGGTAAGCGATGCGGCTGCCCCATCTGTTCCTGAGCATTTGAGGCGGCGATTCTGGCGATCGGCATTCGAGGATCGTTGGGATGGGAAGGTTGCACCAAAGAGAGCACCATTTGGTAGCGGAGCGACGCAGTGGAGCGTTCCGCCTCGAGGTTCTGGAAGGGCCGACGGGTCGGCGGCGTTGGCCGGATGAGGTGAAGTCGCGGATCGTGGCGGAAACGTTTGCGCCGGGTGCACGGGTGGCGGACGTGGCCCGGCGTCATGGACTGCGGCCGCAGCATTTGTCGACTTGGCGGCGTTTGGCGCGGCAGGGAAAGCTCGTGCTGCCGGCCGATGATGGGCTGGTCTTTGCCCCCTTGATGCTGGAGGAGGCTGCCTCGGCAGCATCGCCGCGCGAGGAGCGCGAGGAATCGATCGAGCTCGAGGTGGGCGATGTGATGGTTCGCCTGCCGGTCGACAGTGCCGCCGATCGGATTGCATCGATCGCGGCGGCCCTGCGGGCGGCGCGGTGATCGTTCCGGGCCAGCACGTCCGTATTGTCGTTGCCACCAAGCCCGTCGATTTTCGTCGCGGTCACGATGGTCTGGCGGCAACGGTGCAGCGCGAGCTCGGCCTGGATCCGCATTCGGGCGTGATCGTGGTGTTCCGCGCCAAGCGGGCCGACCGGATCAAGATCCTGGTTTGGGACGGCTCCGGTCTCGTCATGATCTACAAGCGATTGGAAGAGGGCAGCTTTGCCTGGCCGACTCTGCGCGATGGCGTGATGCGGCTTTCGCGAGCGCAGTTCGAGGCCTTGTTCGAGGGGCTCGACTGGCGGCGGGTACAGGCGCCCAGAATCCACAAACCGGCTGTGGCAGAGTGACTCGGCAGGGCCCTGAAGACGTGCCGCAAAGCCGCATCGTTGCTAGACTTCGGCCATGTTCGGTGCTGGCGACGACCTCGATCTGACAGCTTTGCCGCCCGCCTACCAGGCGGCCTTTGCGGCGCAGCAGGCGGCGCTTACCGCAGAGCAGGCAACCCGGGCACGGCTCGAAGGCGAGGTCCGGGCCCTCACCGAGCAGAAGCAGCGCCTCGAGCATCTGGTCAGGGAGTTCCGTCAGGCGCTTTACGGCAAGCGATCCGAGAAGCTCGCTGCCGATGCCCGGCAGCTGGCCTTCGAGGACCTCGAGACCGCGCTGGCCGAAGTCGAAGAGGCGAAGCTGCGATCGACCGGGAAGGCCCCGCCGTCGCGGCCCGCAGCCAAACGCAATCTCGGCCGGCTGCCGAAGGAGCTGCCGCGGCTCGAGCGGGTCATCGAGCCCGCGAGCCTTCTCTGCCCGTGCGGCTGTGGTGCCATGGTCAGGATCGGCGAGGACGTCACCGAGCGCCTCGACATCGTCCCGGCGCAGTTCCGCGTGATCGCCACCATCCGCCCGAAATACGCCTGTCCGAGATGCCAGGAAGGCGTGCATCAGGCAGCGGCACCGGCCCATCTGATCGAGGGCGGGTTGCCGACCGAGGCGACCCTCGCGCACGTCTTGGTCGGCAAATTTGCCGACCACCTGCCGTTGTATCGGCAAGCCCAGATCTACCGTCGGCAAGGCATCGATCTCGACCGCTCGACCTTGGCCGGCCTCGGCGGTCTCCTGACCGCCGTGCCTTCGGCAATCGGATGATTGGCCTGCTGGCCAATCATGGGTCGGCAAGATGGGCTACCATCTCGAGCCCGTCGTCGATCGCCTGGCCGAGCACCTCAAAAGCTCCAGCAAGCTCTTCATGGACGAGACGCCCGTGCCGGTGCTCGACCCGGGGCGCGGCCGAACCAAGACCGGCTATCTTTGGGTTCTGGCCCGCGACGATCGCGGCTGGAGCGGCAACGATCCACCTGGCATCATCTACCACTACGCGCCGGGTCGTAGCGGCAAACATGCCGAGCATCTCACCCAAGGCTTCGACGGCATCCTCCAAGTCGACGGCTACGGCGGCTACAACCGCCTGACCAAAGCCGAGCGGCAAGGCGGCGCACCCTTGGTCTTAGCATATTGCTGGACGCATGCCCGCCGCCAGTTGAAGGAAATCTTCGACCGGGACGGCTCGACCATCGCCGCCGAGGGCCTGGCACAGATCGCCGCTCTCTACCGCATCGAAGCCGAGATCCGCGGCCGCCCGAGCGCCGAACGCCTGACCGTCCGTGAAACCCGCTCCAGGCCGATCGTGGAAGCCTTCGGTCAGTGGCTCGGCGTCCAGCGCGCCCGGGTCTCCCGTAAATCCCGCATCGGTGAAAAGCCGACCTACATTGCCAACCACTGGGACGGCCTCTTGGTCTTCCTTACCGACGGCCGTGTCGAGATCGATTCGAACGCCATCGAAAACGCCATCAGGCCAGTGGCCCTGACCAGAAAAAATGCGCTCTTCGCCGGCCACGACGAGGGCGGCCGAAGCTGGGGCCACATCGCCTCGCTGATCGCCACCGCCAAAATGAACGGCATCGACCCGTTCGCCTACCTGAAGGCAACCCTCGAAGCCCTCGCCAACGGCCACCCCCAAAGCCGCATCGACGACCTCATGCCCTGGGCCTTCAAGCCAGCGTCAAGCTGAGCCGGCCACGGGGCAGCCGCATCGCTTACCGTCCACCACAGCGACAGGGGCGTTCAATACCTTGCCATGAACTACACCCAGCGCCTGGCCGAGGCCAATCTGGTGCCATCGGTCGGCAGCGTCGGCGACAGCTATGACAATGCCCTCGCCGAGACCATCAACGGCCTCTACAAGGCCGAGGTCATCTGGCGCCAGCGTTCGTGGCCGAGCGTCTCGGCGGTGGAAATGGCGACGCTCGCCCTCGGCCTTCTCCTGAAGGCCGCAGCTTCGCTGTCGGATTGCTTCGCTGCTGCTCGCAATGGGTCGACTGGTTCAACAACCATCGCCTCTTCGGTCCCATCGGGCATATCCCGCCCGCCGAGGCCGAAGCCAACTACTATGCAGCCATCGAGAACCTCGATTTGGCCGCATGACCCAAACTGAACTGCCTCCGGAAAACCCGGGACGCTTCAGACATGACCATCACCCGCACAGGCTCGCGGGTCGAGACAACGCACAGAGCCATCTCGGTCACCGCCAGCATGACCGCACGGCACGAGCGTAGGCCCCGTTCCAGCGCCTTGCGCCAGCGCTTTGGCGAATGGAACGGCTCGGCTCGTCGGTCCCGGCGGTCTCGGGCACCTCCTGGCTCCGCTGTGCCGGCAAGCGTATCGATCGGCTCGGGTTTGGCGCCACTGGCGTAACCGCGTCGCTCCGGTACGCGTTCGTAATGGCCTGCCGCCAGGAACTGCCCGCGCTCCATGCGCATGGCTAGGGTGATGAGCACTGTGACGATCTGGGCCATGGCCTGTGGGCCCTCGGCCACGAGCTGTTCCATGACGGTGGCAATGCGCGTATCCCTGGTATTTTCGGGCATCGGGTGTTCCTTCTTGGCAGATGGAACACCCCATAGGCTCGATTGCCTGTTGTCGCCCCGCGGGGCGACAACAGGCAGCCACGGCTCCGACACAGCGGAGCCGATTTCCAGACGTCAGGCTACACGGCCCAACACCACGTCGCCGACGGCTGCCATTGGGTTCTCGACCGGCCACGGACGAAGACCGAGGCCCATACGCGTCAGAGTCGTGGACCCGATAAACTCGCGCGACTGCGGCGCTTCGCCTCGATACTCTTGCCGCGCCAATCAGCACCGGATGTCCAAAAGGGGCACGAGGGTTTGGCCGTATCGGGACGAAGAATTCGCCGTCGAGCTCCTCGCCGGCACCTGATGCGGTTGCTTCGGCTGCATGGCCGGTGTAACCGACGAGACTGGTCGCGGTCAGTCGTGCTGCGTTCCGCCCTCGGCCTACCGTATCGATGTCGATTCTGTCCCGCCGACGTGGCTCTGCCCGGAGACGCCACTCGATGGTCGAAAGCCCAGCCGAACGGCACCCCAATGACGACCCTCGACATTGATCGGCACGGCGATCTCGCGTGTTTGCGGATCCGGCATGGAGGCGACATAGTGTCGGCGACTGCGGGCCGCCATCATACCGTTGCAACTCTCGTCTAGCTTGCCGCTGCATTGGAGCAGTGACGGTCGGCCCGCGCGCCGATCGTCGGCGTCGCGCGCTACAGCCGGGCCGGCCGTGACGACGGGAAGATAGCCGTGCCGGTCGGTGCAGGTGGCGTAGGCGGTCTCGTCGCGACATGCCGCAATCTGTGCCTGCAGCGGCGCCAGCCGTTCACCGAGGAAATCGCGGGCCGTGGCGGCAAGCGCAACACTCTCGCCCGCGCCGGCCGCCTCCACTGACCCGACGAGCAAGGCCGCCGGCGTGGAGAAGAGCGCCGTCTCGGTAATCTCACCGGCAGCGATGCCCCGGGCAAACAGCGCTTCGACCTCGCGAGCCGCCCAACGCGCGAGATTGAGAAACGGCGCATCGACCGCCACGAGCGCCGCGAGACGGCGCTCGAGCACGACGCGCCGCGCCGACGCCAATTGGTCGAACGCGAGATGCACACCCTTGGCGCTCAAGGCGACGATGCGCGCGGGAAACGCACCGAGTTCGGCAAGTTCCAGACGGGCGCAACCACCGATCGGTGGTCGATCGAACGGCGTCTCGACGGCAACGAGCGCACCACCTCGGGCGAGGTCCACCGTGGCACCAGTCCAGCACCGCTCGCCACAGTGCAGTCGAGCAGCGATGTGCACCGGTAAACGCGCTTCGCGTCGTCGCTCGCCGGCCTCGGGCGGTCTGAGAGTCAGCAGTAGGCGTGCTTCGAAGCGCTCGAGGCGGTACCGTGCCGCATCGATTTGCTCATCCAGGCCCCGATCGGCGCGCCGGCGCAGCGTGCTCAATTCCATCATTTCGGCGAGCGCCTCGATGTGCGCCTGCTGCGGCGCCAAGGCCGTCTCGATCTCGGTCAGCGCGCTGCTCAACAGCTCTCCCAGTCGCCTGGCCTCGTCGACGCCAGCGACAGCAGAAGCAGCGCTTCCAACGCCGTCGAGCACGGCATCGACCGCTTCGAGATGGCGCTGAACCAGGCGTCGCAGGGTGCCCAAAAGCGGCAGGCCGGCGGCCTGTGCTGCGCCATGCGCGGCGAGCTTGTGCCCCAACTCGTCGAATCCTCGGACCTTAGTCTCGAGCACGGTCGCATCGCCGGCGACGCGCCGGAGGTCGTAGGACAGTTGCCCTGCCCCGAGGCGAATATCCTCCCGTAGCAGGGCCAAAAGGTCGAGCAACGCCTCATGATCGCCGGTCGGGGCGTCGTGACGCCGTCGACCGGGATCCACGTCCGGGAGGTGGCAATGTGGAGATTCGTCCGTGGTCGAATCGACAATCAGCATCAACGTGGTCCCCGCAGGTCAATCGGCCGGGTGATGAAGCACCCTTCGCCGACGATCATCGCAAGGATTGGTTAAGTATCGGTAAAGACGGCACCGATTCTTCGGACGATCGAATGGCCGCCCCGCCGCCGGCTCTAGCGCGCGAAGTAGGCGAACGGCAGGAGTGGGCCGTGACCGCGGGCGGGGTCGTGGTGGCCGGGGTGCGCGGCCATGCGCAACAGGTGTTGGCGCATCTCCTCGCAATTGCGGATCGGGCTCGTATGGCGGCCGGTCGTGCGGTGCTTGGCGAGGACGAGAGCCGCGAGGCCGGCGACGAACGGTGCGGCCATCGAGGTGCCGCTCAGCTTGGCATAGCCGCCCTGGCGAAACGTCGACCAGATGTCCTGGCCCGGCGCCATGAAGTCGATCTCCGCACCGCGCGAGGAAAAGCCGGAGGGCTGCCCGTGCTGGTCGTGGGCGGCAACGGTAATGACGCTGCCGTAGCGGCCGGGATAGCCGATACCGTTGGTGAAGAGGGCCCCGGAATTGCCGGCGGCACAGATGACGACGGCGCCACGGGCGAGGGCGAGGTGGACCGCCTCGAAGAGCTCGGGCGTGCCCTCCTCCGCACCCAGGGACATCGTGATGATGTCGACGCGCTGGTCGACCGCCCAGTCGACGGCCTCGGCGAGTGCCGAGAGGGTGCCGGCACCGCTGTTGCGCAGGACCTTGCCGACCAGCAGTGAGGCCAGAGGTGCGGCACCGATGAAGCCGATCGTGTTCTTGCGTGCAGCGATGACGCCGGCGCAGTGGGTGCCGTGGCCATTCAAATCCTCGATGCCTTCGTCGGTGAAATCGCGGGTCTGCTCGATGGCGCCCTCGAGGTCGGGATGGTCCGGATCGATGCCGGTGTCGAGCACGGCGACGCGAATGCCGTCGCCCTTGGTCCGCCGCCAGACATCGGGCAGGCGCAAGAGCTCTTCGGCCCAGCGCAGCCGCTCGGCGCGGTGGGTCGCGAGTGGGGCCAGGCCCAGCTCGTTGGGCACGAGATCGACGAGATCATAGGGCGGCAACCGCATTTGACCGGCGGTCGAGGGATCGACGAACATTGGCGTGCCTCATGCAGGATGTTCCTACATAGGTTTATAAGCCTAGGTTCTAAAACCTGTCAAGCCGAGTACCACCCTATCGGCGAACGTAGACCTCGACCCGGCGATTGGTGCGGCGGCCTTCGATGGTAGCGTTGGAAGCAACCGGCTGCTCCTCGCCGAAGCCTTCGGTTTCGATCCGTGCACGGTCGACGTCGAATCTGTCGATCAAGAGCCGGGCTACCGTTTCCGCCCGCTCCAGCGACAGCTGCTTGTTGATGGTCGCATCGCCGAAGCTGTCGGTGTGGCCGACGATCCGCACCGGGGCGTCGCCGAAATAGCCGATCAG
>JAABSG010000197.1 GCA_011390475.1 Geminicoccaceae bacterium | reverse complement strand
TCATCCCCCAGAGTCCGGCAGTGACGCGAGTAGCGGCCCGAACCGCGCGGCCAGCGCCCGATCGACCGCGTCCATCGACACCTCGACACCGAGTTCGGCCAGCGAGGTAACCCCGAACTCGGCGATGCCGCAAGGCACGATCGCCTGAAAATGACCGAGCTCCGGCGCCACGTTGAGCGCAATGCCGTGATAGGCGATCCAGCGTCGGACGCGGACCCCGATGGCCCCGATCTTGCGCTCGGACCCGTCCGGCAGCACCACCCAGATGCCGATCCGCCCGTCCCGCCGCAGGCCCGCGATGCCGAAATCGGCGAGCGTGCGAATCACCCACTCCTCCAGGCTGTGCACGTACCAGCGCAAATCTTGCCGCCGGCGTTTCAGGTCGAGCACCGCGTAGGCCACCCGCTGGCCGGGTCCGTGATAGGTGAACTTGCCGCCTCGCCCCGTCTGGTGCACCGGAAATCGCGACGGATCGAGAAGATCGGCGGGGCTCGCACTCGTCCCGGCGGTCAGCAGCGGCGGGTGCTCCAAGAGCCAGACCAACTCGCTGCCCCGGCCCTCGTGCAGTGCTTGGACCCGCGCCTCCATCACCGCCGTCGCCCGGTCGTAGGCCACCAGCCCATGACTGCGCCGCCACTCCAGCCCGGGGCCGGGCAGGGCCAGACCGGGGGGCGCCGCCACAGTCGCCGTGGGCACCCCGCCTTGCGGCGCGACCGTGAATTGGCTACCAGCCTCCACCACCTCGGCCATGCGTCAAGAACTCCAGAGCTCGGGCGTTTTTTGGTTCGAGGGCAAGCGGGAGGGGATCAGGGGATGGCGGACCGGCTCGAACAAGACGCATTGGACTACCATCGGGGCCCAGTCGCCGGCAAGCTGGAGGTGGTCGCGACCAAGCCGCTGGCAACGCAACGCGACCTCTCGCTGGCCTATTCGCCGGGCGTGGCCTACGCCTGCACTGCCATCGCCCGTGACCCGGACGAGGCCGACACGCTGACCGCCCGTGGCAATCTGGTCGCCGTCGTCTCCAACGGCACGGCCGTCCTCGGCCTCGGCGCCATCGGCCCGCTGGCCGGCAAGCCGGTGATGGAAGGCAAGGCCGTCCTTTTCAAGAAGTTCGCCGGCATCGACGCCTTCGACATCGAGGTGGCCGAGCTCGATCCGTTGAAACTGGTCGAAGTGGTGGCCGCGCTCGAGCCCACCTTCGGGGCGATCAATCTCGAGGACATCAAGGCCCCGGACTGCTTCATCGTCGAGGAAAAGCTCAAGGCCCGGATGAAGATCCCGGTCTTCCACGACGATCAGCACGGCACCGCGATCATCGTGGCGGCCGCCGTCACCAACGGCCTGGTCATCGCCGAGAAGAAGCTCGCCGACTGCCGGCTGGTCGCCAGTGGCGCCGGCGCCGCCGCTCTCGCCTGCCTCGACCTCCTGGTCACCTTGGGCCTGCCGCGTGAGAACATCGTCGTCACCGACATCGACGGCGTGGTCCATGAAGGCCGGACGGCCAGCATGGACCCCTACAAGGCCCGCTACGCGCAAGACACGCCGATGCGGACGCTGGCCGAGGCGATAAAAGGGGCCGACATCTTTCTCGGACTTTCCGCCCCCGACGTGCTGAAGCCCGAGATGCTGCTCGAGATGGCCGCCGACCCCCTGGTTCTGGCCCTGGCCAACCCCGTGGGCGAGATCGATCCGGAACTGGCGCGTGCCACCCGCCCCGATGCCATCGTCGCCACCGGCCGCTCGGACTACCCCAACCAGGTCAACAACGTCCTCTGCTTTCCCTTCATCTTCCGCGGCGCTCTCGACGTCGGCGCCACCACCATCAACGAAGCGATGAAACGGGCTTGCGTCGATGCCCTGGCCAGGCTCGCCCGCGGCACCACACCCGACACCGTGGCCTCGGTCTACGGCCTCGACAGCCTCTCCTTCGGCCGCGACTACCTCATCCCCAAGCCGTTCGATCCGCGCCTGATCGTCGAATTGTCGCTCGCGGTCGCCAAGGCGGCGGTCGAGTCCGGCGTCGCCCGGCGGCCGATCACCGACTACACGGCCTATCGCCAACGCCTCTCGCAGCGGGTGATCCGGTCCGGGTTCATGATGAAGCCGGTTTTCGAGAAGGCGATCAGCGGCGCCAAACGCGTGGTCTATACCGACGGCGAGGAGGAGCCGGTGCTCCGCGCCATTCGCGTGGTGATCGACGAGGGACTGGCCAAGCCGATCCTCATCGGCCGCCCCGAGGTCATCGACACGCGCATCGAACGGCTCGGCCTCAACCTGAAGCGCGGCGTCGATTTCGAGCTCACCAATCCGGACAACGACCCCCGCTACAACGACTATGTCGCGCACTATCTCGCCAAGATGAGCCGCAAGGGGGTGAGCCCGAGTGCCGCCCGCGAGATCGTCCGCACCAGGCGAACCGCGATCGGTGCCATCATGCTGGCGCGCGGCGAGGCCGACGCGCTGATCGCGGGGCCGGTCGGCGCGTTCAACAGCCATTTGCGCTACATCCTCGACGTGATCGGCCTCGAGCCCACGATGCGCGAAGCCTCGACCCTGCATGCCCTGGTGCTGGACGACGGGCCGCTCTTCATCGGCGACACCAATGTCAGCGACCACCCGGATCCGGAAGAGCTCGCCGCCACCACGCTGCGCGCGGCCGACGTGGTCTGGAGCTTCGGCATCGAGCCCAAGGTGGCCCTCTTGGCCGCGAGCAATTTCGGCAGCCGCGACAGCCCGTCGGCCCGGCGCATGCGCCGGGCCCTGGCGCTGATCCACGAGGCCGCACCGGATCTCGTGATCGACGGCGAAATGCACGCGGACAGCGCCCTCTCACCGGTGATCCGCTCGCGCATCCTGCCGGAATCCAAGCTGATCGGCCCGGCCAACTTGTTGATCATGCCGTCTCTGGATGCCGCCAATATCGGCTACAACCTGGTCAAGACGCTGACCGGCTGCGTTTCGGTCGGCCCCATCCTGATCGGCCCGCGGCTGCCGGCGCACATCGTCACGCCCTCGATCACCACCCGCGGCATCGTCAATATGAGCGCTCTCGCCAGCGCCCAGGCGACGGCCGAGCCCGCCTGAGTCGAACGCAGGAACCGCCACCATGACCGCCAGACCATGACCACCAGCAACGCGCCGCACGACTTCATCCCCCGCTCCGGCATGGATCTGCCCCGTTTCGCCGGCCCCGTCAGCTTCATGCGCCTGCCACAGGTCGATCTCGACGACCCGCGCGCGAAGGACGTCCAGATCGGCCTTTCGGGCGTCCCCTGGGACGGCGGCACCACCAATCGCGCCGGGCCACGCCACGGCCCCCGTCAGCTGCGCGACCTCTCGACCATGGTGCGCCTGTTGAACCAGGCGACCGGCATCCGCCCGTTCCACCTGGCCCGTTGCGCCGATCTCGGCGACTGCCCGGTCAATCCCGCGAGCCTCGACGACACGCTGGAGAAAGTCACCACCTTCTTCAGCCGCATCCGCGATGCCGGCATCGTGCCCATGACCGCCGGCGGCGACCACCTGATCTCGCTGCCGGTGCTGCGCGGCGTCGCCAAGGGGCGCGCACCGCTCGGCATGATCCATTTCGATGCCCACACCGACCTCTACGACAGCTATTTCGGTGGCTACCGCTACACCCACGGCACGCCCTTCAGGCGTGCCTGCGAAGAGGGCCTCTTGGACCCGAAGCGCATCGTCCAGATCGGCATCCGCGGCACCGCCTATGACGGCGAGGACGTCGAGTGGGGCCGGGCGCAGGGCGTGCGGATCGTCATGATCGAGGAGCTGATGGACAAGGGCGTCGACGCGGTCATGGCCGAGGCCCGGGCGATCGTCGGTGACCAGCCCGCCTATGTCAGCTTCGACATCGACGGCATCGACCCCTCGATGGCGCCGGGCACCGGCACGCCCGAGATCGGCGGCTTCACCACCCACCAGGCCCAGCGCATGGTCCGCCGGCTCCAGGGCCTGAATCTCGTCGGCGCCGACTTGGTCGAGGTCAGCCCGCCCTTCGACCCCTCCGGCCAGACCGCCTGGGTCGGCGTGAACATCATGTTCGAACTCCTGTGCGTGCTCGCCGACGCGGTCGGGCGACGGCCGGGCTAGAGAGCGCCCCGCGTCCGACACACCGGCCGGCTCGGTGCCGCGGGCGAACGCGTCGCCGCACCGCCGGTCGGCCACTGGTCGAGCCGCGGCCACTCACCACCCCGTGTAGCTCGATATGCCAGGATGACCGAAAGCCCGTGACCGATCGGCGCCGTGCGCCAGAACGCGCCCCGCCAGCGAACGGCGTTGGTTACACGATCTCGCTTGTCGATGCCGGAGAGAGCGCTCGCCGCGGCCGCCCAATTGCACGAGCTGCTGCTGCCCGGGCTGTGGTTCGCCGGCTTGGATGGGGATCGACGAACCCAGCTCTGCGGTCTGGAGGCCCGTGGCGCTGGTTCTCGCGGCGCCCGTCGCCCTGGCCTTCGTCCCGTTCCGGCTGGCCCTGCCGGTGAAGATCGCGATGCTGAAGGTCGGCGCCGGCCTGCTCTTCGTCACCGGCGCTGCCGGCGTCGAAACGATCTCCTCGTTCCACGACGATACGAGCCTCGCCTATCTGGGCTGGATGGCGCTCGAGGAGGCGATGGAGATGGCCGGCATCGCCCTCTACCTCTTCGCCCTGCTGCGCCTCGCGGCACTCGAACGACGGCACCTGCAACTCGTGATGCGCGACTGATGTAGCCGCCGATTCCGCCACGCGGCCGCTTTCGGCCTGGTCGTGGTCCAGGAGGCGCTGGAGATGGTGGCGGTCGCGCTCTTCCTCTTCACGTTGCTGCTGATCCTGGCGATGAACGTCGAGAGCAAGCGCTTCGCTGTGGCCATCGCCATCCGTGGTCGGCGCTAGCGCACCGTTTCGGTCCGCGTCGGCCACGGCTGATCCCGACGAAGCCCGGCAAACACGTCCTGCCCTGGTGACGGCTGGCGCAACCGAGAGCGACGACCAGACATCGGGGTCGACGAGGATCACGAACCGACCAGCAAATCGCGAAGCGCCGGGTGTCGCGTCCGAGCGATACCCGATTGCACACCACCGTCGCGGGGCGCGATCGGCAACGTCATCTCGCGTCGTTCTCGTCGCGATCGTTCAGCCGGTCCACACGACCATGTCTACGCCACCGCCGGCAGCGCCGGCATCAAGCCTCTGACCGCCGAGGAATGAATGACCTCGCCGGTCGCCACGTAGGCCTCGTGATTGGCCGGGATGCGCCCCTGATCGTAGCGGTAGTTGACCAGCATGCCGGCCGATTCGGCGAGGCCCTTGGCCGACACGTCGCCCAGCCAATTGACCCGCTCGAGCCTGGCCCCGTTGCCGAGATGAAAGCGCGCCACCGGATCGAGCGGCCCGCCGCCTCGCTTTTCGCGCACCAGGTAATGCGCGCAGAGGCTCATCAGCCACGGCCGCATCGCCTCGGCCTTCTCCGTGTCCCAGGGCCAATCCGGGGCGTCGAGCATGGCGAGCGCGGCTCTGGCATCGGCGCCGACCACCGGGTCGTTCGCCTCGAGCGCCCGCTCCAGCCAGGACCGAAAGCCGGGGATCGGCGAGAGGGTGGCGAAATAGCGGAGCTGCGGCAGTTCGGCCTCGAGCGCCGCCACCACCATCTTGATCAGAAAATTGCCGAGGCTCACGCCCTTGAGCCCCACCTGGCAGTTGCTGATCGAATAGAAGATCGCGGTATCCGCCTCGCCCACCGGCAAGATCGGGCTGTCCCGGTCGAGGAGCGGCTGCACCTTGTCCGCCATCCCCTTGACCAGGGCCACCTGCACGAAGATCAGCGGCTCGTCCGGCAAGGTCGGATGAAAGAACGCAAAACAGCGCCGGTCGGGACCGAGCCGCCGGCGCAAGGCCTCGAGATTGGCGATCTTGTGCACCCGCTCGTAGCGGATCAGCTTCTCGAGCAGCGACGCCGGGCTGTTCCAGTCGATCGGCTTGAAGGTCAAGAAACCGGGATTGAACCACCCGGCCAAGAGCTCCTGCAGGTCGGTGTCGACCGGGCGGAGGGCAGGGTGGTCGGGCAGCAGGTCCAAGAGATCGCGGCGCATCTCGACCAGCCGCCGCGTCCCGTCGGGTGCCATGTTGAGCCGACGAAACAGCTCCTGGCGGCCGGGCTCGCAAGCCCCGCGCAGCCGGCGCAAGGACGCGTCGTCGGGCTGTGTCCGATAGGCGGCGATCGCCCCGTCCACCGCCTCCCGGTCGACATCGTGCCGCACCGCGAGCTGGGTGAAGAACCCGCGCTTGCCGTCGCGATCGAGGCGGGCATAGGCCTGGACCAGCTCACGCGCCAAGGCGGCCCCCGAGGCGTCGCCCCGGGTCGACAACAGCTCCTCGGCCAGGGCCTCGGGCTGGCGCCGGCGATGGCCGAGCCGGCCGCGCACGAGCTCGCGGCCGGCATCGGCGAGCGAGACGAAGAGCTGGTTGACCGAATAGCTGGGCATCGCGCCTCGGGCGGGTCGGTTGAGCGGGTCTCTGAACGAAACAGGACACCAACGGCAATCTACCCGCTGGTGATGGTTGCCGCCAAGTGCCATCGCCGAGCCATAGACCTCGCCACTTGAAATAAGTTTAGCTTCAACTAACTTCTGTTCGGCAGACTACGCCTCCCCCGATGATCGGACGTCTAGAACCCATGAACGTTGCCCGCCGAACCGTCCTCGCCATCGCCTTTTGTCTCGCGAGTGGCATGCCGTTGGCAGCGCTCGCCACCCAGCCGCTCACCATCGTCACCACGACCAGCCAGATCGCCGACATGGCGCGCAACGTCGCCGGCGAGCGGGCCAGCGTCACGGCGCTGATGGGCGAGGGCGTCGACCCGCATCTCTACCGCCAGACCAGGAGCGACGTGGCCAGGCTGCGCAACGCCGATCTCGTGCTCTGGAGCGGCCTCTATCTCGAGGCCAGCCTCGAAAGCTTCTTGCTGGAGCTCGGTCGCCGGCAGCCGGTGATCGCCCTCGCCGAACGCCTGCCTGCGGAGCGCCTGCTCGCCAATCCCGACTATCCGGACAAGTACGACCCGCATGTCTGGATGGACGTCGCCTTGTGGTCGAGCCTGGTGGACGAACTGGCCGTCGTCCTCGGCGAAGCCGATCCCGAAGGTGCGGCGCTCTTCGCCGCCAACGCCCGCGCCTATCGGGACCAGCTCGAAGCCCTCGACGGCTATGTCAGGGACAGCATCGCCAGCATCCCGCCCGAGGCCCGCGTCCTGATCACCGCCCACGACGCCTTTCACTATTTCGGCAGCGCCTACGACATCGAGGTCTTGGGCATCCAGGGCTTGTCCACCGAGAGCGAGGCCGGCCTCGCCCGGATCGGCGAGCTGGTCGATCTTCTCGTCGAGCGGGAGGTGAGTGCCGTCTTCGTCGAGAGCTCGGTCGCCGATCGCAACATCCGCGCCCTGATCGAAGGGGCGGCCGCCCGGGGCCATGCGGTC
>JAABSG010000196.1 GCA_011390475.1 Geminicoccaceae bacterium | reverse complement strand
CGAGCTCGGCTCGGGCGAGGTCGAGCTCGGCCCGGACCCGCTCGATCTCGGCATCGACCAGGGTCAGGGCGGCCTCGACGGCACTGGCCGCGGCCTCGGCCTCGCGGCGCGTGCGAAAATCCAAGAGCACCGGGTCCGCGGGCTCGATCCGGGCGAGAATGGTCAGGCCGGCGGTGACCGGATCGCCCACCTCGGCCTCGATGCGCCGCAGCCGGCCGTGGATCGGGGCTGCCACGGTATAGACGTCGCGCACCCGGGTGCGGCCCTCCTCGTCGACGGTGACCCGAAGGGTGCCGGTCTCGACCGTGGCCAGATCGACCGGCAAGGGCTGTGGCCGCAGCAGCCAGGCGAGCGCGGCCATCACCAGGACCAGCAGCGGCAGCCAGAGGAGGAGGCGCTTCTTCGTGGCGGTCATGGCCTCACTCGCGCGCCTTCCCTCATTCCCGCGTCTTCAGCGCGTCGACGATGTTCATCCGCCAGAGCCGGCGGCCGACGACGAGGGCCGAGAGGCTGGCCGCGACCAGGACGATGCCGGTCGCCCAGGCGAAGCTGGAGGGCTCGATGACGAACGGGACGCGGAAGATCTCGCTTTCCATGCTGGTGGCGATGAACCGGGCGAGGCCCATGCCCAAAAGGGCACCGAGCGGCAGGGCGATCAGGGTCAAGAGCAGCATCTCGCCCAAGAGGATATACGCGACCTCCGCCCGACTGAAGCCCAGGACGCAGAGCGAGGCGAGCTCACGAGCGCGCTCGGAAAGGGCGATCCGGGCGGCGTTGTAGACCACGCCGATGGTGCAGAGGCTGGCGAAGAGGATGTAGAAGCCGACCGTGATCGCGATGGTCTCGGCCAAGGTCTGACGGAAGGCGTCGATCACGGCCTGGCGACGGGCGACGCTGGCGATCTCCGGCCGCTGGCGGAGGCGGTCGATCACCGCGCGCTCGGCCAGGGGGTCGACGTGGAGCCGCATCTCGTTCGGCCGCGGTGCCTCGCCCAAGGCTCTGGCCATGGCCTCCAGATGCATGAAGGCCGCAGTACCCAGATAGGTCTCGACCACGGCTGCCACGTGCAGCTCGAGGGTCGGCCGGCGATCCTCGAGCACCTCGAGCCGCAAGAGATCGCCGCGGCCGACCCGGAGCTTGTCGGCCAGCGCGCGGGAGAGGACCAGCCCGTCCTCCGGCACGATGACGGGCCGGGCCGCGGCATCGAGGATGCGCTCGAGTCGAGCCTCGGGGCGCACGCCGGTCACGGCGCCGCGTTCGTTGATCCGGCCGTTGACGAAGCGGACCGCGAGCTGGCGCGAGGGCTCGACGGCGAGCACGCCGGGCAAGCTCAGGAGCTCGGCCTCGGCTCGGGCATGGCGCGGTTCGAAGAAGGTGACGGTGAGATCATAGCGCCGGGCGAGCTCGAACTCGTGCTCCACCAATGCTTCAACGGCATCGAGAAAATGCTGGGAGGTCAGCAAGATGGCGACAGCAGCGGCGATGCCGAGGACGGAAAAGAGGGCGCGCACCGGAAAGCGGACGAGGTGGCGCAGGATCATCAAGGAGGGCTGGTCGAGGTGGAGCCGGGTCAGCCAACCCAGTCCCCGATAGCTGGGCGGGGTCGGCGGCCGCATGGCGTCCGCCGGGGTCAGCCGGGTCGCCCGCCGGACCGCCCCGGCGGAGCCCAAGAGCGCCGCACCCAGGCTGACGACGACGACCAGGATCAATGGGCCGGGCTCGAAGACGAGCTGGATGAAGGGAAAGCGGAAGAACTGGGCATAAAGGGCGGTCATTGCCTGGGCCAGCCAGACGCCGCCCAGCAAGCCGAGAAGCACGCCGGGCCCGGTCATCGCGAGGACGAGCTGGACGTAGTGCCAGCCAATGGTGGCGTTCGTGTAGCCGAAGGCCCCGAGCACGCCGATGGTCTCGCGCTGCATGGCGACGAGCCGGCCGATCACGGTACTCGAGAGAAAGGCCGCGACGGCCAGAAAAATGACCGGCAGGACGCCCGCGATCACCCGCAGTTGCGCGATTTCCTGGTCGAGAAAGTAGTGCGAGAACTGATCGGCCCGGGGGTAGGCGCCGAGGCCGCCATGAGGTGCCAGCAGCCGATCCAAGGGATCGATCACCGCTCGAGGCTCGACGCCACGCAGTAGCGTCAGCGAGAGGTCGTTGAAGGCGCCGTCGAGATCGAAGGCGGCAGCCATCGCCGGCCTCGGCAGCCAGACGATGCCGAAGCGCTCGTCGTCGGGGAGGAGGGCGCCCGGGGCGATGGCGTAGACGTATTCGGGCGAGAGCGCGGTACCGACGACATCGAGCCGGCGACGGGTGCCGTCGAGATTGGCAAAAAGGTGGTCGCCCGGGCGGAGACCTTGCGCCTCGGCGAAGGCCTCGCTCAACAAGACCTCGTCGAGTCGGCCGGGCTCCGGCAAGCGGCCGGATCGCAGATGCGGCACGTTGAGCGCCGCGGCCCCGTCCTCGGGCAGGGACAAGAAGCGGCCCTGAATGGGCTCGGCGAAGCCCACGACGTCGAGATCGGCCGTGGCGACGACGCGGGTCTCGACCGTCTGCACCCCCGGCAGCTCGCGGACCGCCTCGGCCAGCCGCTCGGGCGCCCGCCGCAGGTTCACGAAGACCTCGGCGAAGCGGTAGCGTTCGTAGAAGGCGGTGCGCGTGGCCTCGAGCGAGGCCAGAGCGCCCATCGCCATGACGAAGACGGCGATCCCGGACGCCGTCACCAATGCTATCGCCAGGGTTTGGGCGCGCATCTGCCAGAGCTCGCGCCGCAGCTTGGTGCCGAGCGCCGTCACCAGGTCAACTCCTCGATCGGCCGACGGCTGGCGTTGACCTCGACCGCGGCGAGCTTGCCGTCGGCGAAGCGGACGACGCGATCGGCCATCTGGGCGATGGTGGCGTTGTGGGTGATGACGGCCGTGGTGGCCCCCAGCTCACGGTTGACGGTGTCGATGGCGCGCAGCACTTGGCCGCCGGTCTTGCTGTCGAGCGCCCCGGTGGGTTCGTCGCAGAGCAGGACGGTCGGCCGTTTGGCGATGGCCCGGGCGATGGCGACCCGCTGCTGCTCGCCGCCCGAGAGCTGGGCCGGAAAGTGGTCGAGCCGCCGCTCCAGGCCGACCAGCGCCAGCGCCTCTGCCGGTGTCATCGGATCACGTGCGATCTCGGTCACCAGTGCCACGTTCTCGGCCGCGGTCAGGGATGGAACGAGGTTGTAGAACTGAAAGACGAAGCCCACGTGATCGCGCCTGAAGCGGGTGAGACCCGCCTCGTCGAGATCGCTCAACCGCTGATCCTCGAAGATCACCTCGCCCGAGGTGCCCTGGTCGAGTCCGCCGAGGATGTTGAGGAAGGTCGATTTGCCGCTGCCCGAGGGGCCGAGCAAGACCAGAAGCTCGCCCCGGTAGAGATCGAGGTCGATGCCGTCGAGCGCCCGGACGGCAACGGCGCCCGTGCCGTAGACCTTTTGCAACGCCCTTATCTGGAAGACTTCTCGCCCCCGCTCGGCCATCTTGGTCCTGTCGGCGCCACGTGCTAAATCTATCCGTCAGCCGTCCCACCATAACCGGAGTCAGCGCCCGTGTCGGCCAAGCGCCCCACCGTCTTCATCCACACCAACCACAAGCAATATGTCGGTGCACTGGTATCCGCGCATTCGATGCGCCGCAATTCGACCCATGCCGACGAGTTCGACGTTGAGCTGATCAAGCTCGAGGATTGGAAGGACTTTTTCGCGCCCTACGAGGGCCGGGACTACTTGCGCGACGGGGTCAGCCGGACCTGGCTCTACGACGATCTGCAGTCCTTCACGCCGCTCCGCTTCACCCCGCCCGAGCTGATGGGCTACGAGGGTCGGGCCGTCGTGGTCGATCCCGATGTCTTCGCCGTCAAGGACGTCTGGGAGCTGCTCGATCGCGACATGGAGGGCAAGAGCATCTGGTGTTGCGAGAAGAGCGGGCATCCGGCGTCGTCCGTCATGCTGCTCGATTGCGCGAAGCTGACCCACTGGAAGCTGGCGACCGATTTCGACGCTCTCTTCGAGCGGACCCGCGAGTACAAGAAGTGGATGAATCTCGGCTACGAGGACCCGGCCTCGATCGGCATTCTCGGCCACGAGTGGAACGATTTCGACAAGCTGACCCCCAATTCCCGGATGATCCACAACACCAGGCGCAAGACCCAGCCCTGGAAGACCGGCCTGCCGGTGGATTTCGTTCCGGCCGAAGGCAATCCCTATTCGGTCGTCGCCTGGGTGATGTATCTCCGCCGCCGGCTCTTCGGCCCCTACGCCTTTCTCGGCAATTACAAGAGCCACCCGGACAAGGCGCAGGAGAACCTCTTCTTCGGGCTGTTGAAGGAATGCCTGGAGAACGGCACGATCACCGAGGATCTGCTGCGCGAGCACATGAAGGAAAACCACGTGCGCCACGACGCCTTCGAGGTGGTCGACCGGGTGCCGGACCTGCCGAAAGCCGCCTGAGCCGAGCCCGGAGGGTCAGACCCCTCCAGAAAACCTCGGTAGAACATGACCTTACGGGTCAGCGAGAGCAGCCTATCCGGCCCGGCCGAATGGCAACGGCGCTCGTCTACCTCTTCGGTTACGCCGATCCGGAGGAACGGCTCGGAACGCGGAGGCGTTCGCTTTCCAGCTCTTCGCGTGTCGGAAGCATGGCCCGGCTAGCGCAATGGTGGCGGCCGGCCGGGGCGCGCCTTGTAGACCGGGATCTCGAGGCCGAAGCGGATCGCCGCGCCGCGAAGGACGAAGGCAACGGCGATGCCCGCGGCCTCGGCGGCGATGCCCGGCAGCTCCATCGCCAGCATGCCGACGGTGATCGCCGCACCCAGCGCCGCTGCCGTGGCATAGATCTCGCGCTCCAGGATCAACGGCCGCTCGCCGCAGACGACGTCGCGGATCAGCCCGCCCATGGTGGCCGTCATGATGCCCATGAGGATGGCGACCAGAGGCCCCGTGCCGGTCAGAAGCGCGATCCTGGCGCCCAGCACGCAGAAGAGGGCGAGGCCGATGGCGTCCGCCCAGAGCAGCACGGTGTAGCGGCGCTCGACCAGGTGTGCCGTGAAGTAGACCAGCACGGCGGCTGCCGTGGTGACGTAGAGATAATCCGGCACGGCGATCCAGAAGACCGGGTCGCGGCCGAGCAGGAGGTCGCGCAGCGTGCCGCCGCCGATCCCGGTGACCGAGGCGACGAAGACGAAGCCGACGATATCGAGTTGCTTGCGCGATGCGGTGATCGCCCCGCTCACCGCGAAGACGAAGACGCCGGCGGCATCGAGCCAGAAGGGCAAGAGCAGCATCGCCGTCGGCGCCACGGTCAGCCGAATGGCGCCGGCATGGCGGGCTCGAGAAACAGCGCGCCTTCGATGCCTTCAGCGGCACAGGCCGCCACGATCGCCGGCCGTTCGGCCAGGGCCTCGAGCATCCCGGCGAGCGCCGCCAGCGGGCGGATCGCCCCCACCGCCAACGCCTCGCCCGGCGGGTAGAGCTGCGCCCAGCGTACACACGCTGCGAGGTAGAGATCGAGCACCGTCAGCGTTTCACCCAGGAGCCATGGCCCACCGGTGGCGGCGATCGCCTGGTCGAGCAGGACGAGATGGGCGTCGATCCGCCGGCGCACCCCGGCACGCAGCGCTGGCGCGGCCGCCGGATCGACGGTGTAGCGCTCGGCATAAAAGAGGATGCGCAGATCCGCGTGCAGGGTGTTCGACAGAAAAAAGAGCCACTTCAGGAACCGGCCCTGCGCTCTCGGCTCGGCCGGCGACAGACCGCCCTCGCGGTCGGCGAGATAGAGCAGGATGGCGGCCGTTTCGAACAAGGGCGCGTCCTGCTCGGCCACGACCAGCACCGGCAAGAGGCCTTGCGGGTTGAGGTCGAGATAGTCCTGCCGGCGATGGGCACCCGCCGCCCGATCGACCGGCACCGCGTCGTAGGGCAGAGCCAGCTCGTGCAGGGCCATCCTGACCACGAGGTTCGCACTGTCCGGCGACCAGTAGAGCCTGTCCAAGGGCACCCCCTTCGCCGAAATGGCCGGTTCAGCTGATCAGAACGGCGCGGAAATCGTTGACGTTGGTGAGCGTCGGCCCGGTCACCAGCTGCTGGCCCAGGGCCGCGAAGAAGCCGTGCCCGTCATTGCGGGCGAGGCTGGCCTTGGCGTCGATGCCCATGGCTTCGGCTTTGGCCAGCGTGGCGTCGGTGATCCAGGCCCCGGCGACCTCGGCGGCCCCGTCCACGCCGTCCGTATCCGCCGACAACGCCGCAATGCCGGGCTCGCCACCGAGCGCCACGGCGAGAGCCAGCAGGAACTCGACATTGCGCCCGCCGGTCCCGTCACCCTTGACGGTCACCGTGGTCTCACCGCCGGAGAGCAGCACACACGGCCGCGCTGCCGGCTGGCCGTGGCGCACCACCTGCTTGGCGATCCCCGCCATCACCTTGGCGACATCGCGCGCCTCGCCCTCGAGACTGTCGCCGAGAATGACGGGCATCACGCCGGCCTCGCGGGCCACGCTGGCGGCGGCCTCGAGCGAGGCCTGGGGTGTGGCGATCAGGATGTTTTCGACCTCGGCGAGCCGCGGATCGCCGGGCTTGACGCTCTCGCAAGCGTCGCTCTCGAGATGCGCCCTCACGTGGGCCGCAAGCTCGATGCCGTATTTGGCGATGATGCCCAAGGCATCGTGACGGGTGGTCGGATCGCCCACGGTGGGGCCCGAGGCGATGACGGCGGGATCGTCGCCCGGCACGTCCGAGATCATCAAGGCCACCAGCCGAGCCGGATGAGCGGCCGCCGCCAATCGGCCGCCCTTGATCGCCGAGAGGTGCTTCCTCACGCAGTTCATCTCGTCGATCGAGGCGCCCGAGCGCAGCAGCGCCTTGTTCACCGTCTGCTTGTCGTCGAGGGTGAGGCCCGGCGCCGGCAGCGCCAGGAGCGACGAGCCACCGCCGGAGATCAGCGCCAGGACCAGGTCATCGGGGCGGAGGCCCTGAACCATCTCGAGGATGCGCCGCGCTGCCGTCTCGCCCGCTGCATCGGGGACGGGATGCGCCGCCTCGACGATCTCGATCCGCTGGCACGGCACGGCATGGTCGTAGCGGGTGACGACGAGGCCACTCAGCTCACCGGCCCAGTTGGCCTCGACCGCGGCCGCCATGGCGGCACTCGCCTTGCCAGCGCCGATCACGACGGTTCGGCCCACGCTCGATCGCGGGTCGGCTGGCTGTGGCAGATGCGCCGGCAAGGCGCGAACCGGCATAGCCGCAGCGACGGCCGCATCGAACATGCGACGCAAAAGCGCCTCCGGGCTCACCTCGACCATCACCTGCCTTCCCTACGCCGAACGCGGCCGAAACGAAAAAGCCGGGACCAGGCCCGGCTCCGCTCGACCGCCTCGGGCGCCGAGATCAGCCCTGGCGGGCCTTGAAGCGCGGGTCCTTCTTGTTGATGATGTAGACGCGCCCCTTGCGCCGGACGAGCCGGCAATCCTTGTGG
>JAABSG010000021.1 GCA_011390475.1 Geminicoccaceae bacterium | reverse complement strand
CTGCTCTTGCGCTCGCTGTGGATGGGCCTCGGGGCCACCGCCCTCTGCATCGCCATCGCCTGGCCCACCGCCTGGGCCCTATCGCGCCACCTCGCACCCGGGGCGCGCTCGGTGATCCTCGGCCTCCTCGTCATCCCGCACCTCACCTCCGCCCTCCTCTTGATCTATGCGATGTACGTGCTGATCGCCCCGGGCGGGCCGATGATGGTCGCCCTGGCCGCCCTCGGGCTCGCCGAGACCAGCGATACCATTCTCTTTACCCGGTGGGCGGTGCTCTTGATGCTCACCTATATCTACCTGCCCTTCATGGTCATGGCGCTGTTCGCCGCCGTCGAACGACTCGAGCCGGCGACGCTCGATGCCGCCCGCAGCCTGGGCGCCGGCGGCTGGGCACGGTTTCGCCACATCGTCTTGCCGATGACCCTGCCCGGGCTGACGACCGGGCTGGTGATCGTCTTCACCCCGGCCGCCGGCTCCTTCCTGGAAGCGAGAGTCCTCGGCGGTGCCGACGGGATGATGTTCGGCACGCTGATCGCCGAGCAGATCTCGCGCGTGAACAATCAGCCCCGCGCCGCCGCCATGTCGGTCGCCCTTCTGGTCGTGATCCTCCTCATGCTCTGGGGCTTTCGGGCACTCGCCGGCTGGGCCTTCCCGGGTGCGATGCGCCAGGTAGGTGGGTGAGATACTGGAGCTCGTGGGCCTTGCCGGCTTCGGTGCCCGCTATCCCGACGAGCTTTCGGGCGGCCAGCAGCAGCGGGTCGCCCTCGCCCGGGCGCTCGTGATGCGGCCGAAGGCCCTGCTCCTGGACGAGCCCCTCAGTGCTCTGGATCGCCAGATCCGCCAGGAGATGCAGCTCGAGCGCCGCCGTATCCAGCGCGAGGCCGGGGTCACGGCGGTGATCGTCACGCACGACCAGGAGGAAGCCCTGGCACTGGGCAATCGACTGGTCGTGCTCGACGAGGGCCGGGTGCGCCAGGAGGGCCAGCCGTTCGAGGTCTACAACCGGCCCAACTCCGCCTTCGTCGCGGGCTTTCTCGGCAAGGCGAACCTCTTCGACGGCAAGGTCCTCGGCGCCACCGCCGGCCGGGTCGAGCTTGCCGGTGCCGAGGCCACCGGTCTCGAATTGCCCCCCGGCGCAACCGAGGGCGACTTGGTGACCCTTTGCATCCGCCCGGAACGCTGGACCGTGGGCCTGAGCGAGGGTCCCGGGCTCCACCTCGCCGGCCCGATCCGCCACCTGCACCAGACAGGCGAGACCGGCACCGGGGCCATCGACAGCCCTCTCGGCCCCGCCTCCTTCACCGTGCTCTCGCCGGCCCTGCACGATCTCGCGGTCGGCGACAGCCTGACGCTGCACGCGGCACCGCGAGACGTCCATGCGTTCTCGACGCCCGATCAGCGTTTGCCATGAGGAGCGGCCGTCTCGCCCCAGTCAGCCCGGCGACCGAAGCCGAGTCCGATCGGAGAGTCGGCAGTTCGGCACGGCGAGATGGTATCGGGCCAGAAGGCTGTCGAGACACGCCTTTCGATGAACGCCGGACTGGCCGAAGCCGATCACGCTCGGCGGCAAGGCTCGGCCGCGAGTCTCGAGATTACAGGCGCCGCCTGTGTCGGTGGCAACGTGCCGACCTGCCCGATCGACGAGCCTCTCGACGGCGGGTGGACGCTCAGACGGTGACCCGATCGGCCGTCCAGGCGCCGGCATTGGCGAGGATCAGCTCGGGATTCTTGAACGCCCGACGCAGGATCGCCTCGTAGAGTGCCGCCTCGGCCGCGCGATCGAGAGGTGTCGAGCTGCCCGCGAGCTGCATCAGGGCCGGGGTCAGCGCATCGACCGTGCCCGAGCCCTCGTCGAACTGCGCCTTCTTGCGCCAGACCAGTGCCGGCGGCAGGAGGTCCGCCATGGCCTTGCGCAGGATCCACTTCTCGGTGGTGGGCCCGGTGCTCTCGAGGCTCGTCGGATCGGTCCGCCTGAGCTTCAGGCTGGCCGGGATGCTCTGGGCGAAATCGATCAGCTCACGGTCGAGAAACGGTGTGCGCGCCTCCAGCCCCTCGGCCATGGTCACCCGGTCGACCCGTTGCAGATTGATGTTGTGCATCGTGCCCAACGACCGGGTCAACTCCTCGGCCAGCGCCCGTGGATCGTCGACATAGGCATGGTGGTAGGTGTAGCCGGCAAAGAGCTCGTCGGCGCCCTCGCCGGTCAGCACCGCCTTGACGTGCTGCCGCGCGAGCCGGGCCGCGAAATGGGTCGGAATCGCCGAACGCACGAGATCCACATCGGCGCTTTCGAGATGGTAGATGACGTGCGGCAGCACGGCCGCCACGTCTTCGGCGGTGAACGCCTGCTCGAAATGGTCCGAGCCGATATGCGTGGCGACCGCGCGGGCCGCGGCGAGATCGGCGCTGCCCTCGGTGCCGACCGCGAAGGTCTTGAGTGGGCTCTCGGCGAAGCGCATGGCCAGTGCGGCGATGATCGAGCTGTCGAGCCCGCCCGAGAGAAAGGCGCCGACCTCGACATCGGCCACCATCCACTTCCGCACCGCATCCTCCATGACGAGACGCAGTTCGCTCGCGGTGGCCGCGACGTCGAAGCCCTCCTCCTCGATGGCCGCGCCGTGCGGCATGCGATACCAGCGCCGCATGCCGTCCCGGCTGTCGTAGAGGCTGCCCGGTGGCACGGCTTGCACCGTCACACCCGAAATGCCGTCGAACGCCTTGAGTTCGGAAGCAAAGGCGAGCCCGCCATCGAGCTTCGCCATGTAGAGCGGCTTGATGCCGAGCGGATCGCGGGCGGCGATGATCCGTTCGGGCGTCGCCAGGACGAAGGCGAACATGCCATCGAGCTTGGTAATCCAGCGCAGCGCATCGCTGCGGAAGAGATGCAGAATGGTCTCGCTGTCGCTCGCCGTCGCGAAGGCGCTCTCGCCCAAAATCGCGCGCAGGTCGCTGTGATTGTAGATCTCGCCATTGACGACGAGGATGTCCTCGCCCTGGTAGATCGGCTGCGCGCCGTCCTCCGGCCCGATGATCGACAGCCGACAATGCGCCATCGTGACCGGCAAGGCCTCGGGGCTGATCACCTCGACCGCATCCGGCCCGCGATGCGCGATGCGGCGGATCATCTCGGCGGCGAGCGCCGGATCACCGACCCGCCAAAGACAAACAAATCCACACATCGCACCACCCCGTCGCTGCGCCCGACCCCAGAGACCATAACGAGGGCCAATGGCTTGGTCTAATCGGCGCACCACCGCCTGCCGGGGCCGGCGATCGTCCGCGCATGCCGAATGCCGTCTGCCGCACGCTCACTGGCGCGTAGCGAAACATGGCGGCCGGACTCGCTCGAGGCCGTTGTCGACCGGCCCTGCCCACTCACCCACCGGGGCGGGCTCGCAGGCCGTCCTCGGCGGCCCTGGTCGGCACGAGAGCGCGCACCAGCGCCTTCATGTCGAGAACGCCGATCTGCTCGCCGTCCCGCATCACCTTGTAGCTGTAGGCGGTATCGCCTTGTGAGCGGGCGATGACCGATTCCAGGTTGTCGTCGTGGTCGACCTCACCGGCGCAGTTGTCCGGCGTCGTTCGAGTTTTGTGCATGACCGAGCGGACCCGCAATACGCGTGCCCGGTTGATGTCGCTGATGAAGTCGACGATGTAGTCGTCGTTGGGGTGCAAGAGAATGTCTTGTGGTTCACCCTGCTGGACGATGTAGCCTTCGTTGAGGATCACCAAGTGGTCGGCGAGCTTCAGCGCCTCGTCGAGGTCGTGGGTAATGAAGACGACGGTTTTGTGCAGCTCGTTCTGCAATTCCAGCAACAGGTTTTGCATGTCGGTGCGGATCAGCGGATCGAGCGCCGAGAAGGCTTCGTCCATCAGCATGATCTCGGCATTCGAGGTCAGCGCCCGGGCGATGCCGACGCGCTGCTGCATGCCACCCGACAACTGGTGCGGATACTGGCCGCCATTGCCGCCGAGGCCGACCCGCTCGAGCCACTTGTTGGCCTCGTCCTCGAACTCCTGCTTGGTATAGCCGCGCACCGCGAGCGCCAAGCCGGCATTCTCGAGGACGGTGCGGTGCGGCAGGAGCGCGAACTTCTGAAAGACCATCGACATCTTCTCACGCCTCAAGCGGCGGAGCTGTGCCGGCCCGTAGGCCAGGACGTCCTCGCCATCGACCCGGATCTCGCCGGCGGTCGGCTCGATCAGCCGATTGAGATGGCGGATCAGGGTCGACTTTCCCGACCCCGAAAGGCCCATGATGACGGTGATCTTGCCGGCCTCGATGTCGACATCGATGTCCCTGAGACCGAGCACGTGGCCGTGCTGCTCGAGCAGCTCGTTCTTGCCCATGCCGGCCTCGACCTGCGCCAGCGCGCCCTGCGGATCGGCACCGAAGATCTTGAAGAGCTTGCGGATGGCCACTTTCACCTCGCCGGCGGGCGCGGCTGCTGCCGTTTCCGGCTGATCGCGCATCTCCGTCTCGATGTCCTGGTTCGCAGCCGCGCTCATTGCGGTTGCGCCGCGTTGATGCGAGCGAGCGACGCCTTGCTCACCCGGTCGAGAATGACCGCGAGCAGCACGATGCCGAGGCCAGCGACGAGACCGACGCCGAGTTCGAGATTGCGAATGCCGCGCAACACCAAGACACCGAGGCCGGGTGCCGAGACCAGCGAGGCGATCACCACCATGGCCAGGCTCATCATGATGGTCTGGTTGACCCCGGCCATGATGTTGGGCAGGGCCAGCGGGATCTGCACGCCGAAGAGCTTTTGATGATCGGTCATGCCGAAGGCGTCGGCCGCCTCGATGACGTCCTTGTCGACCAGGCGAATGCCGAGATTGGTGAGGCGGATCACCGGCACGATGGCGTAGAGGATGATGGCGATGCCGTAGAGCTTGGGCTCGGTGACGCTGAAGAGGAAGATCAAGGGGATCAGATAGACGAAGGGTGGCAATGTCTGCAGCATGTCGAGGACCGGAATGGCCATCCGCTGGATCGTATCGCTGCGCGACATGGCGATCCCGATCGGCACGCCGAGCAGCACGCAGAGAAAGGCGCAGACGAGAATGATCGCCAATGTCTGCATCGCATGATCGTAGTGGTCGATGAAGGCGAGGCCGGAGATGGACAAGCCGACGAAAACGACGAGTCCCCAGGAACGACTGACCAGCTGGACGACCAGCAGCAAGAGCGGAATGACGATCCACCAGGGGGTGTTGAGAACGGTCTGCAGCGCTCCACTCAGCATCCAGCTCAAGGGCTGGGTCAGGGGATCGAGAACGATACTGAGCGAATCCTTGATGCCGAGAAAGCCGCTCTCCAAGCCCTTGGTGACTTGCCGCGATTGCGGAAAGGCCGGGCAGGCCGCGTTCAGCGCGTCCAGCGAGGGGAACGGCAGGTTCCAAGGCGTCGTCGTCGCCACCTCGCCGCTCTGCCGGGCCATGAGGTCGGCCATCGACATCGGCACGGTGCTGGTGCCGGACGCACACCAGCGCTCGAGGCCGAGGGCCTCGAAGACGAAATCATAGGTCGCCATTCTGGTCCATTCTTTTTCTTGGCCCGCCCGAGGAGGCGTGCCCGGTGCCTGTTACCGCCAGCGAGCACCGGGACTGCTGGCGCCGGTGGCGGGCGGCGTTGCAATACGCCGCCCGCACCAACCGTTACTCGATCAGATTGGCCAGATTGGCCTTGGCCTCCTCGTTGATCCAACCGGTCCAAACGTCGGTGTAGTTGGTCAAGAAGTAGACGGTCGTTTCCTCGACCGAGGCGGTGTTGGCGTCCTTCCAGGCGAGCAGTTCGCTCATCGTGCTCGTTTCGAAGGTCACACGGCTCATCAGCTCGGCGACCTCGGGCTCACGCTCCTGAAAATCGGCGGTGACCGACGTCAGGACGGGTGCCGGCGGGAAGTCCGAAATGCCGGGATTCGGATTGTCCGCATTTTGGTTCGCCGCGTGGATCTCGGGATCGACCGGGCCGAGCTCCACCTTGGTCATGTCGTATCGGCCGAGGACGGCGGTCGGACCCCAATAATAGCCGAACCAGGGTTCCCCGTCCTGATAGGCCGAGGCCAACGACGTCGCCAGCGTTTCGCCGGAACCGTGATTGAACACCGCGATGCCGTGCGCCTCGAGGTCGAGCGCCGGGATCAGGTTGTCGTTGACGATGCGGCAGCCCCAGCCGTCGGGGCAGTTGTTGAATTGCCCGCCGACCAGTTCCGGATTGGCGAGAACGCCCTCGATCGTGGCGAGTTCAGGGTGCTCTTCGACGACATATGTCGGGATCCACCAGCCTTCGACGCCGCCCGGGTCGAGCACCTCGCCGAGACGGACGACGCGGCCCTCTTCCTCGAGCCTGGCATAGGCATCACCGGTCGAGTTGAGCCAGAGTTCGGTGACGATGTCCGGCTCGTTGTTCTCGGCGACCGAGGTAACCGCAGGCACGGTGTCCGAAGGGATCACGGCGACGGCGCAGCCATAACCCTGTTCCATGAGAAAAGCGGAGACGGCAGTCACCACCTGAGCCGAGGCCCAGTTCATCTCGGTGATGGACACCTCACCACATTCGGCATGGGCGGCGACCGGAACAGAAAAGACGCCGACGGTCAGCGCCATTGCGAGTTTTCGCATGTTTGTTTCTCCTTGATGGTGGGATGCTGGCAGGCGAAAGCGGAGCAGCCGCGGCATGGCCACGGGATGCTGTTCGCCACCGAACAAGCCCGGCTAAGCCTTCTCAGGACGGATGAGGAAAACCAGCGGCGACACTAAATCGGACCCGCCGCGTGGCTCGTCTTTCAGCCTGCAGCGATTGGTGGACAATACGATCTGTAGAGCATGCCCACACCGAGAATGGAAGATAACGACTTCCCGAATCAACCGTCCTGAACGACCGCGCTGCCATACGGCGCGCGATCGCAATACCAAAAGGATACTTGCTATCGGTCCGATTGCAAGGCCGCAAGCGCGCCTCGGTCTGCCGCTCCTCTCTGACAGAAGCGGATTCGGGCAGGCAACGAGAGCGTGTTCATCGACATCGAGCGGGGGCTGCCGCGGTATTTCGCCTGCCCGACCGTGATCGCCATCATGCGACGAAAACACTCGACTCGGTCGCAATCCAGGCGCGGCGACATCGGCCGAGGGAGACAACGTTCTGGGGGGGGGCTCGGGGAGGATCATCTTCCCCGAATTCCTCGTGCCACCCTAGAATTTGCCGTAGCGCAAATACGCCTCGCGCGGGTCGACGCCCTCGAGAATGGCTTTCCGGACTTGGCTCTCCGTGGCGATCGCCGCCTCGGCGGCGTCGAGGACGGCCTCGATCTCGTCCTTGGGCACGATGACGATACCGTCCCGGTCGGCGAGCACGTAGTCACCCGGGTGGATGTCCACCTCGCCGATGCGGATCGGCACGTCGAAGCCGTCGGGGCGCCAGTAGGCGACGATGTCCCGAGGCGTGTAGTGGGTGAAGCAGACCGGAAAGCCGATTTCCAGGATGAAATCCACGTCGCGACAGGCACCGTCGACGATGTAGCCTTTGACCCCGCGATACTGCAGCGTCTCGGCGGAGAGCTCGCCCATCAGCGCCGTCACCCGGTTTTCGGGCTGGCAGACGACGACGTGGCCGGGCTTGGCTTCAGCCAGTAGTCCGGTCCACTCGAGCAGCGTGGTATGTGCATCCGCCGTCTGGTCGATGCGCCCCTTGACGGTCCAGACCGGCCCGGCGAGCTTGCGGTCGGGAAAAAGCGGCCTTATTTCAGGCGGTAGGACGAAGTTCTTGAACCCCATCGCCCGCATCACGTCGTGGATGATGCCGGTGTAGCAGCGCTCGAGGCGCTCGGTCGGTGTCGGGCTGGTCATCTTCCTCTCCCCTCAGTCCGGCGACGGGGTCGTGTAGAGCGTCACGCCACCGACGCGGATCTCGACGTCGAGGAGATACCGGCGAATGCCCGCCGGATCGATGGCAACGCCCAGGCCCGGTGCGTCGGGCACGTGGATCAGCCCCTCGGCATCCGGCATGATCCGGGTCGCACAGAACGCCTTGGCCACATCCTGCGTCGCCACCGGGAACTCGCAGATGCGGTGATCCTCGAGCCCGGCGAAGGGCTGCAGCGAGGCCGACAGCGCCAGGTTCGAGGTGAAGGTGTGGTTGACATAGGTGATGCCCCGGGCGATCGCGTGGTCCGCCACCCGCTTGGCCGGCCCGATCCCGCCGATCCGCCCGCAATCGATCTGGATGTAGCCGACCTTGCCGTAGTCGATGGTGTGCCGCGCCATGAAGACATTGTGCGCCGCCTCGCCGCCCGCGAGCTTCACCTCGGGGCTCCTGGCCGCGATGGCGGCATAGGCCTCGTACGCCATGCCCAGGACCGGCTCCTCGTACCAAGTGGCATTGGTGGCCTCGAGCGCCGGCAGCCGGGCCGACGCCGCCTCGACATCCTCGCCGAAGATGGCGCCCGCATCGACCAGCAAGATGCCGTCCGGCCCGAGCCCCTCGCGCGCCGCGTGCAGATGGTCGATATCGTCCTGCAGTGACCCTCGCCCGAACGGCCCCCAGCCACACTTGACCGCCCGGTAGCCGGCGGCGATCTGCTCGGCGCACGTCCGCCGCGTGTCCTCCGCGGTGTCGCCGAAGAGCTGCGAGGCGTAAGGTGTCTTCGGATAGGCCCGATCGTAGCCCAGGAGCCGCCAGACCGGCTCGCCCCTGGCCTTTCCGAGGAGATCCCAGAGCGCCATCTCGATGCCGGACCAGGTATGCGCAGCCTGCAACAGGTCCATGCTGTCCCAGCTGATGGTCCGGGCCATGCGCGCGATGTCCGCCGGACCCTCGACCGACTGGCCGAGCACGGAATCCCGCACCGGCTTGCATGCCCCGTGCGACTTCGGACAGACGAAGGCCGTGATCGTCGGCAACGGCGCCGCCTCGCACTCCCCCCACCCTTCGTGCCCCCCTGCCCGCACCCGCACGAGCAACGCATCCTGACTACCGTCCCCGGCGTCCGTGACGACCGGCATGGCCACATAGAAAAAATCGACCGCTTCGATCCGCAAGACCTGACGCTCCGCTCTCAAAGCCTGGAAATCTGGGTGACCGCATCCGCCCGCTTCTTCACCTCCGGCAAGAGCGCGGTGCCGAGCCCGTTGCCCTGCATCGGCAGGATGTAGCCGTTCTCGATCCGCGGCAGCTCGGTCACCAGCTCCTTGTACCAGCCGGTGTAGAAGGCGCGCACGCTCTCCTGGATCAAGGCATTGGGCGCGTTCAGCGAGAGATGGCAGGAGGCGATGAAGACGATCGGCCCGGTGCAGTCGTGCGGCGCCACCGGCAGATGATGGGCTTCCGCCATGGTCGCCACCTTCTTCGCCTCCGAGAGCCCGCCCACCCAGGCGAGATCGAGCATCACCACGCCCACCGCCCGCTTGGCCATCAGCTCCCTGAACATCGGCCGGGTGGCGATGGTCTCGCTAGCCGTGATCGGCACCCGCGTCGACGCCGCGAGTTCCGCCAGCGCGTCGAAATTGTTCATCTTGATCGGGTCCTCGAACCAGAACGGTCCGTAGGGCTCGAGGGCGGCGAAGATCCGCTTGGCCGTCGGTAGGTTCCACAAGGAATGCAGCTCGACCATGATGTCCATGTCGTCGCCCACCGCATCGCGGATCTTGGCAAAGGGCTCGAGCGCGGTCCGCAGCTCCTCGGGCGAGATGTAGCTGCCGTCGGTCCGCTCGGCGGCGAAGTCGAACGGCCAGATCTTCATGCCGGTGATGCCCTCCTCCTTGAGCGAGAGCGCGAGATCGCCGGCATTGTGCAGGAACGCATCGAGGTCCTCGTACGGCCCCTGCTTGGCCTCCAGACCCCAATTCTGGGTCATCTGCCCCTTGGTGCCGCGCACGTAGCGGTAGCCGGCACAGGTATTGTAGGTCCTGACCTTGTCGCGCGAGAGCCCGCCCAGGAGCTGGTGGACCGGCTGATTCGTCGCCTGACCCCAGATGTCCCAGAGCGCGATATCCACCGCCGAGGCGCCGCGCATTTCGGCCCCGCTGCCGGCGAAGCCCAGATAATAGTCGTGGATCAGCGTGCGCGAATGCCGGTCGATGGTGAGCGGGCTCTTGCCGAGCAGCCGGGGTGCGGCCGTCTCGTGGATGTAGGCGATCACCGCCTTGGGCCCGAAGAAGGTCTCACCCAGGCCGGTGATCCCCTCGTCGGTCTGCACCTCGACCCAGCAGAGATTGGGAAATTCCTCGAGCCAGATGGTCTCGAGCGCGGTGATTTTCATGTGCCCTCCCTCGGCGCCCGCTGTGCTGCGGGTCTTCTAGATCAAGCCGACGCCGCCGGCCACATGCCGTGACCGGCGGCGCTCTCCCCGAACGACAGGGCTCAGGCGGCCTTGGGTGCCGCGCCGAAGAAGCTCTTCTTGAGCCCGCGCTGGTTCTCGTAGATCGAGCCCGCGTGCTTCGCCTCCGGCAGTGGCAGGCGAACCGGCACGTCGGTGCAGCGCGGCACCACCGGGTCGTTGTCGCCACACAGCATCAGCGCCTGCCACGCCTCCCAGCTCTTCGGCTGCTGCGCACCCAGGATCGGCCAGGCATCGGCGGCGCGGTATTGGAACAGCAAGAGCCGGCGCATCTTGTCCGATGTGTTCAAGGCCGAACCGTGAATGGTCCTGGCATGATGGATCGAGATGCTGCCCGCGGGACCGATGCAGGGCCGCGCCTGGTCGAGATTCAGCCCCGGCGTCTCCGGATCGATGGCGCCGCAGAAAAAGCCGTCGCTGTGGTGGTCGTAGACCGGACCCAGATGGCTGCCCGGCACGCACAAGAGCGGGCCGTTCTCGATGGCGCAATCGTCCATCATCACGCCCACGGCACAGAGATCGTCATTGGTATGCGGGTAGAAGGCCCAGTCCTGATGCCACTCGACCGCGGCCCCGTAGCCTGCCGCCTTCATGTTGAGCTTGGACGTGTCGAAGCGGATCGACGGGGCTACCAGCTGCTGCAGGATCGCCAGCACCGCGGGATGACGCATCACCCCGGCATAGACCTCGTCTTGCGCATGCGGGGTCTTGATCCGCCGCACCCTGGGCTCGGCGGCCGAATGACTGGGCTCCAGATCGTAGACGTCGTTGTGCTCGGTAACGGCGCGCGCCTGATCGACGAAGCGATCGGTGACGGCGCGCAACGCTTTGACATCGTCGGGTGAAAGGACATTCTCCACGATGACGAAACCGTCCCGCCGATAGGCGTCGATGACTGCCTGGTCGAGCTGCATGGCCATGAACCTCCCTGCCTTGGCACCAACTTCACGTAGAACTTGCCGGAAAGCGATGAAAACGTCAACATTCCGGACGGCGACCAACCGCAAAGTTCGACTGGCCACGCCTGCCGAACGACATATGGAAACGTTACCATCACCGTGACCGATCTCGCTCACCAGCCGCGCCGGCCGACCATCCGCGACGTGGCGCGTGCCGCCGCCGTCTCGACCGTCACCGTCTCGCGCGTCGTCAACGAGCCGGACCTCGTCAAGCGCGTGACCCGTGAGCGGGTGGAGGCCGCAATGGCGCGCCTCGGCTACGTCCCCAATGCCGTCGCCCGCTCGATGCGCACCAACCTGACACACAGCATCGGCTGCCTCGTCCCCGACCTCGTCAACTACCCCAACGCCGCGATCGCCCAATTCGCCGAACGCCATCTGGCAGCCGCCGGCTACTCGCTGCTGCTCGCCAACAGCGACTACGACACCAAGGCCGAGATCCGCGCCATCCAGGCGCTGACCGCCCGGCGGGTCGACGCGCTGATGCTCTACGTGTCCGACGAAGCCGACCCCGCGCTGCAGGAAGCCGTCAGCCGGCTGCCGGTGCCCTGCCTCGTGCTCGACCGCCGGCTGCCCGGCCCCGCCGACCGGCTCCTCTCCGACCACGCGACCGCGATGCAGGAGACGGTCCGCTACCTCGCGGGCCTCGGCCACCGGCGCCTGGCCCTCATGGTTCCGGCCTTGCGCATCCGCCCGGTCGACGAGCGCATCCGGAGCTTCGAGCATGCCACCGCCGCCCAGGGCCTCGAGCCCCGGGCGCAAACGGTGGTGCAGGTGCCGCCCGGCGATCCCGAGCGCCTGCGCGCCGCGCAAGAGCTCTCGAGCCAGCCCGACCGTCCGACAGCCGTCCTCGCCGACGGCAGCCGCCAGGTCCGCGCCTTGCTCGCCGCCGCCCGCGCTCAGGGCCTCGGCATTCCCGACGACCTTTCGGTCGTTGGCCTCGATGCCGCGGACATCGCCACCGTCACCACGCCCGAACTCACCACCATCGCCCGCGACTACGCCGAAATCGGCCGTCTCGCCGCCAACCTGCTGCTCGACCGCCTCGGCCAGCCCGAAGCACCGCCCCGTCGCCTCGTGCTCGAGAGCGAGGTCGTGCTGCGCGGCTCCTGCGCGCCGCCGCGACGCTGAACGAAGCGGCCTCCGGGCCGATTGATGTTGACGATTTCATCCCGATCATGCCAAGCCACAGCCATCGACAGATTGCCGCAGGCAATCCCAAAGCAGGGAGCACGACCCCATGAACCCATGGAGCATCACCGCAGCCAGCACCGCCGTTCTGGCGCTGAGCATCGGCACCGCCGCCGCGCAGGATGTCTGGAAGGTCCAGACCTCGATGACCGCCGGCGAAAGCTACTACCAGGACATCGAGCAGCACTGGCTGCCCAAGCTCGAAGCGATGACCGATGGCCGCCTCACCATCGAACTGACGCCCGTGGGCTCGGTCGTGCCGCACAACGAGACCATGGATGCGATCGCCATCGGCGTGCTCCAGGGCGATATCACCTCGACCTCCTACTTCGCCGGCCGCAGCAAGGCGTTCTCGGTGATGGGCGACCTCATCGCCGGCTACGACAGACCGGAGGAGATCGCGCTGTTCTGCTACCACGGCGGTGGCCGTGAAATGTTGCAGGAGCTGTTCGACCAGTACTCCAATGGTGCGGTCAAGGTCATCGGCTGCGGCACCCCGGCCCGCGAGGCCTTCGTCGCGGCTGTGCCGATCAGGAGTGTGGCCGACCTCGAAGGCAAGAAGGTCCGCTCGCCGGAGGGCCTCGCCGCCGAGGTGTTCAAGCGGGTCGGTGCCGCCCCGGTGGGCCTGCCGGCCGCCGAAACCTACACCAGCGTCGACAAGGGCGTGGTCGACGCCGCCGACTTCAGCTCGTACACCATGAACGACAGCCTGGGTTTCCAGCAGATCGCCAAATACCCGATCTACCCCGGCATCCACTCGATGCCGATCATCCAGTTCACCGTCAACCAGGCCGCCTACGACGCTCTCGACGAGAGCCTGCAGGTGACCCTCGACGTCTGGTACCAGGCGATGATCAACGATCTCCGACTCAGGAACGACATCAGCGATCAACAGCTCGTCGCCCGCGACCGCGCCGATCCGGACATCGAGGTGATCGACTGGCCGCAGGAGGAGCGCGACAAGTTCCGCGCCATCGCCCGCGAGGCCTGGGCCGAGTATGTCGCCGGCGATCCGCTCGCCGAGAAGGCGCTGGAGGTCAATATCGACTTCATGAAGCGCACCGGACTGCTCGCCGAGTGAGCCTTCGCCCGACGACGTGACCGCTGACCGGCGGCCGGGACCAGGCGTTCCGGCCGCCGCCTTGCCGATGCCGCATCGAGGGGAGGCCGGCCCGTGCAGTTCATCGAGAACTTCAACCTCTGGCTCGGCCGCCAGGTCGCTTGGCTCTACCTGGGGGCGGTGGCCGTCACCTTCTACGAGGTGCTCGCCCGCTATCTCTTCAACGCGCCGACCACCTGGGCCTTCGAGATCACCATCTTCCTCTGCGCCACCGGCTACCTGCTTTCCGGGCCCAACGTCACGGCCAAGGACCAGCATATCGCGATCACCAGCGTGACCGAGATCGTCGGCCCGAGGGTGCGCTGGTGGATGCGCTTGATGGCGCTCGTCGTCGGCCTCTTCGCGATCACCGGCATGAGCTACGCCGCCTGGCGCTCGGGCATCCAGGCCTGGACCATCTGGGAGCGCACCGGCAGCGCCTACAACGCACCGACCCCGGCCCTCATCAAGCCGATGATCGGCATCGCCGGCGTGCTCGTCTGCCTGCAACTCGCTGTCCAGTTGATCCGCCACCTGCGACCGGCGAGCGAGCCGCGCGATCCAGAAGCCTGACCACGACGCAGCCGCCGACCACTTCTCCAGTCTGACGGGACCCCGGCCTTGGGCATCGAGACCGCCACCATTCTGATCGTCGCCGTCATGCTGGGCTTCATGCTGCTCGGCATTCCGCTCGCCTGGACCACCATGGCGCTGGCCGTCGGCTGCACCCTGCTCTGGCTCGGCCCCGCCGGCCTGCCCCTGGTCGCCAGCCGCGTCTACGGCTTCGTGGGCGAATACGTGCTGGTCGCCGTCCCGCTCTTCGTCTTCATGGCCTGCGTTCTCGAACGATCCGGGGTAGCCCGCGACCTCTTCGACGCCATGCGTCTCTTCGCCGGCCGGCTGCCCGGCGGGGTCGCCGTCCAGACCACTCTCGTCGCCGTCGTCATGGCCGCCATGACCGGCATCATCGGCGGCGAGATCGTGCTCCTCGGCCTCATCGCCTTGCCGCAGATGCTGCGCCTCGGCTACGACCAGAAGCTGGCCATCGGCACGATCTGCGCCGGTGGGTCCTTGGGCACCATGATCCCGCCCTCGATCGTGCTCATCGTCTACGGCCTCACCGCCGGCGTCTCGATCGGCGACCTCTTCCTCGGCGGCGTCTTCCCGGGCCTGCTGCTCGCCACCTTCTACATCACCTACATCATCATCCGCTGCACCCTGAATCCCGCCTTGGCCCCGAGGCTCGCCGCAGACGACCTCGCCATGCCGCTGGGCCAGAAGCTCAGGCTCCTGAAGGGGCTGATCCTGCCCATCCTGATCATCATCTGGGTGCTGGGCTCGATCTATGGCGGCATCGCCAGCGTTACCGAGGCCGCCGGCGTCGGTGCCGTGGCCTCCCTCCTCGCCGCTGCCGTGCGCGGTGAGTTCAGCTTCAAGCTCCTGGTCGAGTCGCTGCAGCGGACCATGACCACGGTGGGTGTCATCATCTGGCTGACCTTGGGCGCCAACGCCTTCATCGGCATCTACAACATCATGGGCGGCACCCGCTACCTCTCGGGTGCGATCGCCGGCCTGCCACTCGAGCCCTGGCAGATCATCCTCGTGATGATGCTGATCCTCTTCATCCTCGGCATGGTCCTCGACTGGATCGGCATCACGCTGCTCACCATGCCGATCTTCGTGCCGGTCGTGATCAATCTCGGCTACGACCCGGTCTGGTTCGGCATCCTCTTCTGCATGAACATGCAGTGCAGCTTCCTCACCCCGCCCTTCGGCCCCGCCGCCTTCTACCTCAAATCCGTGGCACCACCCGAGATCCAGCTGCAGACCATCTTCAAGGCCCTCCTACCCTTCATCGCCATGCAGGTCGTGGCCCTGGGCTGCCTCTTGGCCTTCCCGCAGCTCGCCCTCTGGCTGCCGTCGATCGCCAGAGGCTGACGCCATGATCACCGACTGCCACATCAACATCTGGAACGACGACCACGTCCTCCCCCACTACGCGACCGGCATGGCACGTGTCCGCGAGAAGGACATCCCGGCCAGATCGGACGCCGACGCCATCATGGCAGCGATCGCCGAGATCGACCGCGCCATCGTCTTTGCGGTTCGCTACGCCGAGACCATCGGCATCGACAGCGACGACGAAACCACCGCGGCGGCGGCCCGGAAATACCCGGAGAAGCTGACCGGCTTCGCCTATGTCGACCCACGCCGAAAAGACGCCCTCGAGCGCCTCGAGCACGCCCACCAGACGCTCGGCCTGAAAGGCGTGAAGTACGGCCCGATCTACAACGGCGTTCCCCTCGACGACCCGAGGCTCGACCCGATCTACCGCTACTGCACCGGCAACGATCTGCCCATCACCATGCACATGGGCACGACTTATACCCGCCTCTACCAGGCCGAGCTCGGCCGCCCGCTCGCCGTCGAGGCCGTGGCGCTGCGCTATCCCGACCTCAAGCTCGTCATGGCCCACATGGCGCATCCCTGGTTCGAGGAATGCATCGCGGTCATTCGCAAGCAACCCAACGTCTATGCCGAAATCTCCGCCATCTACTACAGGCGCTGGCAATTCTACAACGTCATGATCGCCATCGAGGAATACCAGGTCACCGACAAGATCTTCTTCGGCAGCGATTTCCCCTTTTCTACCCCCGACGAGGCCATCAGCCTCACCCGCGCGGTCCGCGACATCGGCGGCCAGGCCGGCATGCCGAGGGTCAGCGAGGAAACCATCGAGCGCATCATCCAAAGCAACCCCTTCGCCCACTGGTGGCACCAGAACCCGCTGGGCTGAGAGAGAAAAGAAGAAGAAGGAGAAAAAGAATGCGGGGGAAATGATTTCCCCCACGCCCCCTCGTAACTCGTGCTGGCAGCCGAACCGCATACCAGTGCCGAAACGCTTGGCGTTGGCCTCGGCATAGCCACGCCGGCTCGGGCTCGGCGCGCCTCGTCAGGGTAGAAGAGGGTCGGGGTCGAAGAGGGTCGGGGTCGCTAGTGAAGCGCGTTTCCCGGGCTGCCGCTGACCACCATCGAGTGCTTGTCGTAGAGGTCGGGATCCCCGAACCCTCGTCGAACGAGGACAGCACTCGAGGCACCCGCTCGCAGGAGGCAACGAGCTGCGGCACCTCTTTCGGCAGGACGTTGCTGATGATGGCCCCGGCGATCTCGGGGATGGCAGTACCCGGATGGTCGAGCGGTGCTACGCGCGCCACCAATCCGACTTCAGGCGCGGGGCAGCAAATGCCCCGTCTCACCAGTTCGCCGGCCTCCGACTCGACCCGCGCAAGCCGACCGGCCCAGCCCGTCAACTAGGCAAGGCACGGCCGCTCCGCCGAAAAGCCCAAACGGCTTCCAGCAGCGGCACAGACCCTCAATGTAAGTCATTGGAAAAAATGGTGGGCGCGACAGGGATTGAACCTGTGACCCCTACGATGTCAACGTAGTGCTCTCCCGCTGAGCTACGCGCCCGGGTCGGATGTCGCATTACGATGATCGGACCGGCTTGGCAAGAGGCCTGGTGCGGCGATGGTCGAGGCTCGGCCGGGTGTTGTGCTCCAGCACGACGCGGCCCCCTTTCAAGGCGATCACGCGATCGCAGGCACGAATGGTATCGGGGCGATGGGCGATGATGATGCGGGTCATCGAGACGGCACCGATGGCGGCATTCACCCTGGCCTCACGATCGATGTCGAGATGGCTCGTCGCCTCGTCGAGCAAGAGCAGGCTCGGCTGGCGGTAGAGGGCGCGAGCGATCAGCACGCGCTGCTTCTGGCCGCCGGAGAGGACCGTGCCCATGTCGCCGATCAACGTGCCGTAGCCCATCGGCATGGCGGTGATGTCGTCGTGAATGGCCGCCGCCCGGGCACACGCTTCGATCCGCTCGGGCTCCGGGGCCGACGCGAAGAAGGTGATGTTGTCGGCGATCGAGCCCGCGAAGAGCTGATCGTCCTGCATGACGACCCCGAGCATGCCGCGGTAGCGGTCGAGCCCGAGCCGACCGAGCGGCATGCCGTCGACCAGCACCGATCCTGCGCTCGGCGGCACGAGGCCGGCCAGGATCTTCAAGAGCGTGGACTTGCCGCAGCCCGAGGGGCCGACGATGGCGACCGATTCGCCGGGCTCGATGCTGAAGTCGACGCCATCGAGGACGAACGGATCGTTGGCGCTGTAGCGAAAGGAGAGGCCCTTGACCTCGAGCCCCACCGGTGCGGCGCGGCGCCGATGGACGACGCCAGCGGCCGCACCGGCTTCGGGCTCGGCGAGCGCGATGTCGGCCAGGCGCTCGCCGTGCAGACGCAGCATGGTGAGATCGACCACCGTGTCGATCAGGGCGCTGATCCGGCCGACGAAACGGGACTGATAGGCCATGAAGGCGACCAGCATGCCGACCGAGAGCACGCCGCCGATCACCTCGCTCGCACCGCGATAGACGACGAGCAGGGTGAGCGCGCCCAAGAGCAGCATGTTGGCGGTGCGGAACAACAGCTGCAGCTTGTCCTTGGTGATCTCGCGATTGACTGTCTCCACCAGGAGGTTCAGCCAATGCGAGCGGCGGTCTTCCTGGGCGTTGAACAGCTTGATCGTCTTGATGCCACGCAGCGTCTCCAGAAAATGACTGTCCTGCCGGGCGTCCCAGACAATGGCCTCGACCGAGGCCTGCCTGAGCGGCATGTAGAGCGCCCAGCGCAACGCCGCATAGACGGCGGTGAAAACGACCACCAGGAGCGTCAGGCCGGGGGCGATGGCGATCATGATGGCCAGGGTGACGGCGGCCATCAGGCCATCGAGGACGGCGATCACGAGATCGGTGGTGATCGCCTCGAGAATCGTGTCCTGCGAGCCGAACCGGGACATCACGTCGCCCAGATGCCGGGCCTCGAAGAAGCCCGCCGGCAGCCGCAGCAAATGCGAGAACAAATTGGTGCGAGCCTGGACGGTGAGCGATGCACCGAGCACGATGATCATCCAGCCGCGCATCGCCGACAGCGTCACCTGCAAAACCAGGAGCAGCGCGAAGGCGATGACCAGGGTCAACAACAGCTCGCGATCGGCCGAGACCAGCGCGTGGTCGATGACCAGCCCCAAGAACATCGGACTCGCCATGGCGAACAGCTCGAGCGCCAGGGCCAGGCCGAGCAGCTGGCCCAACGCCCCCTTCACCCCGACCAGCCGGCCGAGCACGCTGCGCAGCCGCAGCCGTGGCGCCGTTGCCGCCGTCTCGAAGCCGCCGGTCGGCGTCAGTTCGAGCGCCACGCCGGTGAAATGCCGCGACAACTGATCCATGCCGAGGCGCAGCACGCCCACCGCCGGGTCGTGGATCACCACGCCGCCGCGCCCGACGCTCTTGAGGATGACGAAGTGGTTGAGATCCCAATGCAGGATGCAGGGCGTCTTCAACAGATGCAGCTCGTGCAGGTCGAGGCGCAAGGGACGGCAGGCAAAGCCGAGCTGGTCGGCGATCCGCACCAATTCCTTGAGCGTCGCCCCCTTGAGCGACAGACCATGGCTGCGCCGCAGCGTCGCCGTGTCGGTCGGGTGGCCGTGATAGCCGGCGATCATCGCGAGGCAGGCGAGACCGCATTCCGCGCCTTCGGTCTGCAACACCATGGGCAGGCGTCGGCCGAAACCGAGGTCGAGCAGCTCGACCGGGGTCATGAGCGGCCGGTCAGCGTGTAGAGCGGATCGAGCACCCACTCGACGAGCTTGCGGGTGTCGAGCAGCACGTCCGCCTCGACCTGAAAGCCGGCCTGCAGCGGCAGCTCCTCGCCGTAGGCGGTCACGCTCTGCCGATCGAGCGCCACCTGCAGCCGGTAGACCGGCTCGTTCTCGCCGTAGAGGCTGGTCAGCCCGGCGAGTGCTGCTGGAAACTCGGCCGGATTGACCGCGGCGCGTGAGACCGAGGTCACCGTGCCGCCGTAAAACCCGAACTTCTGATAGGGGTAGGCCTGATAGCGCAACAGCACCGACTGACCCGGACGGACGAAGCCGATCGCCCGGCCGGGCGCGAACATGTGCGCCTCGAGCGCGGCGTCGGCCGGGACCAGGCTCAACAGCGGTGCCGCACCGCCGATCGTCGTGCCGGGCTCGACCTGGATGCCGGTGACGATGCCGGGTACCGGTGCCACCACCACCACCTCGCGCCGCGCCTCGGCCTCGGCGAGCTCCTGATCGAGCGTGGCCACGTCGCGGTCGATGACGGCGAGCAGGGTCTCGTTTTCCAGCGGCCGCCGCCGCGTCTCGGCCGCCAACTCGAGCGTCTCCCGCTCGAGCACCGTGCGCGCCCGCACCAGGCCCTGCAAGCGCAACGCCTGGTCGAGCCGGTCCTGGTCGGCCTCCTCCATCCGGGCCACCGGCGTGAGCTGGCGCGCGACCAGCTCGCCGATTCGCGCCAGCGACTGCGCCGCCAGCGTCACGCGCTCGGTCTGCAGCGCGATCTCGCGGTCGAGCTGGGCGAGCTCGGCCTGCATCGTCGCCCGGCGCTCCTCCAGCGCCACGAGCTCCTGGGCGAACAGCCGCTCGCGGCGCTCGCGCTCGGCGGCAGTGCTGGCCCGCCGCTCGCGCAGCCGCTCCACCACCTGCTGACGTGTCGCCCCGGAGGTGTCGCTGCGCAGCTCGGTCGAGACCCGCGCCAGCACGCTGCCCGCGGCGACCTCGTCCCCCTCGGCAACGGCGAGCTCGACGATGATGCCCGATTGTGGTGCCACGACCCGCACCACGCCGCGATCCGGCACCAGCCAACCATTGATCCGGGCCTTCGCGGTGTACTCGGCGAACAGCAAGAGACCGAGCATGCCGAGGACCGCGGTCAGGGCGAACGCGGTGAAGACACGAAACGACACCCGCGGCGCCAAGAGCACGGTGCCGAGCCACTGGCTCTGCTGCTCGGCCAGCACCTCGTCGCGAAACAACGGCTGTTGTTGCGGCAAGCCCATCCGCTATTCCAGATGATAGCTCTTGCGCACGCTGAAGCTGACCTCGACCACCTTGCGCCGCGGCCGCAGCGGGAAGGCCTTGGCGATCTTCGGATCGAAGAAATCCTTGAACAAAGGCGGCCGCGCGGCGCGAAAATAGAATGCCGGATCGTCGGTCACGCGTTCCGCCGCGCGGAGCTTGAGCTCGTCGAGCCGGGTGACGTCCTGGATGACGCAAGGAGCATGGGTAAGGCCCAAGGAACGCAACGCGTAGGCGCGATGGTAGCCGTTGTTCAAGAGGATCCGATCGTCGGACCGGATCACGTTGAGAAAGTTGCCGCGAAAGCCCACGACCAGCCCGACGATGCCGGCGACCGGCCCATAGGACGTGTAGCCCGGCACCCGCTCGGACGGCAGCAGCACGGCCTCGTGGAACGAAAGATGCGTGGCCGGCGAGCTGAAGACGAAGCGGTCGTCGTCGACCTCCTCGACCGTGAGCGGCGGCGGTGCCGCATGCAGCTGATGGCAATAGCGAAACACGGTGTGCGCGTCCGGCGCCGGCCCGAGCCGCCGGGCGACGTCCGCTGCCCAGCTGCGCGTGATGCTCGGCTGGTAGACGACCAGCTTGTCGAGTTCGACCATGCCGAAGCTCGCCGGCAAATGGGCGAACGTGTTCTGGAAACACGGATCGGCGCGCACCGCTTCGACCAGGGAGTCGAGTGCCGGATCGAGTTCGTCACAGTCGATCGTATCGGCGAGCCCGGCCTCGGTCGCCTCGAGCTCGCCGTAATAGTCGTTGGCGGCGCGCCACTCGTCGCAGAGCTGCCGCGGTGACATCGCAGCACCCCCGATCACCTGTCGGTCGACGAAATCGAGGTAGTCGTCGAGCGGCGGCTGGCCGAGCAGGCGCACCTCCTCCAGCACCGGCCGCGCCTGGGCACTCGGCCGCGTGGTGGCAGCGTCGGCGCGGTCGAAGGCGGGCTCACCGGGCTCGGCGGCGTCGTCCGGTGCGGATGCGGTTTGCAGGTCGGTGTCGGTCATGGCGCTTTCCTACCGCAAATCGCCGTCAGACGAAGGGGCGCCCGTCCGCCAGGCGCCCCCCGATATCGCACCCGCCTAACCTCGAGCGGGTCAATGGCCTCGGCTCAGCAGGAGCCGGGGCTCAGCAGGACGAGCTGCCGCCCTTGCCCTTGCCCTTGCCCTTCCCCTTGCTGCTGCTGGACGAGCTGCCGCCCTTGCCCTTGCCCTTGCTGCCGCCCTTGCAGTACTTGCCCTTGCCGCCGGCACCGTAGACGTGCTCGAGCTCTTCCACTTTCAAGTCACGCATAATGCTGTCCTTTTTTGGGCCCGATCGAGCCGCGTTTCCCCTCGTCCATCGCGAGAGCCGACAATCTATGCGCAATCACGAAAATGTCGTCAATCTATCTCATATTGATAAATGGGCATCATAATACGCATTCACTCTAGAGAGTCATGATCTAAAGTTGGTTAATAATTGTAAAATTTTCCGACATTTCTGATTTTATTGTGCCGCGCAGCAATCCCCACAAACTTACATTCCCGCGTCGACGGCCGATCCGAAGCCCGCTGCCCGCGTGCCGTTGCGGCATGAACGCGGGCCAGCCGTCGCATTACTGTAAGGCCGACCGACAGATCGCCGTCGAGATCGCGCCACGGCACCCGTCAGCCCGACACCACACCGCCAGCCGAGCGTCCCGGCAGCGTCGTCTCGCCTGTCCAGGGGCACCCTTGACGTTGCCACCCGCCGGATAATGTGGTGCGATGCACGAACACATCGACCAGACGCGCGGCGGGTACGCTCCTTCATGCTGTTCGACCTCAGAGCATCGGCCCGCTCGCGGCCCGTCCTCCTGTCATCGCCGCATAGCGGCAGGCTCTATCCCGAGCGCTTGTTGCACGCCATTCGGCTCGCCCCCGACCAGCTTCGCCCGCTCGACGACGGTCCGGTGGACGTATTGCTCGAGCCCGCCCTCGAACAGGCGGCGGGGCTGCTCGTGCCGCTCCTGCCACGCGCCTGGATCGACCTCAACCGCGCCCCCGACGAGATCGACCCGGCCGAGGTCGAGGGTCCCTTTCCGACGGCCGGCCACCGCTCGGCGAAGGTCAAGGCCGGGCTCGGCCTGGTGCCCACCCGCATCGCCGGTGCCGCCATTTATCCGGGCAAGCTCGGCGCCGACGACCTCCACGCCCGCCTGGCCGATGCCTATTGGCCTTTCCACGTCGCTCTCGGCCGCGAGCTCGAGACCTTGCGTCGCCGCCACGGCGTTGCCGTGCTGCTCGATTGCCACTCCATGCCCAAGGCCTCGGTGGCGCATCATGGCCGCCCCGTCGACATCGTGGTCGGCGACCGGCACGGCAGCTCGGCCGCGCCCGCGATCACCGCCGCGGTCGTCCGCACGCTGCGCGCCCGTGGCTTTTCGGTCGCCACCAACCGCCCGTTCGCCGGCGGCCACATCACCGAAGCCTATGGCCGCCCGGCCGAAGGTGTCCACGCGCTGCAACTCGAGGTCCGCCGCGACCTCTTCCTCGACGAAACGTGCTACCGTCTGCACCATGGCACGGTAGCGCTGGGCACTGGCCTAGCCGCCGTGGTCGCCACCGTCGGCGATACCGCGTTGCGCGCCGTCGGGCGGCCCGTCGCCGCCTGACCTCCCAGTCGCCGCCCGATCTCGAGGATTACACTGATGCAAGAGAACCCGGCGGCGCACGCCAGCGTGGCCGTCATCGGCGGCGGCCCGGCCGGCCTCATGGCGGCCGAACGGCTGGCCGAAGCGGGCATCGCCGTCACCGTCTACGAGCGCATGCCGTCACTGGCCCGCAAGCTCCTGATGGCGGGACGCGGTGGCCTCAATCTCACCCACGCCGAACCACTCGACCACTTCCTCCCCCGCTACGGCGCGGCCGCGCCCTGGCTCGGCCCGATCATCCGCCGCTTCGACAACCAGGCACTCCGGCACTGGGCCGAGGCTCTCGGCGAGCCCACCTTCGAGGGTTCCTCGAATCGGATCTTTCCGAAAAGCCTCAAGGCCTCGCCCTTGCTCCGCGCCTGGCTACGGCGGCTCGAGCGGCTGGGAGTGCGCACCGCCACGCGCCACACCTGGCGGGGTTTCACCGACGATGGCGGGCTCGACTTCGAACAGGCCGATGGGTCCACCCTGGTGGTCCACCCGGACGCCACCATCCTGGCGCTCGGCGGCGCCTCCTGGCCGAGGCTCGGCGCCGACGGCGGCTGGGTCGCCCCGCTGCGCGCCGTCGGCGTCGAGGTGACGGCGCTGGAGCCCGCCAATACCGGCATCACGGTTCCCTGGTCGCCCTACCTCACCGAGCGTTTCGCCGGTACCCCGCTCAAGACCGTGGCCGTCACCTTCCGCGGCCAGACCCTCAAGGGCGATCTGGTGGTGACCGCCTACGGCCTCGAAGGTGGCCCGGTCTATGCCATGGGCCCGGCGATCCGCACGGCCCTCGCCCGTGACGGCGCCACCGATCTCAGCCTCGACCTCAGGCCCGACAGCCCGGAGGCCGCCCTCGCTCGACGGCTCGCCAAGGCCATCGGCAAAAGCCGCACCAGAACCAATGCCCTGCGCCAGGCCGGCCTCGGCCCCTTGGCCGTGGCGATCCTGCGCGAGAGCAGCGCCGACCTGCCGGCCGACCCACTGGCTCTCGCCCGGCTCGTCAAGGCAGCACCCTTGCGCGTCACCGGCCAAGCCGGCCTCGCGCGCGCCATCTCGACGGCCGGCGGCATCGCCCTGAGCGCCCTCGACGACCGGCTGATGCTGAAGGCCCGTCCCGGCACCTTCGCCTGCGGCGAGATGCTGGACTGGGAAGCGCCCACCGGCGGCTACCTCCTGCAGGCCTGCTTCGCCACCGGCAGCCTGGCCGCCGACGGCGCCTCGGCGTGGCTGCGGCAATCGCGGTCCTGAAACTGGAAGGTTAACGGGACGTTCACGATGCGCGCACGGGCGTATGCCCGGCATCGACCGCGAGCGCCCAGGCACCACGCCTCGGCCTAGCTCTGGCGCGCCGCCGCAGCCGTGCGTCGGCGTTCACCAGACCAGACAGGAGAAGCAGCGATGCGTGAACTCGACCCGAGCGAGTGCGACGTCGTCAGCGGCGGTTGTGGCCGGGGCTGGGGCAAGAAGTCGATCTTCCGCAAGATCGTCGCCATCAAGCGCGCCAAGTACTGCAAGCCCGCGCCCAAGGCCAAGTGCGAGCCGGCCCCGGCCTGCGAGCCCGAACCCGAGACCTGCTGAGCCGACAGGACCCGTCCGGCGGGCGCCGGGCGGGTCCGTTCATCCGGCTGGAGCACCCGCGCGAGCGCTGCTAGGACTGCCGCCACAACAAGGGAGGGCAGCATGGCAGCGACAGGGCAAGGCCTCATCGGCATCGATATCGGCACGTCCGCCACCAAGGTCCTGGTGATCGACGAGACCGGCGCCATCCGCGCCCGTCATACCGCGAGCTACCCCCTCTCCACGCCCAAGCCCGGCTGGGCCGAACAAGACCCGGCCCACTGGTGGCAGGCCGTCCGCGCCGGGCTCGAAGCCGTCCGCGGGCAACTCGACGGCAGCATCACCGTCAGGGCCATCGGCCTCTCCGGCCAGATGCACGGCCTCGTCCCCCTCGATGCCCAGGACAAGGTCATCCGCCCCGCCATCCTCTGGAACGACCAGCGCACCGCCAAACAATGCGCCTGGATCACCGAGCGCGCCGGCGGCCTGGACGGCCTCTTGGCCATGACCAGCAATCCCATGCTGCTCGGCTACACCGGCGGCAAGATCGTTTGGCTGCGCGACGAGGAACCGGCCAACTACGAGCGCCTGACCCGCTTTTTGAACCCGAAAGACTACATCCGTCTGCTCTTGACCGGCGAGCACGCCACCGACGTTTCGGAGGGCTCCGGCACCGGCCTCTTCGACGTCGAAAATCGCCGCTGGTCGAGAGACCTTCTCGGTCGCCTCGACATCCCGCTCTCGATGGTCCCCGAAGCCTACGAATCCCACGAGATCACCGGCACCTTGCGCGACAGCGTCGCCGACCAGTTCGGCCTGCCGCGCGGCCTGCCCGTCGTCGGCGGCGGCGGCGACGGCGTCATCCAGACCACCGGCAGCGGCCTCATCGACCCGGGCACGGCCCAGACCATCATCGGCACCGCCGGCATCGCGGCTTGTGCCCTCGACCACGCTGCCCCGAACCCCGAAGGCCGCCTGCAGATCTTCTGCAACAATGCCCCCGGCCGCTGGCATTGCATGGGCGTCTCGATGAACGCCGGCGGCTCCTTCGCCTGGCTCCGGCAGACCCTCTCGGCCTTCGGCGACGGCGAGGTTCCGTTCGACACCATGACC
>JAABSG010000195.1 GCA_011390475.1 Geminicoccaceae bacterium | reverse complement strand
ACATCCGAGGCCCCGCGCAACGCCCCGAGCAGCACGACCTGCAAGCCGTCGACGATCACGACGAGCACCAGGACCGGCAAGGCCGCGGCCGCCAGGGCACGAACCGTCGGCTCCTGCAGATAGAGCGCAGCCACGATCTCCCGCCCGCCGATCAGCCAGGGCGCTAGCAAGAGGGTCAAGCCGAGGGTCGAGGCCACCCCGACCCAGGCGGCGAGCCTTCGCCCACCCGCATCGCCGCGGCCGACCGCATTGCCGACCCGGACCGAGACGGCGGTCGCAATGCCCAAGGACAGCATGAAGATCAGGGCCAGGATGTTGTTCAACGCCTGATAGGCCGCGATATGGGCCGTCCCCAGCCAGGCCGCGAAGATGGCGACCGCCTGAAACGACGTGGTCTCGGCCGCCTGGGCGAGCGCGAACGGCAGCCCGACGCCCAAGAGCCGCCGCCAAGCATGCCACGCGACCCCGATCCGCCGATGCACGCCGTAGCGCTGGCCATCGGCAAAGCGCAGCACGACCAAGCCCAGACTGAAGAAGAGAAAGATGCGGGCGATCGTCGTACCCAAGGCAGCACCCTCCGCACCCAGTTCCGGCAGGCCGAGCCAGCCATAGAGGAAAAGCCCGTTCAAGGCGGCATTGAGGAGGTTGGCGAAGGCCATCAGCACCATCGCCGGCAACGGCCGGCCGATCGCCTCCATGAAGAGGGCGGAGGCCGTGTGCATCAGCATGAAGGGCAGGCCGATGCCGAAGATGATGGTCACCCGGCCGCCGTGTACGGCGAGCTCGGGGTCGACACCGGTGAAGGCCAGGAAGGAACCGGCAAAGCCGAGGGCCACGGCACCGAAGAGGCCGAGCACGAGTCCGGTGCGCAAGGAAAGCCGCCAGTAGCGGCCGCACTCCTCGGTCCGCCCAGCGCCATCGGCCTGCGCCACCAGCGGCACGGCACCGGTGAGCATGCCGACGCCGAAGAGCAGGAAGATGACGAACGGCACATTGCCCAGGCCATAGGCCGCGAGCTCGGCGGCTCCCACGCGGCCGGTCATGATGGTATCGACCGCGGCCATCACGAGGATGCCGGCACGCGCCATCATCACCGGCCAGGCGAGTTCCACCGTCCGGCGGAAATGCTCGGCCAGCGACTGTGCCGGCGGACGGAGAATGGTGCCCGGACGGACGGGCGGCAGGGTCGCTGTCGACCGCGTGGGAAGCTCGGCCATCGGGGATCAGACGCCCAAAGCCCGCCTCAGACGCGAGGCGTCTGCGCCATCTGCTCGGGCAGCCAGGTGGCGAGGCCGGGGAAGGCCACGAGCAGCGCGACCATCAGCACGAGAAGGAAAAAGAAGGGGAGTGCTGTCTTCGCGACATAGAGAATGTCGTGGCCGGTGATGCCTTGCATGACGAAGAGATTGAAGCCGACGGGCGGGGTGATCTGCGCCATCTCGACGACGACCACGACGAAGATGCCGAACCAGATCATGTCGATCCCGGCGACCCGGACCATCGGCTCGACCACCGCCATGGTCAGCACCACCGCACTGATCCCATCCAGAAAGCAGCCGACAATGACGTAGAAGACGGTCAAGGCCGCGATCAGCATCAAGGGCGAGAGCTCGAGATAGGCGATCCACTCGGCCAGTGCCCGGGGCAAACCGGTAAAGCCCATCGAGAGCGACAGAAACGCCGCGCCCATCAGAATGAAGGCGATCATGCAGGAGGTGCGCACGGCCCCCATCAGGCTGGCCGTGAAGCTCTCCCAGGTGAGCGAACCTTGCAGCAGCGCCAGTAGCAACGCCCCCACGACCCCGAAGCTCGCGGCCTCTGTCGCCGTCGCCAACCCGGCATAAATGGCGCCCAGCACCGCCATGATGAGACCCAGGATCGGCAAGAGCCCGCCACTCCGGCGTACCTTTTCCCGGAACGGCAGCCGATCCTCGTCGGCGGCCGGGATCTGGTCTTTGTGCCAGACCGACCAGAGGGCGACGTAGCCCATGAAGAGTGCGGCTACCGTCAGCCCCGGGATCACGCCCGCGATGAAGAGCTTGCTGATCGATTCGTTGATGGTCACGCCATAGACGATGAGGATCAGGGACGGCGGAATCATCAGGCCCAACGTGCCGGCACCGGCCAGCGTGCCGATGATCATGGATTCGGGATAGCCGCGCCGCCTGAGTTCCGGGATCGACATCTTGCCGACCGTGGTCATGGTGGCAGCCGAACTACCGGAGACCGCGGCAAAGACCGTGCAACCCACGACATTGGTATGGAGCAGCCGTCCTGGCCAATTGACCATCCAAGGGGCCAGGCCCTTGAACATGTCCTCCGACAGCCGGGTCCGAAACAGGATTTCGCCCATCCAGATGAAGAGGGGCAAGGCTGTCAGCGTCCAGGACGAGGACGATCGCCAGATGGTGGTGATCATCGCATCACCGGCGGGGCGGCTGGTGAACAGCTCCATGCCGACCAGCCCTACACCCAAAAGGGCCAGCGCCACCCAGACGCCGCTGCCGAGCAGCAAGAACAGCACGAAAAGAAAGATGCCGGTCAGCGCAAACCCGTCCATGCCCCGGCGCCCCTCCTGTCCCGTGCTCGATTTGACGCTGCCAAGCTAGCGGCAAAGACAGGCCCGGGGAAGCGGCTCAGGGCCGGCTCAGCGGACCACGTAGACCGAGCACTTGGCGTTCAGCACCACTGTCGCGGCGTTGGAATCGCCGAGGCTTTCGCCGTCCTGCGGCCGGTGCGTGCCCATGACGATGAGGTCGGCGCCCAGCTCGTCGGCGGCATTGCAGATTTCGCGGTCGGGATCGCCCCAGTCGGCGCGCAGATGCAGCTCGGTGGCGACGTCCGAGGGCAACCGCTCGGCAACGACGGCCTCGAGCGCCGGCATGTGGACATCGACGAAATCGACAGGAGCGCTCTCGACCGGCGGCGCTACCCAAACCACGGCCAGGATCGCCTGGTATTTGCGTGCCAGATCGACCCCCGCATCGATTGCCGGCTGCCAATACTCGGCGGTGGTGGGATCGATCGGCAGCAAAATCTTCTTGGGCATGAAGGCGCTCTCTCGCGGCTCTGGCAGAACGTGTCGATCATGCACGAAGTTCCGGCCCACGCCAATCGTCGAGCGGCTTCTCGGCCAGGCTCTCAGGCCCGAAGTGCGGCGTTCTCCGGATCGTAGGGGCTTTCACCGATGATCCGGGCCGGACGCAGCTCGCCCAGGATGCGGACCTCGCAGTCTCGCCCGATCTCGGCGAACTCGCTCTTGACGTAGCCGAGCATCAAGGATTTCTGCACGTGATGGCCAAAGCCTCCGGCCGTCCCCCGCCCCACGACCTCGCCATCCATGAAGACCGGCTCGTTGCCGAAGGGATCGGCGTCGTCCGCCTCGATCTCGATCGTGCAAAAGCGATTGGGGATGCCGGCTTCGATCTGCCGGGTCAGCGCATCCTTACCGGCAAACGGCCCCTTCTGCAGCCGAACGAAACGATCGAGCCCCGCCTCGAGGACCGAGTTCTCGGCATTCAGGTCAGTGCCCCAGAGCCGATAGGACTTCTCCAGCCGCATCGAATCCATGGCCCGGATGCCGACATGGCCGATCTCGAACTCCCTTCCGGCTGCCATCAAGGCGTCGAAGAGGTTCTGCTGGTACTCGATCGGGTGATGCAGCTCCCACCCCAGCGAGCCCACGAAATTGACCCTGAGCGCCCGCACGCCCGGGCAGAACCCGACGGGGATGTCCTGGACCGTCAGCCAGGGGAAGGCGGCGTTCGAGACATCGGCATCGGCCAGCTTTTCCAGCACCTTGCGGGCATCGGGCCCGGCGAGGACGAAGACCCCGTATTGCGTCGTCACGTCCTGAACGATCACCGAGCCGTCCCGCGGCATGGTCTTGGTGAGAAAGTCCCAGTCGTAGTCGTGCGCCGCACCCGGGCCCACGAGGTAGAAGCGCTCGCCGTAGAGCCCGTCCGGCAGCCTGGCGATCGTGAATTCCGAGCGCACCGCGCCCGACGGGTTCAAGGCGTGGCAGAGATTGATCCGCCCGATCGATTTCGGGATCGCGTTCGCCACCATATGGTCGAGCCAGGCCCGCGCCCCCGGCCCTTCGACCGTGTACTTGGCGAACGAACTCAACTCCATCAGCCCGACCCGCTCGCGCATCGTCCGCACCTCGTTCGCCACGTGGCCGAACCAGTTGGAGCGGCGGAACGAATAGACGTCCTTGGCCTCCACGCCCGCGGGCGCGAACCAGTTCGGCCGCTCCCAGCCGAAGCGCTGGCCGAACACCGCCCCCGCCGCCTTCAACTTCTCGTAGACCGGCGGCGCCTTGGCCGGCCGGCAGGCCGGGCGCTCCTCCATGGGGTAGTGGGTGAAGAAGACGTGCTCATAGGCCTCCTCGTTCTTCAGCTTGGCGAAGTGTTTCGAGACCACCCCGAACCGCCTGGGATCGACGCCGATCATGTCGACCGTGGGCTCGCCGTCGACGATCCAGTTGGCGAGCTGCCAGCCGGCGCCGCCCGCGGCCGTCACGCCGAAGCTGTGCCCCTCGGAAACCCAGAAATTCGGCAGCCCGAAAGCGGGGCCGACCATCGGATTGCCGTCCGGCGTATAGGCGATCGGGCCGTTGACGATGTCCTTGATCCCGGCGTTCTCGAAGGACGGCACGCGATTCATGCAGGCCTCGACATGCGGCATCAGCCGCTCGAGATCGCCCGGAAAGAGGTCCTTCTCGAACGAGGCCGGCACCCCGTCGACGAAGCAGGCCGGCGCATGCTTCTCGTAGGGGCCCAAAATCCAGCCCAGTCGCTCCTCGCGGAAATAATACTGCGCGTCACTCTCGCGCAGGATCGGCAGCTCCTTGTTGCCGGCCTCGCGGTAAGCCTTCAGCTCGGGGTCGACATCGGTGACGATGTATTGGTGTTCGACCGGGATGACGGGGATCTCGAGGCCGACCATCTTCGCCGTGGTGCGCGCGTAGTTGCCCGTCGCCGAGACCACGTGCTCGCAGCGGATCTCGCCGGCGGTGGTCTTGACCACCCACTCGTTGTTGTCGCGCTCGATGCCGGTGACCGCCACCCGCTGGACGATCTCGGCCCCCGCCATCCGCGCCCCCTTGGCCAAGGCCATGGTGACGTCGACCGGGGCGATGTGGCCGTCGGTCGGGTGGAACAGCGCACCCACCAACCCGTCCGGATTGACCAGCGGCCAGAGCTTCTTGACCTCGTCGACCCCGATCAGATGACACTCGACGCCGATGGTCTCGGCCGTGCATTGATAGTTGCGGTACTCGTCCATCCGGTCGCGATTGGTCGCGAGCCGGAGGTTGCCGCAGACGTGAAAGCTCACGTCTTGGCCGGTCTCGGCCTCGAGCTTCTTGTAGAGCTCGACCGAATATTGATGCAGCTGGCCCACCGAGTAGGACATGTTGAAGAGCGGCAAGAGCCCGGCGGCATGCCAGGTCGACCCGGCCGTCAACTCGGTGCGCTCGAGCAGCACACAGTCCGTCCAGCCCTTCTTCGCCAGATGATAGAGCGTCGAGACGCCCACCACGCCGCCGCCGATCACCACCACCCGAGCCGTCGTCCGCATCGCAACCGTCCTTTCACACCGCCTGCAGCACGGTCTACCAATCGCGGTGCTGCCATGGACGCCCCTGGGCGACAGCGACAAGCTGGAGAGCGACACCGAGACCCGCCGAGACAGCCGCGCCACCGGCCAACAGGTTGTCGGTGAGGAGATTGGTTGTGGGGCGGTGGCGAAAGTGGACCTCGCGGCGACCAATTTTGTCGCGCATCAGGTACGCCTGCAGCGAGGAGCCAGCCATGTCGGACGACGAAAGTCGGCACTACCCGGTCGACGCCACCAACCGCGTCAAGCGCAAGCACGAGCGCGGCCACTACGACCACGCCACCGTGCATGCGCTCCTCGACGCCGCAGCCCTCTGCCACGTGGCCTACGTCATCGACGGCCAGCCCATCTGCATGCCCACCCTCTTCTGGCGCGAGGGCAGCCGGCTCTACTGGCACGGCAGCAGTGCCAGCCGCATGCTGCGCAACCTCGCCAAGGGCGAGCCGGCCTGCCTGACCGTCACCCACTTCGACAGCATCGTGCTGGCCCGCTCCGGCATGAACCACTCCGCCGACTACCGCTCCGTCATGGCCTTCGGCAAAGTCCGCCTCGTCGAGGACCCGGCCGAAAAAGAACGAGCACTCACCATGATGGTCGACCGCCTCGTCCCCGGCCGCACCGCCCAACTCCGCCCGAGCACGCCCCAGGAAATCAAGGCCACCGCGGTCGTCATGATGGACATCGAAAAAGCCTCGGCCAAAATCCGCGCCAAGGGCGTGGTCGACGACGACGAAGACTACGACTTCCCCACCTATGCCGAACGCCTGCCCATCCACACCATCATCGGCACCCCCGAACCCTGCCCCCGCCTCATGACCGACATCGAACGCCCAGCCAACCTCGCCGGCTATCGACCAGGCCGGCCGCTCGAGGAAGCGGTTGCAGAGGCCTATGCGGCGGCCTATCCGCTGGATGAGAAGTGAGTAACGAAGCGAGGAGGCGGCGCCTCCTCGCGCTCCACCGGACCTTTTGCCGGCAGGTTGCTGCGTATTCGATTTTGGTTATATTGAAGACAGGAGTGGCGACGGAGAAGAAACCATGGCGCAGACGACCATGACGGTTCGGGTCGGCGGGGCACTCGCGGACTTCGTGGCGGAGAACGTCGGCGAGAGCGGGCGCTACGAGAACGTCAGCGAGTACATCCGCGACCTCATTCGGCGCGACAAGGAGCGGGTGGAGCAGGAGGCCTTCGAGCGGCTGAAGGCCGAGCTGCAGCATGCCTTCGCGGCGCCCGACTCTTCGTACGAGAAGCTGACGGCAGCGGACGTCATCGCGCGCAACCAGCGCTGATCCGGATGGCCGAGGTCCGCGTCCAGCGAGCGGCTTCGCACCGGCTCGACGAGATCTATCGCTACACTCGCGAGCGGTGGGGGACAGCACAGGCGGATCGCTACGTCACCGGCCTGTTCGCTGCCTTCGAGCGGATCGAGAGCCACGGCGTCCTCTCGCGGCCGATCCCGGCCGACTTCGGCGTCGACGGCTATGTCTTCCGCTACGAGCGGCACTTCGTTTATTGGCGCCGCCTGGCGAGCGGTGACATCGGCATCGTCACGATCCTGCACGAGCGCATGCACCAGATCGACCGGTTCCGAGAGGATTTCGGGTTGAATGGCTGACGAGCGACGTATCGCCAAGGGCCGAAGATCATCCGGGCAGGCCGGCTCTTGTCTCGGTCATCGCTGTCGTTCGGATGACGTGCGCTGGCTTTCGACGTAGGCGCGTAGCACCGCGTTCATGCGGCTTTGGTAGCCACGGCCCTGGGCGCGGAACCAGGCGAGGATGTCGTGGTCGACGCGGAGCGAGATGGCTTCCTTTGGGGATTTGGGCATGACGATTTTGGCGTTGCGCCAGAAATCCTCGTCGAGCTCGATCTCGGGGGCGTCGGGGGATGTCGGGACATAGTCACCCTC
>JAABSG010000194.1 GCA_011390475.1 Geminicoccaceae bacterium | reverse complement strand
GCGGCCGCGCGGCCTCGGTCACGGCAGTGCGCTCGCGCTCCCGCCGGCTCTGCCGCGCGGCCTCGAGCCGCGGCGCGGGCTGGGCAAGGCGCATGACCTCGGCGACCGCTTCCTCCAGCGCCATCACCTCGTGGTGCGCCCGCGAGCCCGGGACGAGATCGCCGATCCAGCGCCCCTCGGCGAAGGCCCGACCGTGCTCCGGGTAGAGCGAGAGGCCGGGCAGCACGGTCTCGCCGAAACCATGCAGCGTGTCGAGGATCGGCCGCTCGACACCGACGCTGCGCGGCAGCTTGTTGGGCACGATCAAGACCTCGGGGCCGAGGCCGCCGCGCTCGCTGCGCGCCGTCTTGATGTAGCGGAGCACGCGGTTGGTGCCGTCGATGTCGACCGCCGAGAGCGAGACCGGGACGATGATCAGCCGGGCCAGGAGGAAGGCGGAGGCCATGGTCGGGCCGATCACGGCCGGCAGATCGACGATCACCGTGCCGTGGGCCCGCACTAGCCGCTCGGCTCGGCCGAGCCAGAACTCGAGCGAGCTCAGGCTCTCGAGATCGAGGGTCTCGACATGCACGGCCAAGTCGCTGCGAACGAGCCAGCGGCGGCTGGTGGCTTGCGGGTCGCCGTCGACCAGGGCCACGGACTTGCCGGTCCGGGCCATGGCACCGGCCAGGGCCACGGCGAGCGTGCTCTTGCCCACCCCGCCCTTGAGATTGCCCACCGCGATGATCCCGCCGAACGATTCGCGTATCGAGCGGCTGGGGTCGAGGTGCATCGGGCAGTCTCCGCTTGCTGCCGCCGGTGGCTCTCGGCGCGGGCTTCCGGTGATGGCTGTCGGCTGCCTTTTCGACAAGTCGGTTAACAGGTGTTGACGCGTACGATGATGTCCACGTGGAAGTTTCATGATTTCCAGTTGATCCGCTTTTGTTGAAATACTAAAGAACAGGCGAACAAAGCGAGCGGGGAGGCTATCGATGCAGCAAATTCTATTGACCGGGGCAAAAGGTGGAGTCGGCACCATGCTGCGCCCGCTGTTGCGGGGCCATTATTCGACGGTGGTCCTTTCCGATCGCGAGCCGATCGAGGATCTTGCCCCGAACGAGCGCTTCATCCGCGCCGAGCTCACCGATCCGGCGGCGCTCGCTGCCGCCTGCGAGGGCATCGACGGCATCGTCCATCTCGGCGGCTATTCGGTCGAAGGCCCCTGGGAGACCATCCACAGCGCCAATATCGTGGGCTTGTGGAACCTCTACGAGGCGGCCCGGGCGGCCGGGGTGAAACGGGTGATCTTCGCCTCCTCGAACCACGCCATGGGATTCTACAAGCGGCGCGATCGGATCGGTGTCGACGAGCCGGTCCGCCCTGACAGCCGCTACGGCGTTTCCAAAGCCTTCGGTGAAGCGGTGGGCGCCTTTTTCGCGGACAAGCACGGCCTTCGGGTCATGTCGATTCGCATCGGTAACGTCGGTCCGAAGCCGCTCGACAAGCGACGGCTGTCGATCTGGCTGCACCCGGATGATCTGTTCCAGCTCTGCCGCATCGGCCTCGAGCATCCGGACATGCATCATGCGATCGTTTATGGGGAAAGCTTGAACGAGCGCTCCTGGTGGGACAACCGAACCGCCTACCGGCTCGGTTATGCGCCCGAGCACCGCGCCGAAGATTACGCCGAAGTGGCGCTGCGGGCGCAGGACGAGCTGCCGCCCGACCCGATCGGCGATCTCTTCCAGGGGGGCACGTTCTGCTCGATGGAGTATGCCGGAGATCTGACCCGCAGCGGCGGCTGACCCGGCCCTTCAACTCGGCGGCGACTGTCGAGCATGCGCGAAATCCTTGGGCGTTAAGCCTGTCATATTCACGTATTGCTAACCTTTTTTGCCGGTCATCCGGCGGTTCGGATGCGTTGCGCGACCCTTCTCGTTTGCGCGTTATGGCGGTGATCACGTCTCCGCAACCGCGCTGCTCTCGGGAAGATACCGCCGATGACCGCCGTCGACACGGCTCCGCCCTTGCGGCTCGATCGCTATCTGGCGCTGCTCGCGATCCTCATGGCGCTGGTGCTCGGCCTGCTGGTGATCGGCGAGCGGCAGCAGCCGGCGCCGAGCGTCCCCGCGATCGAGGGAACGCTCCCGCCATCCACTGGCGCGCGACCCGCCGGGGTGCCGAGCGGTGCCCTCGCGGCCGAGCGGCTGGCGCTGGCGAACCGGCTGGCGGCGACCGAGCAGGCGCTGCGGCGTGCCGAGGCCGAGATCGAGCGGCTGCGCCGGGAGAATCAGGCGCTGAGCGAGCGGCTCCAGGGTGAGGGCGCCGCCCTCGACGAAATCGCGCGCCGCTTGGCCGCGGTCGAGGCCGAGCGCGACCGGCTGACCGACGAGGTCGCGGCGTTGACCGAGGCGCGCGCCGATTTGGAAGCGCAACTCGCCGGACGCACGGAGCGCCCCTCGCCACCGCCAGCCACCGCTTCCGCCACCGACACGCGGCAACAGCCGGTGGCAGCGGCCACGCCTCCGGCCCGAGCGGCCGCATCGAGGCCAGTCGCGCCGGCGCGTGATCCATCCGCCACGATCGCGGCACAACCCAGGGGGCTGCAGGCGGCACTCGAAGAGCTGATGCGTGAGCAGCGCGAACTCGCCGCTCGACCGGACGATCAGCCGGACCCCGGCGCCACTGCCGGCGACCTTGCCGCCGATCCCGCCGAGCCGAACGAGTCGAGCCGGCTGATCACCTTCAACGGCAGCGGTGGCACTGTCGCCGACGGTGTTCAGGCCTACCGCGCCGGCGATTTCTCGACGGCCGAGCGGATCTGGGGGGCGCTCGCGGCCAGTGGCGATCCCCGCGCCCAGTTTCACTTCGGTGCCTTGATGTACGAGGGGCGCACCACCGAGCCGGACCTGGTGATGGCCTATGTCTGGCTCAGCCGGGCGGTCGACGGCGGCCACCTGCCGGCGATCGAGCTGCGCCGCCGGGTTCGGGCGGCGATGAGCGAGGCGCAATATCAAGAGGCGTTGGCCATTCAGACCAGCAGTTGACGTTTTCTGCCGCTCCCTGGACAGTCACGCGCCGGCAGCGCGCGTACCTGTCGCCGATCAGCGCGGAGTGGTGCCCTTGGTCGTCAGTGTCTTCGACCTCTTCAAGATCGGCATCGGGCCGTCGAGCTCGCACACCGTGGGCCCGATGTGGGCGGCGCATCGTTTCGTTCTGGCGCTCGAGGCCAGGCATGTGCTCGATGCGGTCGAGCGGGTCGAAGTGCAGCTCTACGGCTCCCTGGCGCTGACCGGCAAGGGCCACGCGACGGACAAGGCGATCCTTCTCGGTCTCGCCGGCGAAGTGCCCGACCGGGTCGACCCCGACGCCGCCGATGCCTTGTTCCAGACCATCCGCGAACGGGGCAGCCTGCGGCTCATGGGGCGGCGCGAGATCGCCTTTGCCGAGCCCCACGACCTGCAATTCCGCCAGTTCGAGACGATGACCAAGCACCCCAACGGCATGCGCTTCATCGCCTTCGGTGGCGATGGGGAGGTGCTCTTCGAGGAGGTCTATTTCTCCGTCGGCGGCGGTTTCGTCCTCAGCGACGCCGAGACCGACCGGCCGGCGGACGAGGGACGCAACGTCGCCCCGCCCTATCCGTTCCGTTCGGCCGAGGAGCTGTTGGCCACGGGCGAGCGCGCCGGGCTGACGATTGCCCAGATCGTCATGGCCAACGAGACGGTGCTGCGCGACGCGGCCGAGATCGAGCAGGGGCTCGGGCAGCTTTGGCGGGCGATGGAGGCCTCGATCGAGCGCGGTTGCCGCGAGGTGGGCGAACTCCCCGGCGGGCTCAGGGTGCGCCGGCGCGCAGCCAAGCTCTATCAGGAGCTCTGCGCGCGGCCGGAAGCCGGCTTCAAGGATCAGCTGACCGTCCTGGACTGGGTCAATCTCTATGCGCTCGCGGTGAACGAGGAGAATGCCGCCGGCGGCCGGGTCGTCACCGCGCCCACCAACGGTGCAGCCGGCGTCATCCCGGCGGTCATGGCCTATTACGATCGATTCGTTCCCGGCTCGAACGCCCAGGGCATCCGAATCTTCCTGTTGACCGCAGCCGCGATCGGGCAGCTCTACAAGGAGAACGCCTCGATCTCGGCGGCCGAAGTGGGCTGCCAGGGCGAGGTCGGCGTCGCCTGCTCGATGGCCGCGGGTGCTCTTTGTGCGGTCATGGGCGGAACCAATCACCAGGTGGAGAACGCGGCCGAAATCGGCATGGAGCACAATCTGGGCCTGACCTGCGATCCGATCGGCGGGCTGGTCCAGATCCCCTGCATCGAGCGTAACACGATGGGGGCGGTCAAGGCGATCAACGCCGCCCGGCTCGCCATGCGCGGCGATGGTCAGCACCATGTGAGCCTCGACAAGGTCATCCAGACCATGCGACAGACAGGCCGCGACATGAGCACGAATTACAAGGAGACCTCGCTTGGAGGTCTCGCCGTCAATCTGGTGGAGTGTTGAGAATGGCCCAGGCAAAGCCTCTTGCGACGCGCGGCAGCGGTTTCTTCAGCCGAGGCCTCGTCGATGCCGATCCTGCCATCGCGCGCGCAATCGACCAAGAGCTGGGTCGCCAGCAGACCCAGATCGAGCTCATCGCCTCCGAGAACATCGTCAGCCGCGCGGTGCTCGAGGCCCAAGGCTCGGTACTGACCAACAAATACGCCGAGGGCTATCCGACCAAGCGTTATTACGGCGGCTGCGAGTATGTCGACGTGGCCGAGGCGTTGGCGATCGACCGGGCAAAGCAGATTTTCGGCTGCAGCTTCGCCAACGTCCAACCGCATTCGGGGGCGCAGGCCAATGGCGCCGTGATGCTGGCCTTGCTGCAGCCCGGCGACACCATCCTCGGCATGTCCTTGGATGCCGGTGGCCATCTGACCCACGGCGCTCGCCCGGCGCAGTCGGGCAAGTGGTTCGAGGCGGTGCAATACGGGGTCAAGGCCGAGGACGGTCTCTTGGATTACGACGAGATCGAACGCCTCGCCGTTCAGCACCGGCCGAAGATGATCATCGCCGGCGCCTCGGCCTATTCTCGGGTGATCGACTTCCCGCGTTTTCGGGCGATCGCGGACAAGGTCGACGCGTACTTCTTCGTCGACATGGCGCATATTGCGGGCCTGGTCGCGGCAGGGCTGCACCCGTCGCCGCTGCCGCACGCGCACGTCGTGACCACGACCACCCACAAGACCCTGCGCGGCCCCAGGGGCGGCTTGATCCTCTCGAACGACGAGGCCTTGGGCAAGAAGATCAACTCGGCGGTCTTCCCGGGTCTGCAGGGCGGCCCCTTGATGCACGTCATCGCCGCCAAGGCCGTCGCCTTCGGCGAAGCGCTCGAGCCGGACTTCAAGGCCTACCAGCAGGCGGTGGTCGACAACGCCAAGGCCCTGGCCTCGGTCATCAAGGAGCGCGGCTGCGAGATCGTCTCGGGCGGCACCGACAACCACCTGATGCTGGTCGACCTTCGTCCCAAGGGCGTGAAGGGCAACGCCGCCGAGGAAGCGCTCGAGCGGGCCGACATCACCTGCAACAAGAACGGCGTGCCGTTCGACCCGGAGAAGCCCACGGTGACCTCGGGCATCCGCCTCGGCACCCCGGCCGGCACCACCCGCGGCTTCGGACTCGCCGAGTTCCGCGAGGTGGGCATGCTGATCAGCGACGTGCTCGATGGCCTCGCCGCCAATGGCCCGGATGGCAATGCGGCCGTGGAAGAAGCCGTGCGCCAGCGCGTGGCGACGCTGTGCGAGCGCTTTCCGATCTATTGAGCGGACGCTGGCGACGGGCTCCAGGTCCCCACGCGAGAGATCCCTGCCACCGGTCGGCAAGCCCGCTACGGTGTGTGCCGCCTGCCGTGGTGGTGCTTTCTTCGACGACCTCGTCCGTGATGTCGTGCAGCGCGCCATAGGGGGCGAGCAGGACGGTACCTCGGACGACAGTCGGTGCACCATCGTCAGCCCTCGCCGTGTCGATGCATGCATGGCCCTCGCGGCCGAAGTAGTGCGGAAACGCGGGCGATTTGCCCGTCATGGTGCGCCTGGGCCGACCGTATACGTCGTCAGGCTGCGAACGCTGGCTGCTCACCTGCTTCAGGAGGCTTGGCGCCGATCCCCCATCTTGCCGGCTTTGGCCCTGCCTCGTCTCCGTTCAGCCTGAGAACGTTCTAGCAACGGGTGTACGTTGTGCGCAGCAGAGCGGGGGCGGGCGTCTGGGCCGATGCCGCTTTGGCTGTCCGCTAGCCTACTCGTCGCAGGGATGAAGGATCGCGAGCAATTGCAGAGCGGCGAGGCCTACACTTCGCGTCCGAGCCAAAGTGTCGAACTGGGGAAGCTCGCGCTCGAACTGCTCGAGCATCGAATCGAACGTCACCCGAAAGCCGATCAGGTCGTAATTGAGCAGATCCTGTTGGGGCATGCAGAATACCGGCTCGCCCTCGCGCTGGTTGAAGTCGCTGAGCACGAGTAGCGCATCGAGCACGCCGAGCAGATACTCGTTGACGCTGTCGGGATCACGGTCGGGATCCTCGCCGCGGCTGATCGTCATATAGTCGTGAACCGTCATGGCTTCGCCGAGTAGCGGCATGCCGGTAGTGACCAGGATCGAAGTTGCGGCCAGCAGGCGGCGCATGTCGTCAGGCTCCCCGGGGCCAAATTGGTCCAACTGCGACTGGCGATAGCTCGCGGCGGCAACGGCGAACTCGGCGGCGATGACCCAGCCGTCGGGCCGCCACTGTCGCAAGCGTCGCCCCAAATCCTCGGAAACGCCGCCATCGACGGCTATCGAGGCAAGCAGATCGCCGTCCCGGCGCAGCGTCGGAACGATGGAGGGAATAAGCTTTGCGCGGGTTTCCTCGGCCAAGTCATTCCAGAGAGCGACGCCGAGTAGCGCCCGTTGCCGTTGCAGGTGTGCGACGTTGTGCCCGGTCCGCATCGTCCAGTCGAACGCTCTCGCTGCGACGTCGTTCGCCTCTTGGACGAAGGCCATTTCGGCCAGAATATACCAGACGACCGGCTGGACCGGCGATAGCCGCAGGCTGTGCCGAAAGGCGTCACGGCTCAACTCGAACAGCGCGTCGCGCTCATCCTGCTGCCGAAGGTTGTCACCTTTGTTCTGGTGCAACAAGCCGATCTCGGCAGTCGTCCGACGGTGCTCGTAAAACGAAAACGAGCGCTGCAGATTGCGCAGCGCTCGCTCGTACGACTCATCTCTGACGCTTTCGAGTGTCAAAGCCAACTGAACGGCCTGGACGCTCGGAAGCCGGTAAATCGCGGCCAGAAGCTGGAAGGTGCCAACCAACAGTAACACCGCGGAAAGAGCGAGCATCAAGCCCTTTCCGACGAAACTCATTCAAACGACTCCCAAGCCGCTCAGCCGTAGATTACGTCTCAGGAACCACGGCTGGCGGCGTCGGAAAACTCAGAAGCCGAAGAGAAATGAGACGCGGCTGATCCCAAAAGCGCCGAAGAAAGCGTTATCGGCACGGTTGAGGAGAACCTGCCTGTTCTGCGAGATCGGGACAAT
>JAABSG010000193.1 GCA_011390475.1 Geminicoccaceae bacterium | reverse complement strand
TGCCTGGAGAATGCGGGGGCCAGCCGGATGCTGCATGACGGGCGAATGAAGCTCGTCTGGTATCCGGCGGGCAACGTGGTGCAGCTCTTCGATCTGGAGGCCGATCCGCGGGAGACGCGCGATCTGGCGGATGATCCGGCGCATGCGGTAACGCGGGCCGCCCTCGAAGAGCGGCTTGCCGCCGAGTGCTACGGCATCGACGTCGAGCAGGGCTGGGTCGTGGATGGCGGGCTCAGGGGCTTCGATCCGGGTCCATATGTGCCGAAGGCCGACCGCAGCTTCACCGGCCAGCGCGGGCTGCACTACCCGGAGCCGCCGGCCCTAGCCCAGGACCAGTCGGTGGGGTCACCTGCCTGATGCAGGGCTCAGGCGACGTCGCCCGGGGTGAGGTCGAGGCCGATGCCGGGGCCTGGTGGTGGGGCGATCGTGCCGTTCTCGACGGTGAAGGTGCCGGCCGGTGCCAGCTCCCAGAGCCATTGGTGCAGCATGTGATGTTCGACCGAGACGGGGCCCGGCAGCGCGGCTGCGAGGTGCAGGGAGGCAGCGTAGAGCACGGAAGTGGAGGCGGCGTGCAGGGTGGCGGGCAAATGGTGGGCGTGGGCCAGCTCGCCGATCCGCCGGCCTTCGTGGAGGCCACCGCAGGCGGCGATGTCGAACTGGACGAAGTGGACGGCCCGGCGTTCGATCAGGTCGCGGAAATAGTGGAGCCAGGCCATGTTCTCGTTGCCGCAAATCGGGATAGAGCTCGCTTTGGCGACGGCGGCCTGGCCCGCGAGGTCGAAGGGCGAGACCGGGGCTTCGAGGAAGTGGATGGCGTAGCGCTCGAACGCGCGAGCCATGGCCTTGGCCTGGGCCACGTCGAGATTGTAGAGCGCGTCGACCATGAGCCGGATGTCCGGGCCGATTGCCTCGCGGACGGCCGCGACCCGCTGAATATCCTCGGCCAGGGGGGCGCCGCCGACCTTGATCTTGACCGCCGTGAAGCCCTGATCGACCCAGCCTTTCACCTCGGCCGCGAGATCGGCAGGGGTCTTCGTCGCACCATAGAGGCCCGCACTGGCGTAGACCGGGACGCGATCGCGACAGCGGCCGAGGAGGTCGGCCAGCGGCAGTTCCAGGGACTTGGCGGCGAGGTCGACCACGGCGGTTTCGATGGCGCTCCAGGCGGCGGCGGTGATGCCGGTGCGGCCGCTGAGTTCGGTCGAGCGGCGAACCTCCTCGGTCAGCTTCGGGGTGCCGAAAACGCTGCTGCCGACCATGAGCGGGGCCAGGTCGTCCTCGATGGTGGCGAGAAGAGCACGAGCGCCACTGCCGGAGAGCCAGGCCTCACCGATGCCGAAGCGGCCGGACGCGCCCTCGGCGAAGACCAGCACCATGCGCTTCTTGTCCCAGCGCTGGCGCGGGTTCCAGACCGCTCCACCCATCTCGCGCTCGACCAGTACCGCGTGCACCGCGCGAACCGTCTCCGTCACCCGATCACCTCCCGCGTCGTTCTCTGCTGGAGCTTTGCCATGGAGGCCGCCTCTTGACCAACCTGCTTTTTCTCTTCTCCGACCAGCATGCCAGGCACGTGACCGGCGCTTATGGCGATCCGGTGGTCGAGACGCCGGCTTTGGATCGGCTCGCGGCCGAGGGGGTGACGTTCGATGCGGCCTATACCACGGCCCCGCTCTGCACCCCGGCGCGCATGGCGATGCTCACCGGCCAGTACAGCCAGCGGATCGGCTGCTGGACCAATTCCGACGTGCTCGCTTCCGACATCCCGACCCATGCGCACAGCTTGGGTGCGGCCGGTTATCGCCCTACCCTGATCGGCCGGCTGCACTCGATCGGCCCGGACCAGCTGCACGGCTATGCGGATCGGCGGGTCGGCGATCACAGCACCAATTGGCCGGGTGGCCATGCGCATTCGCTGGGCATCCTCGATCGCACCAACGAGCCGTTCCGGGTCAGCATCGAGCGGGCGGGGCCGGGGCAGTCGTCCTACGAGGCCAAGGACCGCGACGTCCTCGCCGAGACGCTGCGCTATCTCGAGGCGCAGCGGCCGGGCGAGCCCTTTGCCGTCACCGTGGGCCTGATGCTGCCGCACCAGCCTTATGTCTGCTCGGCGGAGGACTACGCCCGCTATGCCGGCCGCGTCCCGGACCCGCGCCTGCCGCCGCCCGGCGACAATGCGGAGCATCCCTATCTGCGCGGCTGGCGCGAGCACACGGGCTCGCTCGACCTGCCGGCCGACTGGGAGCGCCGCGCGCGGACGGCCTATTGGGGCCTCACCACCTCGATGGACCGGATGATCGGCGCCATTCTCGACAAGCTCGAGGAGGCCGGCCTCAGCGAAGACACGCTGGTGATCTACGCCTCAGACCACGGCGATCAGCTGGGCGAGCGCGGGCTCTGGTGGAAGCAGACCTTCTACGACCAGTCGGTCGCGGTGCCGCTGATCATGCGCTGGCCGGGCCGGCTGCCCGAGGGCGAACGGCGGGCGCAGGTCTGCAACCTGCTCGATCTCGCGGCCACCATGCTCGATGCTTTGGCCGCCCCTGCCCTGCCCGATGGCCAAGGCCGCAGCCTTTTGCAGGTCGCCCGGGACGCCGGCTCGCCCTGGGTGGACGAGACCTTCGCCGAATACTGCACCGACGGCGTGGCGCGCTGGACCGGCACGCAGGCCGTCCAGCAGCGGATGGTCCGGAGCGGGCGGTTCAAGCTCGTCTACTATCACGGGGCGCGCCCGCAGCTTTTCGATCTCGTGGCCGATCCGGACGAACTGGTCGATCTCGCGGACGACCCTAGTCATGCGACGCTGCGGCAGGCGCTGACCGATCGGGTGCTCGAAGGCTGGGATCCGGACGCCATCGCGCTTCGCATGGCGCGCAAGACCGCAGCGAAGCGGCTGCTCTCCGACTGGGCCAAGGCGGTAAAGCCGCCGGAACAGCATCTCTGGCAGGTGAAGATGGAGGACAACTGGCTCGACGAGGTGAGCCTGTGACGCGGCTCTTCGGCATCACGGTGATGCCCGAGTGGGTGCAGTGCGAGGGCATCGAGCGAGTGCTCGACAATCTTCAGATGGCGGGTGCGAATGCGGTCGCGACCTCGCCCTATGTCATGGCGCCGAGCGAATCGGTCGATGCCGGGCGCGAGCCGCCGATCGATGCAGGAGCGGGCTCGGTGAGGCTCCTGGATCGCGATCTCTGGGGCCGGCGCGAGCTACGCTGCGTGACGGCACCCAGTTTCGTGCCGGACCCGGCCCGCTATGCGGGGCTACGCTACCAGCCGGCGGAGGCCAGTGAGCTTACCAGGCGTGAAGGGCCCGTGGTCGCTTCGTTCATCGCGGCTGCCCAGGCGCGCGGGCTCGAGGTGCACCTGCAGGTCCAGGCCGCCATCCCGCCCGGCTACCGGGTGCAGTTCGGCGGGCCATTGCCGGAGGATCAGCCGCTCTTGCCGGATGGCCGCCATCATGAAGGTCGGGTCGACAAGAACGGCAGCCTCGCCGCCCCGGAGCTCCGCGCCTATCTCGAAGCCCTCTTGGTCGATCTCGTCCGCAACTATCCGACCGTGGACGCCATCCGCCTCGATTGGCCGGAATACCCGCCCTACACGCTGGAGAGCTGGCTCTTCGACTTCTCGCCGCATGCCGTGGCGGCGGCCCGTGCCAAGGGCCTCGATGTCGAGGCCTTGCGGGTGACGGCCCGGCGCTACCTCGACGACCCGGCATCGATCCTGGCCGAGGGATTGGAGCCCCTGGCCCCGCTCGGTCGCCTCAAGGCCGATCTCGTGGTCGACCTCCTGACCGCTGCCAAGGCAGCCCTGCCGACCGGCATGAAGCTGGTGGCGCATGCCTTTCCGCCGCCCTGGAACCGGCTTTCCGGGCTCGACTATGCCCGGGTCGGGCAGATCGCGGACGATATCGCGGTCAAGCTCTACACCATGCACTGGCCGATGATGCTGCGGGGCTATCTGGAGCGCATGGGCCGGCTCGATGCAGCGGGGGCGGCGCGGATTCAGGCGCTGTTCGATACCGGTGACGCGCCGCTCGACGATCTCCGCTACCCCGAGCCCGAGGAGCGCCACCCGGTGTCGGCCGACGCGCAGGCGCGCAAGATCGCCGAGGCCCGCCGGCAGACGCCCAACGTCCACGCGGCGGCGCATGCTTATGGGCCGCTGGACGATGTGCTCGAGCGGGCGCGGACGGCCTGGCAGGCGGCCGATCGCCGGCTCTGGCTCAACCGCTACGGCTATCTCGGCGACGCCAAGCTGCAGGCGCTGGCCCAATTGGACTGACGGTCAGACCACCCGCTCGACGGTCAGCCCGCGACAGTCCATCTCGAAGTCGAGACCCGTCACCGGCGGGCGGTTGAAGTGCCAGGTCAGGCCGTGTCTGGCCGCGCCCCGGCTGACGATCTCGTCGGCCAGGAAGGGGTGGAAGTCGAAGACGGTATAGACCTGTGCCGCCGTGGTGTCGGCCCAGCCGAAGCCGAGTGCCGCCATGCGGCGCTCCATCTCGCCCAGGACGAAGCGGGCTTTTTCGCGCAGGCCGGCCTCGCTCGTGTCACCGCGCCCGACGATGTGATCCTCGTAGTTGCCCTTGCCCTCCGGCGCCTCGCCGCTGCCGGCGACGACGAAGGTGGGCACGGCATCGGCCGCCTCGACGGTGAAGCAGAAGGCGTGGAACGACGGGCCGGCGGGCTTGTGCAGTTCCGGGCAGACATTGCTGCGCGCCACCGGGTTGGTGCCGTCGCGATAGACACCCCAGCGCTCCAGCGTTTCGACATAGGCCGTGTTGAAGGCCTGAAAGCCCGCCTCCGAGAACGGCTCGGGCGAGCGCAATTCGCAGGCGCAAAACGACGTCATGGGGCGCCCTTCGGCGCCGACGATCGCCTCGATTCGGTTGAAGCCCTCCTCGAGCGGCACGGGCTCGCGAAAGCGGACCCGCACGATCTCGTGGCCCGGCAGTGCCGCCACGCCGGCCGAATACTGGAACACGCCGGGCACGTAGCGGTAGCCACCCGGAGCGAACGTCACTGTTTCCACGATCGTCACCTCTTCTCGCTGGTCGACGCCGCCTCGACGGCATCGATGATGGCCTGGTAGCCGGTGCACCGGCAGTAGTTGCCGGAAAGCGCCTCGCGGATCGTCTCGCGATCGGGCTTGTCGTCGCCCGCCAAGAGCTCGGCTGCGGTCAGCAGCATGCCCGGCGTGCAGAAGCCGCACTGCAGGGCGGCACGGGTGTAGAACGCTTCCTGCAGAGCGGCGAGCCGCCCGCTCGCCGACGCCCCTTCGATGGTCTCGATGGAGGCGCCGTCCGCCTGCACGGCGAGCATCAGGCAGCCCCGGACGCAGACCCCGTCGACGACGACGGTGCAAGCACCGCAGACACCGTGCTCGCAGCCGACATGGCTGCCGGTGAGCCCGAGATCGTCGCGCAGCCAGTCGACGAGCGACTGGCGGACGGCGACCCGCGCCCGCACCGGTGCCCCGTTGACCACAGTCTCGATCTCGAGGCCGGGCTCGTCGTTGGCGATGGCGGTCATTGGCCAGGGGCTCCCACGATCAGCTTTGTCAGGACACGCTCGGTCAGCACGCGCATCAGCTGTCGTTTCAGGGCAGCGCTGCTCTCGCCCGTTCCCTCGACCTCGAGTTCGGCGCCGGCCGCAGCGGCTGCTTCCTTCACCGCGTCCGCATTGGGCTCGCCGAGTAGCGATCGCTCGGCCTGGGGCGCCCGCATCGGCCGATCGGCGATGCCGAAATAGACCAGCTCGACCTCGGTGATCCGCCCTGCTTCCAGCCGCAGCCCGGCGCAGAGACCGGCGATCGCATAGTCGCCGTGCCGGCGGGCGATCTCCTGAAAACCGAAGCGCCAGCCCGGTGCCGGGCGCGGGAAGGTGACTGCCGTGATCATCTCGTCCGGCGCGCGGGCGGTTTCGTAGACCCCGCGAAAGAACTTTCTGGCCGGCACGCGGCGCTCACCGCTCAGGCTCGAGAGCACGATCTCGGCATCGAGGGCCAGGGCATAGGCCGGCGCTTCGGCGGCGGGATCGGCGAGGGCAATCGAGCCGCACAGCGTGCCGCGATTGCGGATGCCGGGATGAGCGACCTCGCGGACCGCAGCGGCGATCAGCGACCAATGCCGGTGCCGGCCGGCATGGCGAAGCAGTTCGGCATGGCGAACGCACGGCCCGACGGTCAGGGCTGCGTCGTCCTCCAGGAGCCCGGGCAAGCCGGCGATGCGGTTGATATCGACGAGGATGCCGGGGGTCGCCATCCGCAGCGCCAGCATCGGCACGAGACTCTGCCCGCCGGCGATGATCTGCGCCTCGTCGCCGTGCTCGGCCAGGAGTGCCAGCGCCTCGTCCAGGCTGCGGGGGGCCGCATAGGCGAAAGGTGCGGGTTTCATCGCGCGGGACCGGCCGGCAGCCGCCCGAGGGCTTCGAGGATCAGCGTCGGCGTCGCCGGCGTTTCGCTGATGCTGGCCCCGCGCCGGGCCAGCGCATCGTTGATCGCGTTGAGCACGGCAGCGCCGGCCGCGCAGGTACCGGCCTCGCCCGCACCCTTGGCGCCGAGCCGACTGCCGGAATAGGGTGTTTCGACGTGCGCCACCTCGATGTCCGGCATCTCGGCCGCCATCGGCAGGAGATAGTCGGCGAGCGTGCCGCTGGTGAACTGGCCCTCGCCGTCGTAACGGCAGGCCTCGAAGAGGGCAGCCCCGATGCCCTGCACGACGCCGCCGCGAATTTGCTCGTCCACGAGCAGCGGATTGACGATACGCCCGCAATCCTCGACCACCCAATGCTCGAGGCAGCGAACGATGCCGGTATCGGCGTCCACCTCGACGAGCGAGGCCTGAATGCCGTTGGTCGGGATGGCGGCGTCCTGCTCGCGGCGGTAGCTGTGGGCTACGCTCAGCTGCGGCTGCACGCCTTCGGGAAATTCGTAGCCGCGAAAGTAGACGGTCTGGCAAAACTCGCGCAGACCGATGCGCGGCTGACCCGCCTGATCGACGATCGTCGCATCGGCGAGATCGAGCGTGTCGGCCGTACATTGCAGCAGCGACGCCGCGGCTGCAAGAATCTGCTGGCGCAACGCCTCAGCCGCACCGCGGGCCGCCTCGCCGCCGATCGCGATACCGCGCGAGGCCCAGGCCCCGCCGCCATGCGGCGAGGTGCCGGTATCGCCGAGCGAGAGGGCGATGTGCTCGACCGAAATGCCGAGGCCCTCGGCGATGATCTGCCGGAGCCCCTGCCCGACCCCTTGCCCGATCTCGGCCAGGCTCGCCGCCGCCTTCACCGAGCCGTCGGGCTCGAGGGCGAGGGTGACGGTGTCGACGGCGGCGACGGGCACGCCGGCTCGGCCGTAGGCCTCGGCCCCGGAAGCGGTGAGCTCGACGAAGGCGGCAACGCCCAGCCCAAGGAGCCGATGCGGGTCGTCCTGCCCTTCGAGTCGCGCCTGCAGCGTGGCGTAGTCGATCAGCTCGATCAGCCGGTCGAGACAGGCCTCGTGCGAGAGATCGAGCAGCCTGACGCCGGCGGGGTTGGTCAGCGGCATGGCC
>JAABSG010000192.1 GCA_011390475.1 Geminicoccaceae bacterium | reverse complement strand
ACTCACCCGAGCTGAATGCGATCGAGCGTCTCTGGCTCTACCTGAAGGAACGCTTCCTCTCGCACCGCCTCTGGCCCGACTACGACGCCATCGTCGATGCCGTCTGTAAGGCTTGGCAGCGCGTCACCAAGGATACCGGAAGGATAAGATCCCTCTGCTCGATGGAATGGGCCACACCGGTCATAAATTAGTAGGGTTGGTATTATTCTCTCCATACGCGCCGTTTTCTCCGTCGGCAGTGCACCTCGCCGATTTCGTTCCCTCCCGATTCTCGGTTTCAGATCAGTTCTTTAGGTGCTTCCTTCTTTTAGCTGGTTTCGCGTTACGTCCGGTCTCCGAAGGGGTCCAACGTCGAATTCGACATGGCCCTCCGGAATGAAGCGTCACGGGCATTTAATTGGGCGCCGAGAGAGAAGTGGCAGTCGATGATCTCCGTGCAATTATTCTTCCGCCTCTTGCGAAGCGCTTGCGAGGGGTAAACGACGAAGCTGCAGTGGTCAGGCGACAGCACCTCTGCCCGGCCTCGGAGATTGAAGTACAGACCGTGGATGAACGCAATGACCTCCAGAGCGGGGCAACGCAAACCAACTCTTCCAGGCAGGCGCGAAAATCCTCGATGAATCTTTTATGCACGCGAGATCGTCAAAATCGACGAAACGTGGCACTTTCTTGCAATAGCCATACGTCTACCGAAACAATTCAGGTGCTCAAATGGCCATCAGCGCATCTCCAAGTATCAAGCTACATTAATTCTAATTGTGGATTATCTTGGATTGTCCGGGATGTGACCAGGCTATGTCACGGTTCAAACGAATGGTCACCTGTAGATATTGGTGATTCATTTTTCGGATGCGGGGCGCCGTGATCGGATCTTGCTCATGCCTGCCGGCGGTGGAAGCGATCGACGAGGATCATGTGCGGCACCGTGAGAGCGGCGAGGCCGATGAAGACGACCTGGAAAACCGCCTGGTCCAGGGCCACGAGGCTTTCGGTCTGCAGGTGGAAAGCGGTTAGGGCGGCCGCGACGATGACGATCGTCGAGAGGCCGGCGGCCGTGATGATCGCCCGGCGGCGGCGTTCGATGCTCGTGATGGCCGAGGTGAAATGCCGGATCGCGTGCAGCGTGCAGAAGTAGAGGATAAAATAGACGAGCGGCGAGAGCACGAGGGCCGCCGCCCAAAGCAGCAGTTGCTCGAGCGCGGCGCGGCCGTGGCAGTGGCGTTTCAGAACCAGCGCTGCGAGCAGGGCGAGGAGCGCTCCGGCACCAGCGACGGCGAGGGCGCCCGCGGCGAAACCGGCGGCGGCTGGTTGGGCTAGATAGCCGAAAAGATCGGCCACCTCGGCCCGGTGGCACAAGGCCGGTGCCCCCACCGTGGCGAGACCGCCGGTCCAGCGGAGCGGTGCTGCTGCACCCTGCCAGTCGTCGGCGAAGTGCAGCGCCGAGTAGGCGAGGAAGGCCAATAACGCGAGCCCAGGGGCGACCAGCCAGAGGCCGATGACGGCGGCGACCAGGCCCAGATAGCAGAGGGCGAAGCGCAGCTTGCCGCGCCAGCCGTCGAGCGGCCAGAGCGCTTCGGCGATCGGCAGGTCGAGGGCGCCGTGCGGCAGGCCGAGAATGGCGACCAGGGGTGCCAGGAGGAGGATCTGCAGTGTCTGATCGAGGTCGATGACGATGGCCGCCGAGATCGCCAGCGTGACCGCCCCGGCAAAGAGGATGGTCTGCCAGCGTGGCTGTGCCGTCATGCCGGCACGGCCGCGGCGCGCAGGAAAGGCAGCGGCGGCAGCGACGCCATGACCCAGAGCCGGTCCGCCGTTCGCGTCGAGCCGGAGAGGAAGCGCTCGAGGCGATCCTCGGGGGCATTGCGAAAAAGGCACTCGAACAGGGCCGGCCCGCGCTCGGGGGCCGTCGCCAGCACCTGGAGGAAAACACGATCCATGAACCGGGTCATGGCACTGTCGATCCGCGTATCCGGCGCCTCGCCGCGCGTGAGTGCCGCGACCACGCGATCGGCCTGGGCTTGGATGCGCGTGAAAGCGTAGCCGGTGGACGGCCGCGCCGCACCGCCGCCGAGGCCGAGGCGGACGATGCCGTCGGGGCGCTCCTGCCCGAAGCCCACCTGCATCGGCAGCGCACCCGCCTCGTGGCGCAGCGTCTCGACATCGCCCGGCTCGAGTGCCCCGATCTCGTCGTCGAGCCAGTCGGTGAAAGTGGCATGGGGGGGCGGTATCGGGGCGAATGTCGTGACCTCGACCAGGGCTCGGTCGGCGGCAAACGGCAGGGTATAGACGAAGTCGACGCCACCGCTCCGCGACGCACGGAACTTCATCAACTGAACGACAGTCGGATCGAAGACGGGACGCGCGGTGCGGATCTCGCGCCCGACGAAGAATTGCCCGTAGCGCGGCACCTGCGTCGATGGCCGCGTGTCCACGAGGATGGTCGCGGTCAAGGCACCGGCATCGGTATCGACCCGCCAGCCCCGGTCGGTCGGTGTCACGCCCCCCGCTTTGACGCCGAGCGAGATCGCCGCGGTCGGGCTGTCGGCGATGAGCGAGAGGGCGCGCTCGTAAAAGGCGCCGGCGTTGACGGTCTGGTAGCGCAGGCTCGGTGAGCCCCGCCGCGTCTCGCCCTGCTCGCCGAACACACTCCAGGCCCGCCACTCGGCCCGCACGCAATCCTCGAACGGGTCGCCAGCCGTCCGCCAGAAGCTCCAGGTCCGGTCGTCCGCATAGTGCGTGCGCGGCTCGATCACTCGCACCGAAAGCCTGGTCCGCGCCAGCCGGGCGGCGAGGCTGAGGCCGGCGCAGCCGCCGCCGAGGATGGCGATGTCGACGTCAGCCGAGGGCATGTTGTTCCTCCACCCTTTGCCGTTTGGGGCGGCGGAGTTGGCCCAGGACAGCGGCAGCGGCGAGGCCTGTCTTGCGATGCTGTGGCACCACCGCGCGGCCGAGCGTCGGGTCGCAGTCCCGCTGGCGAAGCTCGGTGCCGATGCCGGCATACATCGCCGCCGCCGCCGCCACCGCCAGACGCAGCCGCGGCGGGAGCGCCTCGAGCCCGGCCCGCCCGGAGCGGTACAAGCCGTCCGCCCGATCGAGCAGCACAGCGATGGCGGCCCGCGCATCGGCGATGGCGCTCGGCGTCCCTGCGGCGATCGATGCGGGCGTGTGCGGGCAGAGGGTCTTCGGCAAATAACGCCGCCCGGTGCCGGCGTCGGCCGCCACGTCGCGGCAGATATTGGTCAACTGCATCGCCTTGCCGAGATCGATGGCGGCCGGGTGCCAGCGCCGTGGCACCGCGAAGAGCGCGCACATCATCAGCCCGACCGATCCCGCGACCCCCATGCAGTAGCGGTCGAGGTCGGCGTCGTCCGCGAGGCAGGTATCAGCGGTATCGGCCGCGGCCGACTCGACCAGGAGCGCCAGTGCCGAGAGTCCCACCGACCTGCCACCAAATAGGTCTCTGGCCTCGGCGGCTATCGGGTCCTCGTTGTCGGTGCCGTGGAGGGCAGTCAAGAGGCGCTCCAGACGTTCCCTGCCGCCCTCTCTCCCGTGCTCGTCAGCCAGGTCGTCGATGGTTCGGCAGACGGCATAGAGCCGTGCCACACGGCTCCGGTCGCCTTGCGCGAGCAGGCGGGTGGCCGGCGCAAAGCTTCGGGCGTGCCGCGCCATGATTTGTTCGGGCGTCATGCGGTCTCTTGTCATGCTGGCGCGTCCACGGCCGGAACGAGTGCGTCCAGCACCTTGGCCGAGGAGACGACACCCGGCAGGCCGGCGCCCGGATGCGTGCCGGCGCCGACGAAGTAGAGATCGCGCAAGCCTTCGCCGCGATTGTGAAAGCGGAACCACGCCGACTGCGTGAAGAACGGCGAGAGCGAAAAGCCGGCACCGTCGACCGAGAGGTAGTCTTCTTTGAAGTCTTCGGGCGTCATCGCGAATTCGGCGGTGATGGTCTCCTTCAGGCCCGGCAGCATAGTCGCATCGAGGGCAGCGACGATCCGATCGCGCAGCTTTGGCCCCTCGACCGCCCAGTCCTGGCCACCGGACAGGTTCGGCACCGGGCAGAGGACGTAGAAGCTGTCCTGCCCCGGCGGCGCGAAGGTCGGATCGGTGGCGGTCGGTCGATGGACGTAGAGGGAGAAGTCATCGGCCAGTATCTTGCGACGAAAGATGTCGGCCAAGAGTTCCTCGTAGCGGTCGCCGAACCAGACCGTGTGGTGGGCGACCTCCGGCCAGGTCCGGGTCGCGCCGAAATAGAGAACGTAGAGGCCCATCGAGAGCCGTGCGGTACGCGTCCGCAGCCGTGCTACGGGGCTCTGCGCGCTCTTGGGCAGCATGTGCCGATAGACGTGAACAGGGTCCATGTTCGACACCACCAGATCGGCCTTGATGGTGCGCCCAGCTGTCGTCACGACCCCGGCGGCACGGTCGCCTTCGACCTCGATCCGCTCGATCGTGGTGTCGAGCTCGATCGCGATGCCGACCTCGCTCATCAGCCGTTCGAGGGCGTCGATCAGCGCGCCCGTGCCGCCTTTCGCAAACCAGATGCCGTAGGTGCGCTCCAGGTGGTTGATCATCCCGTAGATCGCCGTCGTGTCGAACGGGTTGCCGCCAACGAGCAGCGGCTGGATGGAGAACGCCCGGCGCAGCCGGTCGTCCTGCAGATGCCGCGACACCATGGACCAGACGCTCTCATGAAACTTGAGGCGCAGCAGATGCGGAATCTGCCGGGCCATGAAGCCGGCCGAGTGGAACGGCGCAGAGGCCAGCTTGGTGAAGCCGATGTCGAAGATCTGCTTCGACCAGGCCCCCAATCGGCGATAGCCCTCGACGTCGCCGGGCGACAGGCGGGCGATTTCCGCCTCGGTAGCCTCTTCGGTGGGCCCGTAGTCGAAGGTCTCACCACCCTGGAAATAAAAGCGATACCAGGGGGACGGCTGGACCAGCTCGACATAGTCCGACAGGCGCTTGTCGAAGAGGGCGAACAGCTCCTCGAACAGCTGCGGTGCGGTCAAGACCGTCGGCCCGGCATCGTGGCGAAAGCCTTGGTGCTCGAAGACCTGGCCGCGGCCGCCGAGGCGCGCGCAGCGGTCGATCAAGCGCACCTCATAGCCCTTGGCGCGCAGCCGGAGTGCGGCTGCGATCCCACCGAAGCCGGCGCCGGCGACGATGGCCCGGGGCCGGTTGCTGTTGCGGGCGTGACCGACGGTAGCCGCGTTGCGATTGCCGGCTTCGCGGCGGCAATCGAGCGTGAGTTCAGCGAGCATCAACGGTCTCCGGCAGCCGGTGCCACAGGCGAGCGGCGAGTTCGAGATAGGCAGCACCGGCGCCTACCGGCAGCCGGGCGGCTTCGTCCCGGGCCAGGTCCAAGGCGTCCCGGGCGCGCGACACAGCCAGAGCGGCGGCGGCCTCTGGCGCTCGGCCTTCGGCCTCCAGGACGTGGCAGACGTTCATGACCCCGCGTTGCCGGTCGGGCACCCGGTCGACGAGGTCGTCGATGATCTGGTAGGCCAACGCGAGCGAGCGCGCGGTGCGTGCCGCCTCGGCGTCACCTGGAACACCGCCGGCGAGGAGAACGAGACGCATGGGCAGGGCCAAGAGCGGTCCCGATTTGGCGGTGGCGATGCGCACGTAGTCCTCGAACATGGCCTGTTCGGCCGCGATATCGTCGGCCTGCCCGCGCGTCGTGGCGGCGACCGCCTCGTGGGTCATGGCGATGGCGGCGGCGGGGTCCGGGTGGTGGGCGAGCGCCGCATAGCCCGCCGAAATCAGCAGGTCGCCGGCCGAAATCGCCGTGGACTTGTCGTAGCGCACCCAGACGGCCGGGCGACCGCGCCGCATCTGGTCGCCGTCTTGTAGGTCGTCGTGGACGAGCGACGCGTTGTGCAAAAGTTCGGTGACGGCGGCGCAGGCAAGCGAGGCCTCGCGGTCGATGCCGAGCGCCGCCGAGGCTGCAAGCGCGATCTCGGCACGGACGCGGCCGCCGCCAGCTGCCAGGTGATAGCGTGCGGCATCGGCCACGGGACCGCGGCCGAGGAGGCGATGCATCAGGGTCTCGACGCTCGAGAGCGACGTCATCGCGCGGGGTGCGATGTCGATCATGACTGTCCTTCGGCGATGATCGTTTGGGCGATAGGCGAAGAGAAAATGGGGCGACCGCCCGCCCGAGGGCGAGCGGTCGCAGTCGAGATCACTCGGCCGGCACGGCGCGCGGCGAGGAACTCATCAGGTCGCCGCTCTTGCGGACGGCGATCATGTAGATCAGCACGCCGAAGACCGACTTGGCGACGATGTCGGCGATCGTGTAGCCGACCTGGATGATGGTCGAGGCCATGGCACCCTCGATGCCGATCGCACCGGCGAAGAACACCACCGGGTAGAAGGCCCAGCTGAGGACGACGACCCAACGGGCCGTGTTGACCAGGCCGCGTGCATCCTCGGGCTGTTGGGCAATCGACTTCGAAAGGCCAACGAAGAGTTCGTAGACGATCCACAAGAACGGGATCATCGACAAACTGCCCCAGAGCCAACGCTCGCCGGCGCTGGTCGCGATCTCGCCCGGATAGCCCAGGACGATCATCAAGGCGGCCAAAAGGCCGAGCCGGGTCGCCCGGGTGATCGTCTCCGAGCGAGCGAGGTTCATGACGAGGATGAGTTCGACCAACAGCAGCGGCACGGTCAAGAGCCAGTCGACGTAGCGATAGGCGTCGTTGAAGGGCGTCCCGGTAGCGACGAGGGCGCCGTCGACGAAGGTGAACGCTTCGCCCCAGCTCTCGAAGATCCGAAAGTAGTGATAGGCGGCGATGAACGTCACCAGCCCCGTGATCGTCAACGCAGTCTTGTACTGCGCTGCCACCTGTCCTCGGCCCAGCCAGAAGAAGAGTGTCGATGCGGCAAACGTCGCAAAGGCGAACGAGAACGCATTGTAGATCAGATTGAACTGACCTGCAGTAAGGTTTTCCATTCAGTGGCTCCTGCTGTACGATTGTGTACGGGGCAGAAGACTGTCTTCAGATCGAATTCTTTCAAGCGAGACGTAATGCCACAGTGAAGGCTGATGTCCCACTCGATAAATTGTTATACGTTCGCGATGCTGCGGAAAGATTTTTACTAAAATTATTTGTATTTACTGACGACCTCTCCGGTCCCTGAGCGCCGGGCCTTTGGTCATCGGTCGGGGTAGCGGCCGACCAAAAGCGCCGTTGCAAGATGGTCGATACTGACGAAACTAGCGGCAACGGCGGGCGACCACCGCTCTTTCGCAGGCAGGAGGTCTCGATGTCAGTGCCGCAACCGAGCATGGGCGAGCTCCTCAGCCTGATCGAGGCCGACGAGGTCGCGATGAGCGTGGTGTTCTCCGACCCCTCCTTGCCCGACAATCCGATGATCTACGTCAGCGAGGAGTTCGAGGCACAGACGGGCTATTCGGCGCAGCAGGCGGTCGGCAAGAACTGCCGGTTTCTGCAAGGCCCGGGGACCGACCCGCATGCCGTCGAGGCGATCCGGCAGGCGCTCCGAGCGCGCACGACCTTCTCCATCGACATCCTCAATTACCGCAAGGACGGCACGCCGTTCATGAACCGCCTGCGGATCCGCCCGATCTTCGACGAGCGCGGTGAGCTGCGGTTCTTCGTCGGCGCGCAGAACCCCGTCTGACGTTAGGCCCTGCCGTACGTGCCGTCGCTGA
>JAABSG010000191.1 GCA_011390475.1 Geminicoccaceae bacterium | reverse complement strand
GGGAGCCGAGGTCTCGGCGACGTCGGCGCCCGGCCCTTCGACCTCGAGCGCGCCGCACCAGACCGTATCGGGCGAGGTGACGTGGACCACGACTTCGTAGCGCCCGGGTGCGGGGACACGAAGCGCGCTCCGGTAGCGACCACCAACGCCGTCCTCGCGGAGGCGGCGGTCGAGAACCAGGGTCGCCAGAGGTGGCGCCGTCCAGGTCCTGAAGGCATTGGACGGTGCCTGCATGCCACCCTCCATGAAGAGGTAGAGCGTGCGATCCGCGGCGGCGGCGACGATCACTCCGCCGCCGTCCGGCAGGGCGGCCATCGGCCGTGGCCCGTGCCTGCCGTTGACGGCCAAGGGCTGCGGTCCACCGGGGATACCCATCGGGACCCTGATCACGCCGGGCAGCGAATCGGCGCGCAGGGACGGCAGGTGGACGATGCTGACATAGCCGGTGCGCTGTTCGGCCAGATAGAGATGTTCGGCCGTGGCCGTCATGTGCGAAGGCCTGCCGTCGAAGCGCAGGAGGTGGGTCGCGGTCAGGCTCGCGGCATCGAGAATGACGAGGCTGCCGGCTTCGCTGTCGAGGGCGAAGATCCAGTCGCCGTCTGGGCTGGCGAGCAGGCTGGAGACGGGGGCCGGAAGCGGGACCACTTCCGGCTCGGCCAGATCCGAAAAGAGGCGTTGCAGCTCCTCCGACGCCCCGCCGGCGACCAGCACGGCATCCGCCTTGGGCTCGTAGAGCAGGGCGGTGCGCGGACCGGTAAGGTCCACGCTACGGTCGACCTCGCCGCTCAGCGCGTCGGCGATCAGCAGCCGGCCGGTGGCAAGGTCGAGCGCCAGCAGCCGTGCCGTCAGAGGGTCCGCCTCCAGCTGCCAGCGACCGCTTCCGAGCTCGAGGGTCGCAGCATGGCCGGCATCGCCGGTCCGATACGCGACGGCCCGCTGCGCACCGGCGACCCAGATCCGGTCGTGGTCGGGAAAAACCGCGAGGCTCGCGGGGCCGTCGACCTCTTCGAGGACAGCTGTGGTCGTGCCGGCCAGAAGATCGAGGACCCGAACCGCGCCAGCGTCCGGCTGCGCCAGCCACAACCGCGCCCGGCGTTCGTCGAGCCACCAGGCAGTGCTCGCCGCCGGCTGCGGCAGCAGCCACGAGAGATTACTGGTCGCCAGATTGCGCCGCGGGTCGAGCAGGGCGACCGAGTGGTCGTCGTTGAGCGTCACCAGGTGAAAGCCGTTGAGGTCGAGATCGAGCCCGGCATTGGGGCCGAGCGAGAGATAGCGGGCCACCGCCTCGCGGCAGTCGCTGCGCCCCGAGACGGCCGGCCGCAGCCAGACATTCGGGTGCAGCCCGCCCAGCGGGAAGCCGGTTGCACTGGAGGTGAGGCCGAGCTCGAGCTCGACCGTCCGCCCGGCCTCGAGGGGTGACAGCGCCGGGTCCCGGCCGTCGATCGAGAGCTCTATGGCGACCTCGGCCGTGGCCCCGGAGCCACCGACGAGGCACGCGGCGAGCAGTGCTGCGCAAAGCGATCTCACCGCTCGCGCACCTCGAAGCCGCCCCAGACACCACTGGCGACATGCTGCGCCGGTCCGTCCCGCCAGAGCCAGCTGCCGACCTGCGCACCAGCCACGGCATCCGGCCCGCGCCGGGTGCCGTCGAGCCGCGCGGTGAACGCCTTGCCGGTCGAGATCAGCGCGCTGTGCGGCGAGCCGAATTGTGGCAACAGATCCTCGTAGTCGTGGCCGAGCACCATGAACGCGCGCTGCCGCGCGCGGCCGTACGGTTGCACGACATGGAACACGACCTCGTCGCCCGCGGTCGCGGTGAAGCTCGGCGTCGCGATCGGCTTGTGGGACGCGAGGAAGAAATCGGGCGGGAACACCTGGCCGTTCAGATCGGTCGACGGATGCACGCCCAACCGGGCCCAGAACGGCTCGGTCCGGTAGTTCACCGCCTTCTCGCCGCGGTCGTAGCTGTCGTCGCAGACGAGGCAATCCGGGATCGCCTCGGCCTGCCAGCCGAGGGCAGCACTGTTGCGGCGGAGGTTGAGGCCGTCCTGGTAGATCAGGACGTGCTCGGTGACCCGCTGCCGCTTGCCGTCCTCTGTGTAGGTGACGACGGCACTGGTGCCGGTCGGCGCCGGCTCACCGCTCACCGGATCGACGAAGGTCGCATCCGCGGCCTCGATGATCAGGGCGCCGATCAGTCCCTGCTGGCCGTGCTCGATGGCATCACCCATCGAGACCAGATTGGCCGGGCCGAAGGCTTTGGGCGTCGCCAGGAGGTCGACCGTGCCGGGCTCTCCGGGCGAGGGGACCGCTTCGACGATTCCGGCATACCAGTAGAAGAGCTCGACCTGGCCTGGATAGACGAGCTGCGGAATGAATTCGTTGTAGCCCGCGACCACCCCACCCAGATGCACGGCATCGGTGTGGACGAACTGCGGCAGCAGCGTGATCTTGTTGGAGGCCTGCAGCTCGACTGCATTGAGCGGCACGATGCGCGGCAAGTGCCGGGGGTCGTAGCCGGGCTCGCCCCGCAGATGCGGCTCGACATCGTCGTTGTCGCGAACCCGATCCGCCGGGCTCGGCACGAGCTTGTTCGCCAGCCGGACGATGATGCATTCGCCGGCGCGCGCCCGCAGCACCATCGGCTCGAAGCTCGCGGGATCAGCGGCATAGGCGGCCCGCGCCGCATCCCGCCCGGCGGCGATCGCCTGCCAGAGCGCCGCCGCGTCGTAGGGGGCCTGTGGCAATGGTGGGATCGCGCCGTCATCGGTATCGTTGAGACCGAGCGTCTCCAGGAGACCGACGTCGCGCAGGTCGCCGGCGGTCACCTGGCCGCCGAAGTCGGTCGAATGCACCGGCACATAGGCCAGCGCATCCCAGTCGGCGATCGAGTAGTGGCGATTGTAGAGGAGGTGGCGGCCGCCCCAGTCGAAGAGGTCGACCGCATCCACGACGTGCAGCCGGACCTTGGCCTCGGCTGGACAGACATTGTGCTGGACGAAGGAGTCGCGAACCTTGCGGCTCGGCACGAGGCCGAAGTCGTCTCGCGTCCGGTCGACGTCGGCCCGTCGGCCCGCCGCGGCGGCCGCTTCGACCGAGGCCAGCCGGTTGCCGATCCGACAATCGGCCGGCGCCGCGCTGGCATCGTTGCTGGGTAACACATCGTTGCAGGCCGGGAGCTCGGCTATGGCGGTCTGGTCCGCGGCCGCCGTCCGATCATAGGCGCGAACGAGTCCCCAGGCCCCGTTCCACATGTCGTCGACGGTCGAGAAGCGATAGAGGTAGTCGGCCGAGGCCGCCCCGCGATCGACGTTCTGCAGGGCCGGCAGGTTCATTTCGAAATGCTCGGAGATGCCGATCTCCTGGGCAGCCACCAAAGGCGAGTCCGGGTTCGCCACTTCGCGCTTCCAGTGCATGCCCTGGATCTCGAACATGTGCTGGACCTCCTGCGCACCTTGGATCATCCGCACCTGGATCCGCTCGCCGGCATAGCCCTCGATCAGCGGCGTGCAGGGATCATCGTGGACGTCCGAGCTGAAGACGAAGGCCATGTCGCCGGCGTCGCCGGGCTTCTGCCTGTCGATGCTCCGACGCCGCTCCACCTCCCGCCCGTCGACGCAAGAGGCATCCTTGGCCGGGCCGCCGATTCCGACGCGCAACGGCAAGGGCTCGTTCTTGTAGTTCACGAGATAGGGATCGTGGTGGTTCTTGGAGATCGCTTCCGGCTTCAGTGGTGGCGCCACCGGCACGCCGTGCGCCTGGCGGATCGCGTCGCGGTGCTGGACCAGCTCGTTTCGGGCCGCCGTCACCGCCGCTCCGCCGACCCCGGGCACGCCCGCGCTCCGCAGCCGCGCCACGAGATGATCGAGCCCGGCCGCTTCCTCGACCGGACCCACCGGCCGCTCGTCCGTCTCGGGCGCATAGAGCAGCGCGAAGTCGGCGACCGCGAGCGCGAATTCGCGCGCGTCAGCATGGCCGGGGCCACTGCCCCCGGTGACGATCGCTGCGGCCCCGACCGCGGGCACGGCGCAAGCGGCGGTGCTGCCCACTTCGTTCACGCACATCACCCGCCCATCGGCGGTTCGCCAGGTGCTGCCCTTGGGCTCGATCAGGAGGGCCGAATAGAAGCCGTGCTGCTGGATCGACGAGGCCGCGAAATGATCGTGGGTGAAGACCGTGCGCAGCGTCCGATCGGCGCCACCACCACTGACCAGGGGATCGGCATACCAGCGCTGCACCGTGGTCTGGAAGGTGGCGCCCGTCGGGGTCGCGAGACCCGAAGCGGCACCGGCAAAGGCTTGGGCCGCCTCGATCCGCTCGACCACGGCATCCGGTGCCAGGGTGCCGTCCTCGTAGTTGAAGCCGTTGGCCGAGCCGTCGGACGCCATGACGTCGAACTTCACGAGATGGATGTGCTGTCCGATGACATCGGTCGGCGTCTTCACCTGGAAGTCGTCGAGCTCGAGGTCCTTGGGCGTGCGGTTGGTGTGGCGGAACTCGATGCAGTCGCCCGACTGGGCGCGGAAGAAGAAGGGCTCGGCCTCTCCGGTGCGGCGGCCCTCGAGCCGCTCGGCCTCGCTGGCGAGGACGTTGATCCGCGCCTGCGGATCGTGCCAGCCGGCTCGGTTGACGACGAGATCGAGCTGGATGGCGGCGACGTCGTAGCGGATCTCGCGCTCCGGCGCGAAGCCGCCATCACGTAGATCGGCACGGCAGGGATCGGCGAACGGGGCGCCGGGTCGGGGTGGGGCACTGTTGACGAAGAAGCGCTCGCGCCGGCCCTCGGGCGTGACGCTCCGATAACCGCTCCCGGCCGTCGGCGTGACCGTCTGGCCGTCGACCAGCCGGATCTGGCCGGCCTCGCCCGCATGGAACCGCATCGCGGCCCGCTCGATCGGCTCGCCGGCATTGTCCAGGAGCTTGATCTCGGCGGTCTCGAGGTGGCCCGAGAAATCGCCGGTGCGCAGCGCGTACTGGACCGCCTGCTCCGGCGTCAGCCCGGCGATCTCGGCCGCGCTCAGCCCCGAGAGACCGCGCGTGCCCTGGCCGGTGAAGATGTGCCGCGGCAGGCCGCCATCGGCCCAGGTCGTCCCGCCGTCGTCCGTGGCGAAGTCCATGGGCGGCTGGGGTGCCCGATGGCCGGGCGTCGCTGGGATATAGAAAGGATAGCCGGGCATCGCATCGGCCACGCCGAGCTCGGCCGCGTAGGTCGGCATCGGCGGCATGGCCTGGCCGGGCAACGGCACGATGGCCGGGATCGGGGTGCCGCTCGGCACCGCCGCGCCGTCCTCGTCGATGCGCAGCGCGACCTCGCCGGTGAGGCGATCGGTGCCGGGGCCGAGCTCGCCGTCCGGCAGTCGCCGGGTGCCGTCCTCGAAGACGTCGTGGGTCCGCCAGAGCGCCCACATGCCCTGGGCGAAATGCGGGTAGAGATGGCAGTGGAAGATGCTGTCGCCGGGCGTCTGGTTACGGTTGCCGCTGCCGCCGTGATAGATCTCGTAGGCGAAGCCCTGCTGCGGCGCGATCGTCTGGCTGTCCAGATAGCTGCCGAACTCGCGCTCCGGCTCGTCGCTGCGCTGGGCGAGCCACTGGTGCGCGTGCAGATGGAAGACATGGGTCTCCTTGGGCCCGGCATGGAGATTGCGGAACTCGACGCGGTCACCGAGGTAGGAGTGGTGGACGTTCGCCGGATCGTCGGCGAACTCGACCAGAAGCGCCGGGTCGCCGTTGGCCCAGGAGGTCAGGAAGAATTCTTCGTAGAGGCACTCCAGGCAGTCGGCGGCGGGCCCGAAACCCTTGCGATTGGCGAGCAGGATGCTGCCCATTCCCGATGCGCCGTAATTGATCGCAAAGCCGTCCCCGACCCCTTCGAGCTGATATTCGGCACCGAGTTCGGCGATCGCCTCCGGATAGAAGGTCTTGAGCTCGTCGTGGAAGATCACCGTGAATTCGCGGAACGCCGGCTGCTTGCGCGCATGGGTGGCCGAGGCCCCGCTGCAGCGCCGATGTGCGGACCAGTCGCCGTCACAATCGACCACGATCGCATTCAAATCACCGTAGAGCAGGTCGAAAAAACCCGGCTCGCCGGGGCGGGCGCGCAGCATGTTCAAGAGCGGCTTGCCGCTCGCATCCAGCGCCTCGAAGTCGATCAGGGCCGGTGCCGTCGCCTGGCCGCGGGCGGCTGCCAGAATCTCGGCGGTCACCTGGCTGCGATACCAGCGACTGCCCTCCGGCTGCACGTTGACCGCACCGAACAGGCCATGGGTCAAGGAGCCGCCATCGCCCTGACCACCCGAGGGCGCACCGAGGCTGAAGAACAGATGCGTCCCCTCGCTCCCGAGGGCGTACTCGTAGATGAAGCACTCGCCCGGTTGTATCGGCTCGATCCCGGTCACCAGCGACGAGGTCGCCGGCAGCCATTGGCCCTCCTCGTCGCAGTACCGGCCGCGGATCGCGGTCAGGCCACTCGCGACGAAGGAGGCGGTGCGGGTGATCGGGAAGTTGGTGGAATCGGCTGCGGCGACCCGCTCCGCCGGGGTCAATCCGTCGGGCTCGTCCACCTCGGCAGCCTCGGCGAGCCGCCGCGCCGGCTGCAGATTGGCGTGCACGTCCGTGTCCCAGCTGCAGTCGGCGACGCTCGGCTGCCCCCGCAGCCGGTTGGTGAAGTGGACCTGGAGCGTGTCGCCGGCATTGCCGCGCAGGACCAAGGGTCGCGGCCGCTTGCCGTCGCGCAGGCGAACCTCGCCTGGACAGGTCGAGGGGCCGATAGGGTGACCCGTCTCGGTCGCCACGACGTCGTCGGCCAGGGCGTAGATCATCCCATAGGGATTGAACGAGCCGAACCGGTTGTAGGTCAGCGGCTGGTCGAGGGCGACGATATCGGCGTGGATGACGCGGGCCTCGACCTCCGGCTCCGGTGCTTCAGGCAGGGTGCAGGCAGCGAGGGTCGCGAGGCCGACACCGAGGCCGGCAAGGGCGAACAGGGCACGGGGCATCACATCGCTCCTCGGCGGCGGGTCAGACGATCTCGACGCAGTCGAGCAGCAGGCTGGGCGGTCGGGCGCGGCGTTTGACCAAGCTGCCGGCCGACGGCTGGCTGCCTTGCGGCAGCCGCATGCCGTTGCTCGCGAGCCAGCGCACGGTGCCGGAAAAGCCGCCCGGCGGCCGCCAGGTCACGATGTTCCAGACAGTGTTGCCGGCCGTGTTGGTATGTGGGTCGCGGTCCTGGGCCAATGGGCCGCCCATCGCCAGAGTCCCCACCGCGCCATCGGGAACATTCCCCGCATGCCCGGCAAAGGCCACGAACAGCGCGAAATCGTTGTAGGGATGATCGTCGTCGCTGATGAACTTCCAGCTGAACGACAGCCCTTCGCCACCGGCGAGGGTGAGCCCCTCGAGATCGAGCCAAGCCCCGTCGCACCCGTAAGTCCGGTTGCCGTCCTGGTCGAAGCCGAAGGCCTCGGTGTCGACAGGGTCTGCCGGCGAATGGCCGGAGGCGATCCGCGCCCCGTTATTGGCCACGGCTGTGTAGTCGTCGATCACTGCAAAATGACTGCCGTGACAGGCCAGGACATCGGCGCCGCCGCGTGGTAATGGCCACGCATCTGTGACAAAGCAGCGACCGCGCGGGACCAAGCCCGTAAGATCTTTCTTCTGGAATAGATTATTGGCAGCAAAGGCAGCTGGCAGCGTCATTCTACTTTCCCCATTTAGGAAAGAGGACGTCGTCT
>JAABSG010000190.1 GCA_011390475.1 Geminicoccaceae bacterium | reverse complement strand
GCCGGTCCGAGCAGCGGTCCGAGCGGCGGCGGTTGCCGGCCCGGCACGGCCTCGGTCGCCTCGTTGTGAGCTTGCTCGGTGGCATCGTCGCCGGCGCCATGGCGGCCCCTGCAGCAGCCGCCGACTGGCCGCCGGAGCTCGGGCCGGTCTTGTCCTGGACGCCGCCGACACTCGAGCGTGATACCGGCCGCTGCACCCGCTCGGTCGATCGCGGCCGCGATCCACAGGCCAGCATCCAGGCGGCGGTGGCGGGTGCTGCTCCGGGCGACGTCGTCTGCGTCCGCGCCGCGAACCACCAGGACGAGCTGGTTCATTTCACGCGCTCCGGGGCGCCCGGCCGACCGATCGAGGTCCGCGCCCTCGGCCGCGTGGTCACCGCGGGCTTCGTGGTGGAGGCCGACGACATCGTGATCCGCGGCTTTACCGTCGACAATGGCGGCGAGCCGCATCCCGATGGCTGGCGCACCGCCTTTCATCTCGCGGGCGCCCGTCTCGGCATCATCGACAACACGATCGTCGATCCCGGCGGCTACGGCATCCACTGTCATCTCGAGGCCCCGCACTGCATCGATACGGCGCTCATCGGCAACACCGTGCGTGGGGCGGACGGCATCGGCATCAACGCCATGGGCCGCAATATCCTGGTCCAGGGCAACGACGTTTCGGGCTCGATCGCCGTCGAGGCCGGCGATGCCGACGGTATCCGCTTCTTCGGCGAGAAGCTGTTGATCCGCGGCAACTACGTGCACCACATCTTCGACCGTGGCTATCCGGGCGAGGGGCCGCACACCGACTGCTTTCAAACCTTCGATTCCGGCCGGCCCTCGACCATGAACGCCGTCGTCGAGGACAATATCTGCTTCGATGTCGACCACCAGTGCCTGATGGCCGAGACCCCGGTGCGCGGCGAGGGCGCCAATCTCGTCTTTCGCCGCAATGTCTGCGCCAATAACGGCAGCCAGGGGGTGTTGGTCCGTGAGTTCGACGGGCTCCTGGTCGACAGCAACGTCTTTCTCTCGACCATCTACTACCACGCCGTGGTGCTCCGCCAGGGCGTCCGCAATGCCACCATTCGCTGCAATCTCGTGGTCGGCCGGCCGGCTTTGTCCGAGGTCGACCAGAGCTCGAGGCGAGGGTTGCGCGTTACCGGCAACAAGAGTGCCGCGACCACGGCCGCCGCGCCCGCGGCGCATGCCGCCTTGGCAGGCGCCGGCTGCAACCCGCCGCCACTCGCCCCCTGGCTCGAGCTGACCGCGCTCCGGCCCGGCGCCGATGGCCAGCATTTCGCCCAAGGACCTCGCCCATGATCGAAATCCAGCGCCTGCCGTTCTGGCCCGCTGTCCGCTTGCCTTACCGCCTCGCGCGGGCCTCGGTGCAGCTCACCGTCGACCGGGCGCTCGGCGTGCAGACGACGCTGCTGCGCAACGAGCTCGACACCAGCCTCGACCAGCCCGCCGACTTCATCCACGGGCCGGTCGGCTGGACCACGCTCTGGCGGATCTTCCGCTGGCTGGCACCGACCGAGGGCGACGTGCTCTACGATGTCGGCTCCGGCAATGGCCGGCCGCTGCTCGTCGCCGGTCGTTTTCCGTTTCGGCGCCTTGTCGGCATCGAGCTCGCCAAGCGGATGCACGAGGAGGCCGAGGCCAATCTCGCCCGCTGCCGGCTGCGGGGCAAAGCGCCGGTCGAGCTGATCAATGGCGACGCGCTGACCCAGCCGATCCCGGACGGCACCTCGATCGTCTTTTTCGCCAATCCCTTCGACGGGATCATCTTCGATCGGTTCATCGCGCATCTGCTCGCCGACCTCGACCAGCGGCCGCGCCGTCTGCGCTTCGTCTACTACAACCCGCGCGAGCACGCGAAGCTGGAGGCCACCGGCCGCTTCCGCTTGGTCCACCGCTTCGCCGGCCTCCGCCCGACCGAGAATTGGTCGCGGATGATGACCACGCATTTCTACGAGGTCCTGCCGCGGCCGACCGCCGATTGACGATCAGCGCAGCCCGCGTCGAACCCGTGGCCGGCACCGACCACGGCCCCGGCCCAGCGAAGATCGGTCGAGTGAAGGCCAGGCGAGTGAAGGCCAGGCGAGTGAAGGCCAGGCGAGTGAAGGAGTGACAGGGTGCCAGCGACCAGTGCCGAGCTTCGCCGACCGATCGGCAGCGATGCCGCGGTGGCGGCCCGGGTGGCGACCGAGCCGAAGGTCACCCGGCTGCCCACGCGCGTGACCCGGCCAGCGGACGAGCAATACCGACCGAGCGTCGAGACCACCGCATCGAACGCAGCGCCGGCGCTGCGGCACGCCGATGCCGCACCCGTGAACCCGCCGCTGGAAAACCAGCGGCTGCCGCGCGGTGCGGGGGCGGAGGCCGGAACGGCGCCGATGCCGGCCGCGCCGAACTCGCCCCGAGGGCGGCCGGCGGCCGGGCGTGGGCGCTTTTTTCTCTGGCTCGGCCTGCTCTGCCTCTTGCCGGTGCTGCTCGCCGGGACCGCCGCCTTCGTCGCCGCCAACTATCTCGACGAGGTCCGTGCCGGGCGCAGCGAAATCATGTTCCATCTGCCAGAACTCGCCGGCGACGCCGCCAACCGCTTCCTGGCGACCCAGCCCGTGGTCGCCCGCAGCTACCCGGTGGTCGAGCCGGTCGCCCGCGCCGAGGCGATGCCGGTCGACGACATCCTGGACAATCTCGATGTCACCATGGTCCAGGGTAGCACGATGATGCGCCTCGAGTATCACGACGTCGACAGTGACCGCATCATCCGGGTGCTCGAGGCCCTGACCATCGGCTATCTCGGCTTACTCCGCGACATCGCGCTGATCGAGGGGGCGAGCCACCGGCTCTTGAGCGCGCCCTATCTGCTGGAGGATCCGATCGGCCCCCGACCGATACGGGCGGCTGCGATCGGCGCCGTGGTCGGGCTCGCGGTGGCCTTCGCCGGCCTCGTGGTCCTCGCCCAGCTGCGCCGGCCGAGCTGACCCGAGACGCCGATGCAGCCCGAGACGGCGAAGCAGGAAGAGGTCGCGGCCGCGGCAACCGGGTCCACCGCCGAGCGAAGCAAGCAGGACGTCACCGAACTCGCCGGGCATTCGCGCACCGTCGTCGTCTGGACGGTGGCGACCCGGCTCACCGGCTTCTTGCGCGTGGCCCTGCTCGCGGCCGTCCTCGGCCCCACCTTCTTCGGCAATCTCGTCCAGACCGCCCTGGTCCTGCCCTATCTGGTCTGCCAGCTCTTGATGGCGTCATTGGTGCCGGCGATCTTGACGCCACATCTGGTGCGGCTGATCGAAGCCGGCGAGCGGGATCGGGCGCATCGGCTGGCCTGCAGCTTCTTCGGCGTCGCCACGGCTTTCTTCGGCCTGGCTGCCATCCTCACCGTGCTCGCGGCACCCTTGCTCCTGCCGCTCTTGACCCTCGCGGTCGACGATCCCGCCATCCGCGCGGCGCAGATCGAGCTCGGCTGGTACCTCGTCGTCTGCCTCGCCCCGCAAGTCCCCCTTTTCGGCGTCGCCGCCATCGGCCTCGCCGTTCAGCAGGCGCATCGCCGTTTTGCGCTCTCGACGGCGGCCCCGGCGTTCGAGAACCTGGGCTTCGGCCTGGTCCTCGGCGCCAGTGCCGTCATCTTCGGTGTCGGTGGTGAAATCGGGTCGGGTGAGGCGGGCGAGATCAGCCTCGGCCAGGTCGTTTTTCTCGGCCTGGGCGCCACCCTCGCCGTCGCGGCCCATGGCGCCGTGCAGTGGTGGGGGGCCGGGCGGGTCGGCATGCCGCTCTGGCCGCGGGGCGGCTGGCTGGCGCCCGAGCTCCGCGCGGTCCTGCGCATGGCGCTGCCGTCGAGCGGCAATGCGATCCTCGTATCGCTCGGCTGGCTCGCCATGCTGATCGTCGCCGGCGGCATTCCCGGCGGGGCCGTGGCCTTCCAGGTCGCCTACAACCTCTTCAACCTGCCGATCGCCCTTTGCGCCCGGCCGATCGCCACGGCCCAGTTGCCGCTGCTGGCGAGGCGGATCGCCGCCGGCGGGGCTGGCGCAGCTCTCTTCCACGACGCCTTGCGCCTGACCCTCTTCGTCGCCTTGCCGGCGATCCTCGTCTTCCTTTGCATGGCCGACCAGCTCGCCACCCTGGTCACCTTCGGCGGCATGCGCACCGAGCTGGGCCTGGCCCTGGTCGCCGCCGCCATCATCGGCCTCGGCTTCGCCATTCTCGGCGAATCCGTCATGGTCGTCGCCACCTCCGCGGCTTATGCCCGCCACGATGCGGCCAAGCCCTGCCGAGCCATGGCGCTGCAGACCGGCGTCCTCCTCGCTGGCCTCGTGCCCGTGGCCCTGCTCACAGCCGGGCCCTGGCGACTCACCGCGATCGGCTTGGTCTTTTCGGGTGCCACTCTGGCCGGCGGCCTCTACCTCTATCATGGCCAACTGCCGGCGGGCCGCCGTCGCCTCGACCCGTCGCTCTGGCGCGACCTCGTTTGTGCCGCGGCAGCGGTTGCGGCCGGTGCCGCCCTCGCCACGCTTTGGCCTTCGGCCACCGGCATCCTCGCGGCGCTGAGCAGTCTCGCCACGGCGGTCTTGGTCTATCTGGCCAGCCAGTGGCTCTGCCGCTCCAGTCAGCTGGCCCTGCTGCTCGAGACCGTGCGGCCGTCCGCGAACGGCCCGACGGTCGCCAACCAGGCCGGCGGCGGCTGATGGCCGGCGTCGCCAGCGGCAGCACGACACCGCCCACGATCGGCCATGGCCGAGGGCGTATCGCGTGGCCCGTGTGGCTCGGCCTCGTCGCCATCGGGCTCAGCGCCGTGCTCGCCGGCGTCGCCGTCGGCCTCGGTGATCGCCTCGGCGCCGCCTTCGCCATGGCGGTGCCGATCGGCATCGCGATCTATGCCGCCCCACAGCTGGGCGCCTATCTCTGGCTCGTCGCGAGCCCGCTCGTCGTCGGCCTCGCCCGGGGCGACGTGATCCCGTTCGTCCGCCCCAACGAGGCGCTGCTCCTCTTGATCCTCGGCGCCGTCGCCTTTCGCGTCGTGCCGCTGCTGCTCGCCGGGCGCTGGCGGCTGCCGGCGCTCTCCCGTGTCGACCTCGCCTTCGGCCTGCTCGTGCTCACCGGCTCGCTGTTGCCGATCCTCACGCGCCTCGGCCGTGACCTGCCGGTGGACATGGAAGACGTTCTCTACAGTTTCGTGATGATCAAGTACCTGCTGATCTACGGTCTCTTTCGGCTGACCATCACCACCACCGCCCAGGTCCGGGTCTGCCTCGTCCTCGTCATCGCGACGGCGCTGCCGGTCGCGATCGTGGCGCTCTTGCAGGTCAACGGCCTCTTCGGCGTGCCCGAGTTCCTGGCCCGGCATTACGACCAGGCCTTCTCCGGCACAACGGGCCCGGTCACCGCGCGGGCGACCTCGACCGTGGCCAGCTCCTTCGGTGTCGCCAACATCATGATCCACACCTGTGCGATCCTCGCCGGCTGGTTCATCGTCTACGGCCGGCCGCGCTGGCTACTCCTCGGGATCGGCGTGGTCTGCCTCATGGGGGTGCTGGCGGCGGGCCAATTCTCCGGCATCATCGGGGTCGTCATCGCGATCGGCGTTACTGGTTGGCTGATCGGCCGGCTGCGCCAGATGGTGCTCTGGTCCCTGCCGGTGCTGGTGCTGGGTGCGGTCGTCCTCTGGCCCGTGGTCGAACAGCGGCTGGCCGGCTTCGAACGGGAGTCGGGCCTGCCGCAGAGCTGGGAAGGGCGAATCGACAATCTCGAGCGATTCATCCTTCCGGAGCTCGCCTCGGGCGACAACTGGTTCCTCGGCGTCCGCCCCGCCCCGCAGGTCCCGGCACCGGAATGGTGGCGCAACTGGGTCTATATCGAAAGCGGCTATCTCTGGCTCTTGTGGATCGGCGGCATCCCTTACCTCGCGGCCTACCTGGCCTTCACCTGGGTCGGCATCCAAGAGCTCGGCCGGATCACCCGAGGTCGCCCCGATGCCATCGGCATCGCTGCCCTCGCCGGCACCACCGGCCTCGCCATGGTGTTCGTCCTCATGCTGTTCGATCCGCATTTGACCATGCGCGGCGGCGCCGACCTGCTCTTTCCGCTGCTCGCTTTGGCGCTGCTCGATCCACGGCAGCAGCGCCACGCCGCAGCACCACCCTGACCAGCCGAGCCCGAGCCCACAGTCCCCTCCGCCCCAGACCGCCCCTATGGCCGATGATCCCCACCATGTTCAGTAAACAGCATCGATCGACCGCCAGCCGCCGCAGCCAGTCCCGCAGCGACCGGTGGGCGCGTCGCACCGGCCTGCTCGCCGGCCTCTGCCTGCTCGCCGCCTGCAACTACCAATCTGGCGAGCTGGCGCTGGAGCGTGGCGATACGGAGCGTGCCATCGAGATCTGGCGGCCGCTCGCCGAGCGCGGCGACATGCGGGCCGCACTGGCGCTCGGCCGGCTCGACACCGGCCCCGATGCCACCCGAGCCGAACTCGACGAGGCCGAGCGCGAATTCGTCCGGGTCATCCGCTTCGGCGAGGAATGGCAGCAGGCCTGGGCCCATTACGAGCTGGCGCAGCTGGCGCTGCGCCGCGATCACCCGGCCGTGGCCGTCGGCCACTTCGAGGAGTCGCTCCGCCTCGGCGTGCCGTGGGCGGCGCATGGATTGGGCCAGCTCCTGGCCGAAGGGCGGGGCGTCGGCCAGGATCACGAGCGCGCCTTGCGGCTGACCGAACGCGCCGCCGGTGCCGGCGTCCCACCGGCGATGACCGCCTTGGGCGATTTTCACCTCCGCGGCATCGGTGTGGCAGCGGACCAGGCTGCGGCGCGGGACTGGTACGAACGGGGGGCTGCGGCCGGTGATCCGTGGGGGCACTACGCCCTGGCTCTCATGACGCTCGGCGCGCCGGTCGAGCTGACCGGCAGAGCACGGCCAACCGGCGAGGGCAGGGCGGTCGCCCCCGACGCGGCCGACCCGTCGCTCGCGGCTTCGGGGCTCGCGGCCCCGCGTCTTCCTGCCGCGGATGATCTGGTGGCCGCTGCCGCCTCGCTCGAGGCCGCCGTTGCCGGCGGCGTCACCCCGGCGAAGCGGGCGCTCGCCGATCTGCTCTTGCCACTGGACGCGGCGACCGCTGCGGCCGTCACTCCCGACCCGGCCCGCGCTCTTGAGCTCTACCAGGCCGCCGCCGCTGCCGGCGATGCCTGGGCGACCTTCCGCCTCGCCGGGCTGCACGCCGCCGGCCGCCTCGGCCCGGCCGATCCCGTCCGTGCCGCCGCACTCTATGGCGAAGCCCGAGACGGTGGGATCGCCCAAGCCGCAACGGCGCTCGGCTGGCTGCACGAGACGGGCAGCGGGGTCCCCGCCGATCCGGCCAGGGCTGCCGTCCTGTACAGGGAGGCGGCGACCGCCGGTGACGTCGACGCCGTGCTCGGCCTCACTCGGCTGGCGCGGCTGCCCGAGCCGCCACCGATCGACACGACGTCGCTGGTCGCCGAGCTCGAAGCGGCCCAGGCACGGCGCCCGGCCGACGCGGCGCAGCTCCTGGGCGAACTCTACCTCGCGGGCGATCTCGTCCCGGCCGATCCGCGGCGCGCCGCCAGCTACCTCGAGGCCGCACTCGCCGCCGGCAACACCAACGTTCGGCCGAGACTCGCCAGTCTCTATCTCGACCCGGCGCTCGATCTCGGGGCTGTCGGACGCGACCCGGCGGCCGGCCGGCGGCTCTTGGAGGAGGCCGCTGGCGACGGCGACCCCAACGCCACCTTCGAACTCGCCCGTGTGCT
>JAABSG010000189.1 GCA_011390475.1 Geminicoccaceae bacterium | reverse complement strand
TCCAGCTCGCGGCCGACGCGGATAGCGTCGGCGGGGGTCATCCAGGAGGGGCCGTGGGCGTCGACCATGACGTCGACCTCGCTGCCCACGGCATCGCGGATCGAGGCCACGAGGTCGATGTCGACCGCACCGGTGAAGCCGACCTTGACGCCCTTGATGCCCATCGCAACCAGCTCACGGGCGCGCTCGGGCGTCTTGGCGTGGCCGTAGACGGGGATGCTGTCGCGAAAGCGGCCGCCGAGCAGGTTCCAGACGGGCTGGCCCAGGACCTTTCCCTTGATGTCCCAGAGCGCCATCTCGAGCGCCGTCAAGGCACCGCCGCCGACGGTGCCGACGAGGCCATGGCCCATGGACGAGGTGAACATCCGCTGCCAGAGGCGGTCGATATGGGTCGGGTCCTGGCCGATCAGGACGTGGGCGTAGTCCTCGACCGCGGCCTTGACGACCTTGGGCCAGCCCGAGCCTTCGCCCACGCCGTAGACGCCCTCGTCGGTCGAGACCTTGACGAACAGCCAGTTGCGCGAGCCGCCATGGCCGTCGGCGCGGCGGCTGGTGCCCGAGACGGGCCTTGCCCCCACCTGCATCAGGTAGGTTTCAACGGCGGTGATCTTCATGCGTTTTCCGAGCTGAGAGACGTGAGGAAGTCCGCCGCCGCAGCAAGCGAGCGCCGGGCGGCGCGGACGATGCGGCCGCGATTGATGAAGCCGTGGACGACGCCGGGCTCGAAGCGCAGCGTGACGGGCACGCCGGCTTCGATGAGCTTGGCATGGAGCGCCAGCGTGTCGTCACGAAGGACGTCGAGGCCGGCGGCGAGGAGCCAGGTGGGCGGCAGCGGTCCGAAGTCGGCTAGGAGCGGCTGGATCAGGGGATCGCTCGCGCGTTTACCGGCGGGATCGTAGAGGTCGAAATAGTGCGCCATGCGGGCCCGCGCGAGGCCGTAGCGACCGTCGGCGAAGCGGCGGTAGCTCGTGGTTTCCAGATCCGCGCCGAAGACGCCGTAGAAGAAGAGGAGGCCGGCGAGCGGGTCGAGCTCGGCCGAGACGGCGGCGGCGAGGGCCAGATTGGCACCGGCGGAGGTGCCGGAGAGGACGATGCGGGCGGGATCGAGGCCGTGGGCGGAGCCGTGCTCGATGACCCAGCGGACGGTGGCGATCACGTCCTCGAGGCCGGCGGGAAAGGGGTGCTCGGGGGCGAGGCGGTACGTCGGGGCGAGGACGGTCCAGCCGGATCGGGTCACGAGCGTGCGGATGAGGGGCTCGTTCTGGACGACGCTGCCGACCGCCCAGCCGCCACCGTGGACGTAGACGACGACCGGCGAGGGGCCGGGCTTGTCGGACTTGAAGAGCTGAAGAGGCACGCCGCCATCGGCCGTGTGCGTCTCGATCGCCGCTACTTCGGGCAGGCCCTCGTTCCAGAAAGCGGCCGCGGCCTTGCCCCGTGCGCGCTCCTCGTCGAGGTCGGCGGGTGGCGGCAGGCCGGCGTCGCGGGCGGCCTCGAGGGCCATTGCCTCGGCCATGTCGGCGTCGAGCTGCTCCTTCATGCGCCGGCCTGATAGCGATGCCGGCCGAGCATGCCGCGGTGGCGGGGGTCGGGGTGCGGGACGGCGGACAAGAGGGCCTTGGTATAGCCGTGCTGTGGGTCGTTGCACACGTCTTCGGTCTCGCCCACCTCGACGACTTGACCCCGATACATGACGGCGACGCGGTCGCAGAAATAGCGGATGACGCTGATGTCGTGGCTGATGAAGATGAAGCTGAGGCCGAGGCGCTCCTGCAGATCGAGGAGGAGGTCTAGCACCTGGGTGCGGAGCGAGACGTCGAGGGCCGAGGTCGCCTCGTCGGCGACGATCACCCGGGGCTCTAGCGCGATGGCCCGGGCGATGCCGATGCGCTGGCGCTGGCCGCCCGAGAAGGCGTGCGGGTAGCGCTCCATGGCGTTGGCCGGCAGGCCCACGAGGTCGAGCAGCTCGCCCACCCGCTTCCTGAGATCGGCACCGCTGGCGATGCCGCTGACCAGCAGCGGCTCGCCCACGATCTGCGCCACGTTCATGCGCGGGTTGAGCGAGGCGAAGGGGTCCTGGAAGATCATCCGAATGTCGCGCCGGACGGCGGCGAGTTCGGCGCCTTTGGCAGTCGCGACGTCGGCGGTGACGCCATTGGCGCCGTGGTAGAGCATGGCACCGCCGGACGGGTCGTGGACGCGCAAGAGGCAGCGGCCGAGCGTGGTCTTGCCGCTGCCGCTCTCGCCGACGATGCCGAGATTCTCGCCCATGCGCAGGGCGAGGTCGACGTCGTCGAGGGCCTTGAGGACGTGGCCCTTGCGCTTGAAGAGGCCGTGGCGGAGGTCGAAATGCTTGGTCAGGTTCCTGATCTCGACCACTGGTGGCCCGAGCGGCTGGACGGCACGGCGCTCGAGCCGCCGCTCGGACGGTCGGTCGAGATCGAGGACCGCCTGGAGCAGCATCTTGGTGTAGTCGTGCTGCGGCTCGAAGAAAATCTTCTCGACCGAGCCGCGTTCGACCAGCTTGCCGTGGCGCATGACGACGATGGCGTCCGCGATCTCGGCGACCACGCCCATGTCGTGGGTGATGAACATCACCGCCATGCCGTGATCGTCCTGAAGGCGCTTGATCAGGCCCAGGATCTCGGCTTGCGTGGTGACGTCGAGGGCGGTGGTCGGCTCGTCGGCGATCAGCACCGAGGGGTTGCAGGCGAGCGACATGGCGATCATCGCCCGCTGCCGCATGCCGCCGGAGAACTCGAAGGTGTAGCGGTCGACGGCCGTCTCGGGCGTGGGGATCTCGACCTGGCGCAGGAGCTCGATCGAGCGGGCCCGGGCTGCCTTTTTCGAGACGTGCTCGTGCAGCCGGATGACCTCGCCGATCTGGTTGCCGATGGTGTGGACCGGCGAGAGCGAGCTCATCGGCTCTTGGAAGATCATCGCGATGTCGCGGCCGCGGATCGCCCGGATGGCGTTGGAGCGGGGCTCGAGGGATGCGAGATCGACCGTGTCGTCGCTCCCCTTGCCGCGTGAGGTGCGGTGGCGGTGCAGGAGGATGCGGCCCTCGACGATGCGGCCCGGCGTGTCGACGATCTGCAGGATCGAGCGCGCGGTGACACTCTTGCCGCTGCCGCTCTCGCCGACGACGCAGAGTGTGCGGCCGGCCTCGAGCGCGAAGCTGACGTCGTCGACCGCCTTGAAGAGGCCGTGGCGGGTCGGAAAGGCGGTGACCAGGCCTTCCACCTCGAGCACCACTGGCGCCTCGGCGCGCTGCGCCAGGGGCTTGGGCCGAAGAGGCGTGACGGTCGCCATCAGCCACGTTCCTGGGCGTAAGGATCGGCCGCGTCGCGGAGCCCGTCGCCGAGGAAGTTGAGCGCCAAGACCGCCACCAGAACGAAGGCCCCGGGGACGAAGAGCCAGGGGGCCTGGGCGATCGAGCGGATGTTCTGCGCTTCCTTCAAGAGCACGCCCCAGGAGATGGTCGGCGGCAGGAGACCGAGGCCGAGGAAGGAGAGTGCGGTCTCCGCCAGGATCATCACCGGGATGGCCAGGGTCACGGACGCGATCATGTGGCTCATCAAGGACGGCAGCATGTGGCGGAAGATGACCCGCTTTTCGCTGCAGCCGTCGAGCCGCGCGGCGATGACGAAATCCTCGGCGCGGAGTGCCAGGAAGCGGCCGCGGACGACGCGGGCGAGTTCGGTCCAGCCGACCAGCGAGAGGATCAGCGTGATGGCGAAATAGCGGGTCAAGGGCGGCCAGTCGGGCGGCAGCGAGGCGGTGAGCGCCAGCCAGATGGGGATGGTTGGCAGCGAGAGGACGAACTCGACCAGGCGCTGGATGCCCATGTCGACCCAGCCGCCATAGTAGCCCGAAATACCGCCGAGGAGCACGCCGAGCATCAGGCTGAGGGTGACACCGACGAGGCCGATCGACATCGAGACTCGGGTGCCGAAGATGGTGCGGCTCAGCATGTCGCGGCCGAGACGGTCGGCGCCGAAGAGAAAGAACCTGTCCCGCGGATTCTCCGGCACCAGGAAGCGACGCTCGCCCGGAAAGAGGCCCATGAGCTTATAGGGCGTGCCCTTGCCGAAGAAGGTGAGGTAGATGCGGTTGCCCTCGTCGAGATTGAAGGTGGTCTGCAGCGTGAACGGGTCGCGCTCGAGGGTGTAGGCCTGAACCCAGGGCTTGATCCGCCAGCCGTCCTCGGTGCTGTCGATGAAGTGGATCATCTGCGGCGGGTGGTAGACGTGGCGCGAGCTCGCCGATTGCGGGTCGAACGGGGCCAGGAATTCGGCGAAGACGCCGGTGAGGTAGAGCATGATGACGACGACCAAGCCGACCATGGCCAGGGTGTGGCGGCGGAACGACCACCACATCAGCCGCCATTGCGAGGCGACCTCGGTATCGGTGTGCAGACGCGGGTCGAGGACGGAGGCCATGGCGCGTCACTGATACCGGATGCGGGGATCGAGCAGGGCCAAGAGGATGTCGGAGACCAGCATGCCGACGACGGTGAGCGTGCAGAGCAGGAGGATGAAGGCACCAGCCAGGTACATGTCCTGAGCCAAGAGGGCCTGCAGGAGGAGCGGGCCCGCGGTCGGCAATGACAGCACGAAGGCGGTGATCACCGCCCCCGAAATGAGCTGCGGGAAGGCCCAGCCGATGGTGCTCACGAACGGGTTGAGGGCCAGGCGGACGGGGTATTTGATCAGCAGCTTGAACTCGGAGAGGCCCTTGGCCCGGGCCGTCGTGACGTAGGGCTTGTTGAGCTCGTCCAGGAGGTTGGCGCGCATGATCCTGATCAAGGCCGCCGAGGACGAGGTGCCGAGGATGACGACCGGGATCCAGATATGCTCGAGGAGATCGACGACCTTGGCCCAGGACCAGGGCGCCATCTGATATTCCTGCGAGAACAGGCCGCCGACATTGGCGCCGAAATAAACGACGCCGACATACATCAAGACCAGCGCCAGGAGGAAGTTGGGTAGCGCCAGGCCCAAGAAGCCGATCGTCGTGACGATATAGTCGCCGATCGAGTATTTCCTGACGGCGGAATAGATGCCGATCGGAAAGGCGATCGCCCAGGTGAAGAGCAGGGTCGAAAGGGCGAGGCAGACCGAGAGCGCCATGCGCTCCCAGATGAGATGGGAGACCGGCTGCTGCCATTCGAACGAGATGCCGAAATCGCCCTGGAGGACGCCCGAGATCCACTTCCAGTACTGGACGATGAAGGGCTGATCGAGGCCATAGCGGGTGCGCAGTGCCTCGAGCCGCTGCTCGTCCACCATGTCGCCGGACTGGGCCAGGGTGGCGGCGAAGGTGGTGAGGTAGTCGCCGGGCGGCGCCTGGATCAGCGCGAAGGAGACGAGCGAGACGGCGAACAGGAACGGGATGGTCCAGATAATCCGCTTGACGATGTAGGTCAGCAGCATCGCCGTCCTGCCCTGCCGTGCCCTGCCCTGCCTGGTGAGCGGACGGCCGCGCCGGCGTCGGGCCGGCGCGGCCTGTTGCTCATTCGGCCCAGTACCAGGTGGTCAAGAGGGTCGGGGCCGGGGTCGGGTAGTACCAGGAGCTCGGCATGGCCGGCGGCACGTTCATCAGGTTGGTCTTGACGATGCCGTAGGTCGGCACCGCCTTCGAGACGCCCATCACCTCGAACTCCTCGGCGGCGATGTCGGCGATCTGGTGGATCAGGGCGCGGCGCGCCTCGGGATCGACCGTGGCGCGGGCCTGGTCGTAGAGTTCCATCCGCTGCTTGACCGAGGCCGGCGGCTCCTCGCCCCGCTCGCCGCCGCTGTTGTACCAGAAGCTCCAGGGGATGCCCCAGCGGCTGTCGTGGTGGACCGGCACGATCTGCTGCGGGATCTCGCCCGGGACCCAGCTCGCCTGGCCGCCCCAGACCGCCGCGTCGTGGTCGTTGCTGTTCGAGGTGCGCTCGTAGAAGAAGGTGCGCTCGAGCGCATTGACGTCCATGTCGACACCGATCTCGGCCCAGTACTGCTCGATCAGCTCGAGCATGTCGACCTGCTCGGGCTGCAGCGTCGGGATGACGTCGACCTGGAACTTGATCGGCCGCCCGCTCGGCAATTGCCGGACGCCGTCGGCGCCGGGCGCGAAGCCGAGCTCGTCGAGCAGCCGGTTGGCCTCGTCCGGGTCGTAGTCGAGATACTGCGTGCTGATCTGCTCGTGGAAGTTCGGATGCTCCTCGAAGGGTCCCTGCTGCCAGGGCTCGCCGTCGCCCAGGAGTGCGGTGTCGATGATCGACTGGCGGTCCATGCCGAGCGACAGCGCGACCCGGAAGTCCCTGGTGTTGAAGAGCTCCCTGAGCTCCGGGTCCTTGTGGGTGAGGTTCAGGTTGATGATCATGTTGACCCCGCCGACCGAGCTCGCCTCGACGAACTCGTAGCCGCCCGCTTCGCGGTTCTCCGCGAGCACCGGGCGGTTGGCCGCGGCATCGAGATGGCGGATCTGGAAGTCGATCCGGCCCCCCATCGCGTCCAGGATCAGGCTCTCGACGTCTTGGGCGATGGGCGAGAGCAGGGTGTCGATATAGGGCAGCTGGTTGCCCTCCGTATCGACCTGCCAGAAGTAGGGGTTGCGCTCCATGACGACGCGAACAGCGCCACCGGTATAGGGCTCGCTGATGATCCAGGGGTCGAGCGTCGGCCGCTCGGCATTGCCCCAGCGCGCCGGGATCTCGATGTCGCCGCACTTGGCGAGGTAGAGATTCTGCCAGTCGCTGGCGTTGTTGGCGGCGATCAGCTCGTCGATCTGGTCGTTGTAGGCGGGCATGAACTGCGAGCAGTAGTGCCGGGCGTAGAGCACCGGATGCTGACCGAGCGGCGAGGCCAGCTCTGCCAGGAAGTCGCCGTAAGGCGCCGTGAAGGTGAACTTGATCGTGTGGTCGTCGAGCTTCTCGACCGTGGCCGGTGTGCCGTCCGTCATGTAGCGCGGTGGGGTCGGTGCGAACTCGTCGTTGAAGACGAGGTCGAGCATGTTGAAGAGCACGTCGTCGGCCGTGAAGGGTTCGCCGTCCGACCATTTCATGCCCGGGCGGAGATGAAAGGTGAATTCGGTGGCGTCCTCGTTGACCTCGAACTCATGGGCGACGTTCGGGATCACCTCCGTATAGTCCATGTTCCAGCGGACCAGCCCCTGCGGGCCGACCATGCGCAGGATGTTGTTGTGGTCGGAGCTGCCGCGCAGGCCATAGCGGAGCTGGCCGCCATAGGTACCGATGCTCTCGATCGGGGTCACCACCTCGGGCTCGGCTGGCAGGCGTTCCTCGACCGGCGGCAGCTCGCCCGCGGCGACGCGCTCGGCGAGCTGCGGCGCCTCGTCGTAGGTTTGTGCCCAGGCTTCCGCACCCAGTGCAGCACTCAGCGCCAAAGCGCTCACCGCCGTCACCAAACGACCTTGCGTCTGCTTCATCCACGAGCTCCCTGAACTATTGCCACGGCCCTCGAGGGACCGATTGTTGCAGCCGAGGGTCGCCGCGCGGCGACCGCTTGTCAAACCATTTGCCAAGCGCCGGGCGTGGCGGCTATCGCGGCTCCGTTTCGACCGGTCGACCGCCCGCTGGGTCGGCCCGAACCCCGGGGGGCCTATGCGCATCGTTCGACTGAGAAGCTTCATGGCGCGTGATCGCGACCGGCCGCGGGTGATCGTCGCCATCGACACCGACGAGGGCATCACCGGCTGGGGCGAGTGCTACGATCACGGGCCGGATCGGGCCCTGCCGCCGCTGCTCGACTATCTCTTCGGCCAGATCGAGGGCCATGACCCGCGGCGGATCGAGTTCTTGATCCAGAAGCTGTTGCAGCAG
>JAABSG010000188.1 GCA_011390475.1 Geminicoccaceae bacterium | reverse complement strand
GAAGGCTCGAGGCGGGGCGTCTGCCGGAAGGCCGCCCATTCCGCGCCCCGCACCACGCAGCCTCGATGGCCGCCATGGTCGGCGGCGGCCGCGATGCCCGGCCCGGCGAAATCTCGCTCGCCCATCGCGGCGTGCTCTTTCTCGACGAGCTGCCGGAGTTCGGCCGGCAGGTGCTGGAATCCCTGCGCCAGCCCCTCGAGGCCGGCACCGTCACCGTCGCCCGCGCCAACCATCACGTCACCTACCCCGCCCGCTTTCAGCTGATCGCCGCGATGAACCCTTGCCGCTGCGGCTATCTCGACGATGCCGGCCTCGCCTGCGCCAAGGCGCCGCGCTGTGCGGAGGATTACCAGAAACGCATTTCCGGGCCGCTCTTCGATCGCATCGACCTGCATGTCGAGGTGGCGGCGCTGAGTGCTCAGGACCTCACCCTACCGGTGCCGGGTGAAGGCTCGGCCGAGGTCGCGGCCCGCGTGGCGGCGGCGCAGGATGTCCAGGCGATGCGGCTCGAGGCCCTGGGTGCGATGGGCCCGAAGCTCAATGCCGTGCTCGAGGGCGAGCTCTTGGACCGGGTCTGCGAGGCCGAGCCCGCGGCGAGCGAGCTGCTCACCCGGGCGATGGAGCGGCTCCGCTTCTCCGCCCGCGGCTATTACCGGATCTTGCGGGTCGCCCGAACCCTCGCCGATCTCGACGACTCGGCGGTGATCAAAAAGATCCACGTCGCCGAAGCCATCAGCTTTCGCCGCCGACCACCCAGCCGTCAAGCCGCCTGATCGGCACTTGCTACCCCTGGCTGCGCGCAGACAGGGACGAAAGTCCGATAGTGACCCGTTCGAGGGTCGGCGCAGCCGTAGCCCAGGGTGGCGACCGGGTCAGCTCGTACCGTTCGCGACCTGCTCACCGGCAGTGCGAACGACCAGACACTCCTGGCGCTTGGCCTGAAGGAGACTGCAGGCGCGATTGGCAGTCTCGCGTTCGAAGCCGGCGACCCGCGCCCGGTAGACCATCTGGCGACGGCCCTGCAGCGGGCTGACGTCGATATCGCCCAAAAGTAGGATCTCGGGCACGAGGTCGGTCGCCATGTGCGCCGCCCGGCGAGCCTGGTTCGGATCATGAAAGGCGCCGACCTGGACCGCATAAGCGCCGGTCGCTGCTGCCTTGGCAGGGCCGGCAACGAGGCCGCTGCCGATTTCGGTCGGCCGCGGCTCGGGCGCATTGATGGCAGCGTCCAGAATCGCCGCTAGCTCCGCCTCGGGCAAGGCATCGAGCACGCTCGCCGGCGCTGCAGCGACCTCGATGTCGGCAGTACCGGGGCGGGGCTCGGGCAGTACGGGCGTGCTGACGATGATCTCGGCAGCCGCCGGCGGGCCGGCCGGGGGGGTCGTGTCCGAAAGCGCCGCGACCGCCCGCGTCACCGTCCCTGGCTTGGGCTGCGGCAGGAGGGCGATCAGTGGCTCGCGACGCCGCTCGCGCAGTCGCTCGAAGCCGAGATCCATCAGCCGCACCACCTCGGCGTCCCTGGTCTGGGCGCTACGCCCGCCGAAGACGACGACGATCACCCGCCGCCCGTTGCGCACTGCGCTCGACGCCAGATTGAAGCCGGAGGCTCTCGTGTAGCCGGTCTTCAAGCCATCCATGCCGCGATAGCTGCGTACGAGGCGGTTGTGGCTGCGATAGGTTCGCCCGCCGAAGGTGAAGTGCTCCTGGCTGAAATAATGATAGTACTTAGAATAGTGACGGATCATCCGCTGCGACAACAATGCCATATCGCGGGCCGTGCTCTTCTGCTTGCTGTTGGGCAGGCCTGAAGCATTCCTCAAGGTCGTATTGCGCATGCCGAGTTGTCGGGCGCGCTTGGTCATCAGCTCACCGAACTCGCTTTCCGTGCCACCGAGCGCTTCGGCGATGACAACAGCAACATCATTGGCCGAGCGCACGGTCATTGCCTGGATCGCCTGGGAGACCGTGATGGTCGACCCGGCCCGCAGGCCGAGCTTGGAGGCCGGCATGTCTGCCGCCCGGCGCGAGACCGGCAGCTTGCTGTCCATCTGCAGCTCGCCGCGCTCGAGCGCATCGAATAGCATCATCAAGGTCATCATCTTGGTCAAGGATGCCGGAAAGAGCGACACATCGGCCCGCCGCGAATGCAGGACCTCACCCGTATCGTAGTCCATCACGACGGCGGCATACTTGTTGTTGGCATGGGCTGGAGCCGCGCCTGCCCCGAGCACCAGGGCCACGAGTACGATCGCCAATCGACCGAGCATCGATGCACCTTTCTCGCGTTCGGCAATCTACCGAAAGTTGAACGAGGAGCCGATCAGCCGACCCATTCGATCGCTCCACTATGCAGTGTGCAGGTTAACATTTCGTTTAGGGGATCCCTGCAAACGATCAAAGCGTAAAGTTTTTTGTCTCCCGCATTTTCGCCGGTCAGTTGCCCGCAGGCTCCAGCCAGCTGCCGTAGATGAAGCCGCGATCGCCGTTGGGCAGGATCACGTGCTTCCAACCCAGGGTATCGCCAGTCACCCGCACGATTCGCCCGGCGTCGACCGTTCCCAGGCGCTGCGCATCGTTGTCGGGACCGGCCCGGTAGTTGACGGCGCTGACCACCCGAAAGGGCTCGCCTTCTGCCGCCGCGGTCGTGGCCCCGGCTGCTGGTGGTGCCGGTGCCGGTGAAGGCGTGGGCGCCCGAGCCGGAGCCGGCTCCGGAGCGGTTTCTGCCGTGGCTTCGGCAGCGGCAGGTGGCGTCGGCGCCGCCGGGGTCATGTCGATCACCCGCTCGGCAGCGGCTGCCGGTGCGGCCGAGGGTTCGGGCTCGGCCGGTGCCTCGCGTGGCGCGGGCGTCGGCACGGCGGCCACGGCCGGCGCCTCGGTCGCTGGTTCCTCTACGGGCGCCTCGGCAGTGTCGCTGGACGCCTCGCTGGACAATGCCGCAGCGGGTGTCTCGGTGAGCTCGGGCAGAGGGGCGGGATCGGCTGCAGCGACGTCACCGGGCGCCGTCTCGCCCGGCGTCGGGCTGCCGGCGAGGCGCTCGCGTTGCGCCGTGGCGCGCTCGAGGGCCGTGGTGATCTCGGCATCTCCGGGGCTGAGCAGCATCGCTCGCTCCAGATCGTCCACCGCGAGGTCGATCAAGCCCAGCTCGGTATAGAGCTCGCCGCGCCGCTGATATGCCAGGTGGTGCTCGGGCTCCAGCGAGATCGCCTGGGTGAAGTCGGCGACCGCGTCGTCATAGGCGCCGGAAGCGAAACGCAGCTCGCCCCGGCGCACATGGGCGACCCGAAGGTTGCGAACGGTGGTGGCGTCACCCGGGCGAAGCGCCATGGCCTGGCTGTAATCGGCGATCGCCGGATCGAAGTCGCCGGCCTCGCCGTGGGCCACGCCGCGATTGTTGTAGGTGATGGCCAGGGCCTCACCGACGAGCTCGCCCGAGCGGATGGCGTCGGTGTAGTGGCGGACCGCGGTCGCGAAATCGCCCTGCCTGAAGGCTTCGTTGCCGAGCCGCACATCGGCCAAGCCTTGCGCCACCGCCGCGCCGCTCGAGCCGAAGCCGAGGCCCAACACGATCAGCCATGCCGCGGCCAGTGCCGTCAATCGCCGCATTCGCGGTACTCCCAATGGTCGTAGGTCCATCTCCACGACCAAGAGACTTATCACCTGAGCCGGCCGACGTCAGCCTTTGCCGCCTGGTTTTTCACGGGCCAGGCGCTCGCGCAGCCGCCGCGCCCCACCTTCGATGATGCGCTGTGGCGAGCGGGTCAGTCCCAGGGCATCGGCGGGAACGTCGCTCGTCACCACGCTGCCGGCACCGACGACGGCGTCGGCCGCCACCGTGACCGGCGCCACCAAGGCCGAATTCGAGCCGACGAAGGCGCCAGCACCGATCACCGTGCGGTGCTTGTTGAAGCCGTCGTAATTGCAGGTGATGGTCCCGGCGCCGATGTTGGCTGCGGCGCCGACGTCGCAATCGCCGAGATAGGTCAGGTGGTTGGCCTTGGCACCCGTGCCCAGCGTCGTGTTCTTGGCCTCGACGAAATTGCCGACCTTGGCCTGCTCGCCGATCACTGTCCCGGGCCTCAGGCGCGCGAAGGGGCCGATCTCGGCACGCCGCCCGATCTCGGTACCGGCCAGATGCGAATGGCTGTGGATCACGGCTTCGGCCGCGACACGAACCCCTGGGCCGAAAACGACGAAGGGCTCGATCACCGCCCCCGCTCCGATTTCGGTATCGGCCGCGAGAAAGACGGTCTCCGGCGCTTGCATGATGACGCCGGCGGCCATCAGCTCGGTGCGCCGGCGGGTTTGGAAGTGGGCCGCCACCTCGGCCAGTTGTGCCTGGGTATTGACCCCCTGCCCTTCGATCCAGCTCGCCTCGACGGCACGGCACGGCCAGCCGTGCCGCCCTGCGATCTCGACCACGTCGGTGAGGTAGAACTCGTCGCTACCCGGGTGCCTCGTCAGATTGCCCAGCAGCGTTGCGGTCCGTTCGGCGGCGAGCGCCATGACCCCGGAATTGCAGAACCCCTCGGCGAGGAGGGCCGGATCGCAATGTTTGTGCTCGACGATGGCCAAGAGCTCGCCACCCTCGCCCATCCGCAGCCGGCCGTAGCCCGCGGGATCGGGCGGCCGCATGCCGAGCACCGCCACCGCCGCATCTTCCGCGCGCCGGCGCTCGAGCAGGGCCCGGAGCGTCGCTTCCGTCATCAGCGGCGTGTCGCCGTAGAGCACGAGCACGGCACCAGCAGAGAGCAGCTCGGGCGCCGCTACCTGCAGCGCGTGGCCGGTGCCCATGGGCGGGTCCTGGATGACGATGGCGGCCGCGGGCGCGCGCCCGGCAATCTCGGCCGCCACGGCCTCCATCTCACGGCCCAGCACGACCACGAGCTTTTCGGGACCCAAGGCCTCGGCGGTCGCCAGCACATGGCCGATCAGCGAAAGGCCGGCCATTTCGTGCAGCACTTTCGGCCGATCGTTCTTCATCCGGGTGCCGCGGCCGGCGGCCAGGATCACGACGCTCAACGGTTCGACGACGGTCATCCTGCTCACCTCTTCAACACGGCGGCCCCATCGGCGGGCTCGACGAACGGCTTCCACCTATCCAAGATGCCGACGGTTCTCAACCTGGACGGTGGCTCTTTCAGATGACCTCGAAAGCGGTGGTGTTCGATCTCGACGGCACGCTCGTCGACACGCTTCCCGATCTCCATGCGGCGGTGACCCAGCTCTTGACCGAGGACGGGCTGGCGGTGCCGTCGGCGGAAGAGGTCCGGCGGATGATCGGCGATGGAGCCAAAAAGCTGGTCGAGCGCTCGCTGGTGTGGAGCCGGGGAGCGGTGAGCGAGGCCGCGCTCGAGGCGGCGCATGACCGGTTTCTCGAGATCTACAACGCCGCTCCCTGCCGGGACAGCCGGCTTTTCGCCAATGTCGAGGCCGCCCTCGACCGGCTCGCGGCCAGCGCGACGCCGCTCGGTGTCTGCACCAACAAGCCGCAGCGGCCGACCGAGCTCATCCTCGAGCAGCTCGGCATCAGGCCACGCTTCGGTGCCGTCGTCGGCGGCGATGCCGTGGCCAAGCGCAAGCCGCACCCGGATCATCTTCGGCTCGTGCTCGACCGCATGGGTGCAGCGCCCACCACTACCGTCATGGTCGGCGACAGCAAGAACGACCTCGCGGCCGCGCGCGGTTGTGGGCTCGCCTGCATCCTGGTCGATTTCGGCTACAGCGCCGAGCCGGTCGAGAGCCTGGGGGCGGATCGGATCATCAGCGATTTCGCCGAGCTCGAAGAGGCCATGGCCTCGCTCCCTGCCACCTGATCGCGCCATCCTGCCCGGCATTGCCACATCCCATGCTTGACTCCGTCACCGCCTCGACCTAATCGCCAAGCTCGCAAGCGGGGCGCGTAGCTCAGCGGGAGAGCACTGCCTTCACACGGCAGGGGTCACAGGTTCAATCCCTGTCGCGCCCACCATCCGTCTAGCGCCAATTCCTGAAAGTTCGATTAACGCCCGTTTCAGCCGCCCTCGAAGAGGGCCGTCGTGATGTAGCGCTCGGCGAAGGACGGGATGATCGTGACGATCGTCTTGCCGGCCATCTCGGGCCGGGCACCGATCTCGAGGGCTGCGGCCAGCGCCGCACCCGATGAGATGCCGCCCGGTATGCCCTCGGTCCGCGCCAGCCGCCTCGACGTCGAGAACGCCGTCTCGTTGGCGATCTTGATCACCTCGTCGATCAACTCGACCTCGAGATTGTCGGGCACGAAGCCGGCGCCGATACCCTGGATCATGTGCCCGGCGGGTGCGCCACCCGAGAGCACCGGGCTCGCCTCGGGCTCGACCGCGACCAGTCTGAGGGACGGCTTGCGTTCCTTCAAGGCTTGGCCACAGCCGGTGATCGTGCCCCCGGTGCCGACGCCGGCGACGATCACGTCGACCGCCCCTTCGGTGTCGCGCCAGATCTCCTCGGCGGTCGTCCGCCTGTGGATCGCGGGATTGGCCGGATTGGCGAACTGGCCGGGCATCACTGCCTCCGGAATTTCGGCCAGCAGCTCGTTCGCCCGCTCGATCGCCCCCTTCATGCCGCGCTCGCGCGGCGTGAGCTCGATCTCCGCACCCAAGAATTTCAGCATCTTGCGCCGCTCGATCGACATCGATTCCGGCATGGTGAGGATCAGCCGATAGCCCCTGGCCGCAGCGACAAAGGCCAGCGCGATCCCGGTATTGCCCGAGGTGGGCTCGATGATCGTCCCACCCGGCACGAGTTCGCCCGCGGCCTCGAGGGCGGTGATCATCGCGACGCCGATCCGGTCCTTCACACTCGCCAAAGGATTGAAGAACTCGAGCTTCAAGAGAATGTCGGCCGCGATTCCTGCCTCGGCCGAGAGCCGGCGGATGCGGACCAGAGGCGTGTTGCCGATGGTCTCGGCGATGGTGTCGTAGATCCGGCCGCGGCCGGGTGCATCGAAGAGAAGTGGCCCGGTCGCCGGGTCCCCGGTGGGCGTGGGTGAGAGTGTGGACGTGGTCTTGGGCATGTTCATCCCGGTCATCAGCTCGGGTGAGGGGCGCGCGCAGGGCGCTGCCCGGTAGGTGGGCGTCGTTCTCAGACTAGGCGCAAGCCGGCCCTTGCGCTACCTCGACGCCGCACCCCTCGGCTGAAGCGACCATGGCGGATCTCCCCGACATTCCCTCCCCTTGCATCGGCGTCTGCCGGCTCGATCCCGAGACACGGCGCTGCGCCGGCTGCCTCCGCACGCCGCGCGAGATCGTGGCTTGGCCGGAGGCGACCAATGCCGAGCGGCTGAACATCGTCCAGGACCTTCGCCGACGCCGCCGGGCGCAGGGCATCACCAGCCCCGCCGACAGCCGGCCCAGACGTCGCCGCAGCTCGACCCCTAGCGGATAGCCCCTCACCGGATAGCCCAATCGCCATGCCCGACCGTCTACGCCCCCTTCTCGACGACCGCCGCGTGCTCTTGGCCGATGGTGGCATGGGCACCGGCCTCTTCAAGCGCGGCCTCGAGACCGGCGACAGCCCCGAGCTCTGGAATGTCGACCATCCCGAGCGCGTCCAGGACGTGCACCGCGAGTTCATCGAGGCGGGCTCGGACATCGTCTTGACCAACAGCTTCGGCGGCAATGCCTATCGCCTCGAGCTGCACCAGGCCGAGGACCGGGTCGCCGAGCTCAACCGGGCTGCCGCAGCCGTCGCCAGGCGGGCCGCCGAAGCCGCCGGCCGGCCCGTGCTGGTCGCGGGCTCGATCGGCCCCACCGGCGAAATCCTCGCACCCGTGGGCGCTCTCGATCCGGCCGACGCCGAGGCCGCCTTTCGCGCCCAGGCCGAAGCGCTCGCCGAGGGCGGGGTCGACGTGC